>JARFQY010000348.1 GCA_029287535.1 Filomicrobium sp.
GCAACAGGTCACGCTCGGCCGGTTCGGATGGAAAGCCGGCAACCCCTCGGTGCACCAGCAAAGCTCCGACGCATTCGCCGGAGACATGGGCCTGTCAACGCCAATGTTCGACAAACCTTCGGGCGATTGCACGAAGGCACAAGCCAGATGTCTGGGAGCACCCAGCGGCGAGCAGAATTCAAACCCAGAAGTGACCGGGGTAATGATCGACTTGGTGGTCTTCTACAGCCAGAACGTTGCCGTCCCCAGACGACGTAATCCGGAAAGCCCGGAAGTCCTGCGCGGCAAGAAGATCTTTCAAACCCTGGGTTGCGCCGCCTGTCACAAGCCGAGTTACAAGACCGGCAAGGTCCCCGGGCAACCGCATCTCAGCAACCAGGAGATCTGGCCCTACACCGATCTACTGCTCCACGACATGGGTGAAGGACTGGCTGACAATCGGCCAGAGGGCCTCGCCAGCGGACGGGAATGGAAAACGCCGCCTCTTTGGGGCGTCGGGCTAACCCAAACAGTGAGCGGGCACTCGTTCCTGCTGCATGACGGCCGCGCGCGCGGCGTTGAGGAGGCAATCCTTTGGCACGACGGAGAGGCAGCCGCGGCCCGCAGCGCTTACTCGGCTTTGTCAAAACCGGAACGCGATGCCCTGATAGCCTTTGTGAATTCTCTTTAGGCGGCTCAAACTGAGACAGTTTGTTAAGGAACTTGAACGCCGTTCCAACATGGTCTTGCCTGTGTAATCCGCAAGGCAGCGAAAATGTCATTCTTCGCCTAATCGATAAGCTTTGATCGAACAACTTAGCAGTCTCTTTACGCTACCCAATTATCTTAAGCATAAATCTGCGAAGTGGCTCTCCGTGAATCTTGGAGGTCACGAACCGATGCGCGTTCACAGCCTCATAGTCGCCACCTGGCCGGAACGCACATCAAACCAAAATGGCGCGGTTTCGTTTCACGAAGCAAGGCTCGATCCCGCCATTTCAGTGTACCCTTAGTTTGGACGTCCGGGCCGATGACCAAGTTCAATCCACAGCGCAATTCCACGGTCGTGGCGGAATTGAAACTGCTGAACCCCTGGGTTGAGAACACCGACCACAACGACGACATCGTCCACCTGGCGCGTGCCCTGCTGGGCAACATTGGTCCCATTTCCGAAAAAGCTCACTTTGAGCAGCGGCTTGCAACAATGAGCCGCTTTGCATCCGGCCGCACCGCATGGAACGCATGGTCACAAGAGATGCTCGAGATTCGCAGTCTCGCGGGATCCGACCCTGCCCTCGTCGCCGTGTGCGATGCCCTGGCCAAAGCTAACTTCTCAGGAACCCGTTTTACAGAGGGCGTCGACTTCGCGGCTTTGGTATTCCCTGGCCAAACGGACTTCGCCGGAAGCGAGTTTGAATCCGACTGCTGGTTCCAAGGTGCGACCTTCTTTGGCCAAGCAACGTTCCAACAGGCAGCCTTCCTCGGTGAAGCGAGCTTTGAGCGCGCATCGTTCTACGGACTGGCCGACTTCTCCAACTCGATGTTCATGACTCCTGCGCAGTTCCGAAACCTGCAGGTTTTGGGGCCGGCTGTGTTTGAAAACACGGACTTTTCCGAGGGCGGGTGGTTTTCGGCTAGCAAGTTCAACACGGCAACATTCGACAACGCCCGTTTCGGTGACGCCGCTTCATTCACCGACTGTGAGTTTGTGGGCCCGGTTTCATTTAAACGGGCCTTGTTCCAGGCTTGCTGCGGCTTTGAAGGTGCGCAGTTCCGAAAATCAGTCAATCTCGCGCAGGTCGAAATTGACGGAGCGGCATGGTTTCAGGACGTCAAATTCGCCCAGTTCCCGGACCTAGCCAGCGTACAAGTCGGTGGCGGTGGCGATTTTCAAAAACTCATGCGCTCGCCAAGAGTTGACCACCAATCTGGCAACAACGCTCAGTGGGGCAGACAGAGCTGTGCTGAAAGAAGCTGAAACAAGACCGCGGCAAACGCCACAGGCACCCTGTGCTGGAAAACGCATTTCAGTCTCACTGGAATCGTTTGAGCAGGTGCGCGGGCTGTTAGCGAAATTCAACCCCGACTGTGAGGTTACATTCGTCGTTGTGATCCACGATCGTGGCAACGCCCTTATTGCTTCGAGCATGGACCCGCGACCGGCTTTCGTAACGCCGAACCGCAATCAGCAAGCAAATCGGCAGAGCAACATCACGCTCGTCTCGTGCGAGAACGAACGCAATCCCATCGTGGAAGATGCCATTCTGGGATACTTCAACCATTTGCAGATAACCCCTGGTGCCGCCGACTTTGTCTTCAAATCAACACGCACCGAGATCGACCACCGAACCGTTGGATTCTTGATCACCAGGCCGGACAAGAGCGGTGCGCGCGCCGCCGCGACCGAGCCGGAGCCATTCGTGATCCGTCAGCTGTTCGACGCCCTCGTTTACGTATCACTGCAGTACTGCCTTTCGCCTCGGCAATCAGAGACGTTCTTCGGACTGGCTCCCGACCTGTTGTCGCGCGCCGCCTCACAGCTTTTTCTGCAAAAGATCTCGCAGGAAGCCACCGGCCGCATGAACTACGGGCTCTACGAATTATGCTGCGATCTCGCCGCCGCCCAATACGAAGGGCGTGCTGGCGCCGGCTACATCATACTGGCCCGTCGCGGCAGCAAGGACATCAAACCCAGCATTGAATTCCGTCGACCAGTCCACCTGTCGCACAACACCGGCGTGCGCAAGCTTATAGAAATGGCGTCACAGCAGTTCGCGCTGCTGTTTGACGGCGACTATTTCTATGGGTTCGTAGACTTCGACCAGATTCGCGATCGCCATCACATTCTCTTCAAGGGGCGTGGAATCTGGACCATGCAGCGCGGCGAGCAACTTCTCGCCATGGTCTCCTATGGCACGCCGGTTGAAGCCGATCGAATTCTCACCAAGGATGTCTTCCAGGCCCACGTCAGGAAGTGCCTTCCGATGGTTGATCACGACGGGCTCGAGAAGCTCTGGAACATCGCCATGATCGCTGCCGAGCAGCCCGTGGGCACCAATATCTTGTTCACGCCAGGCGCGAAGCAGGAAGCAAAACGCCTGGCTTCGCAGTGCATCCCCATTCGCCCTGTCGCACTCACAGCGGACGTGACCACACAGCTGACCGCCATCGACGGAACGTTGATCGCCGACGCTAATGGCAATGTGCACGCCGTCGGAGCCATCATGGATGGAAGCTCCACGCATAGCGGAACCTGGCAACGCGGCGGCCGCTACAATTCTGCCGCCAACTACGTCACCAGCAGCCCGCATCCGTCGATGATCTTCATCGTCTCCCAGGACGGTTACGTTGACATCGTGCCGCCGATGAACCCGAAGGGCGACAAATGGTCCATGAAGCGGTACCTAAAGTTGAACTCCACTGCCATCTGATTGGTGTTCTCAACGCACGCCTCATCAAGGCTCTCGGCGCCGCGGGCCAACGCGTCCTGGTCGCGCCAGATGACGTCACGCCTGTCGGCGACGACGAGGGGGCCGACGGATTTGCCCGCTGGCTTACAACAGTCGAGCCTTACAAGAGCGCGGATTGGCGAACCTATCTGCCCGTCTTGAACTGGCATATGGAGCGGCTCGAGGAACAGGGCGTCGTGTACGCCGAGCTGATGATTTCACCGCTGATGTTCCCGCGCGATCTGAGCGCGGCGGTCGACGAACTCGCCGAGTTCCGTCATTGGGTCAGGTGCAACGAACGCGGTCGTGTCCAGATGGAGTTCCTGGCTCTGATCCCGCGCAGCCTGCCCGAAGAACTGATCCAGAGCGATATCGAAAGATGCATAGCATTCGCCGAGGCGGACGGCATCTGCGGGATCTCGATCGCCGGACTTGAGCAGGATTGTCCGGTATCGCGCTTCCGGCGCATGTTCCATGAGCTTAAGGACCACGGACTCGGCATTGAGATTCACGCCGGCGAGCGCGGTGGCCCGCAAGAGGTCCGCGAAGCGCTCGACATCGGTCTTGCGGACCGGATTGGCCATGGCATAGCGGCCTTTCAGGACGATGGCCTTGTCGAACGCCTGCGCGACCAGAACGTCCACATCGAGTTCTGCCCGACCAGCAATGTCAAGATGGGCGCCGTATCGGACATGTCACGGCACCCGATATCGCGCGCACGAGACTTCGGGATGAATTTCAGTATCAATACCGATGACCCCGGGGCATTCGATTGCGACCTGAACCACGAGTTTAAGGTCGTGGAGGAAACCTTTGGCTTCAACCGCGCCGACTTTCAACGGATCGCGGACAATGCCCTTGCCGCACGCTTTCAACGCAACCTGCGATACCCGCCGGCCCGCTCGCTAGCCGAACAAACACCGGGCACCGGCCCCTTCGCTCTTCGGCCCTTTAAGGCAACCGCCTAAACCTCGTCTATGATCCGGTTCGAGACCAGGTATTCGATCACATCATCAACGAGCGCCTCAGGCGACCTGGAACCACCATGCAGCGTCACCTCTGGGTACTCGGGAGGCTCATAGGGCGACGAGATCCCGGTAAAGTTCTTGATGTCGCCCGTACGCGCCTTGGCATAGAGCCCCTTGGGGTCACGCGTTTCGCAGATCTCGATCGGTGTATCGACGTAGAGTTCCAGGAATTCACCCCCTTCAAACCGCTCGCGCGCGAAGCGGCGCTCGGCCCGGAAGGGTGAGATGAACGACACCAGCGTGATCAATCCGGCGTCGACCATTAACCTCGCCACTTCGGTAACCCGCCGGATGTTCTCAACGCGATCGGCATCGGTAAACCCAAGGTCCCGGTTGAGCCCATGACGAACGTTGTCGCCGTCCAACAGATACGTGTGCCGCCCTTGTGAATAGAGCCGCTTCTCCAGCAGGTTGGCGACGGTCGACTTGCCCGATCCGGAAAGCCCCGTGAACCACAAACAGCACGCCCTTTGATGCTTCAGCGTCGAGCGGACATCCTTGTGGATGTCAACCGCCTGCCAATGCACGTTGTGCGCTCGGCGCAATGAGAACCGGATCATACCCGCGCCGACGGTCTCGTTCGTCAGGCGGTCAATCAGGATGAACCCACCGCTTTCGCGGCTATCCTCGTAGTGGTCAAAAACGATGGGCTTCGTCACCGACAAGTTGCACAGGCCGATCTCATTCAGCTCCAGCTGCCGGCTGGCGACATGCTCAAGTGTCTCGACGTTGATCTTGTGCTTGAGCTCACTGATTTGGCATACCGTCGACTGCTGACCAAGCCGCAGAAGGTAGGGCCGCCCCTTGAGCAACGGACGCTCACTCATCCACACAACGTCCGCCGCGAACTGATCGGCAACCTCCGAGCGGTCGTTGGCCGCACATACGACGTCGCCACGCGAGATATCGATCTCATCGACCAGAGTCAGCATGACCGCGTCCCCGGCCGTAGCAGAATCCAGATCACCATCCGCGGTGACGATACGAGAAACAGAACTCCCCCGGGCACTCGGCAGAGCAACAACGTGATCTCCGGTCTTCACCGAGCCGGAAGTGATCGTACCGGCGTAGCCCCTGAAGTCGAGATCGGGGCGGCAGATCCACTGCACCGGCATGCGCAGCGGTGCACTCGCCGCGGCTGTGCTGACATCGACGGTCTCGAGTTTCTCAAGCAATGTCGGCCCGTCGTACCAGGCCGTCTGATCGCTGCGCTGCGAGATGTTGTCTCCCTGCAGGGCCGACATTGGTATGGTCGTGACATGAGGAATGCCGAGAGCACCGGCAAACTCCAGATAGTCCTTCTCGATCTCCGCGAATCGCTTCGCATCGAAACCAACCAGGTCCATCTTGTTGATCGCCACAACGACGTGCTCGATCCCAAGCAGGTGCGCGATGCAGCTATGGCGACGGGTCTGGGTCACGACTCCCTTGCGCGCATCAACCAGAATGATCGCCAGATCACACCGCGAAGCGCCGGTCGCCATGTTGCGGGTGTATTGCTCATGGCCGGGCGTATCCGCGACGATGAACTTGCGCCTCGGCGTTGAGAAATACCGGTAGGCCACATCGATCGTGATGCCCTGCTCGCGTTCCGCCTGCAGTCCATCAACCAGCAGCGCGAGATCAAGCTCATCCCCGGTCGTACCGAAGTTGCGGCTTTCCACCGAGAGACTTTCCAACGTGTCTTCGTGGATCAGCTGGCAATCGAAGAGTAGCCGCCCAATGAGTGTGGATTTGCCGTCGTCAACGCTGCCGCAGGTCAGGAACCTCAGAATTGGCAGTTGAGATTCACCGGTCGCGCCATCTCTATCGGAATGGGCGGCACCGGTTTCCGTTGACGCGTTCGCTCGCGCTGAAACCTCGGCCATCAGAAGTAACCCTCTTCCTTCTTCTTCTCCATGGAGCCGGATTGATCGCGATCGATCACACGGCCCTGTCGCTCGGATGTACGGGCGGCTTTGATCTCATTCACGATGTCCTCGATCGTGTCGGCTGGCGACTCGATCGCACCCGTTAGCGGATAGCAGCCGAGAGTCCGGAAACGGACCCTCATGCTCTTTGGCGTTTCGCCAGGCTCCAAGGGCGCGCGATCGTCATCGACCATCATGAGCATGCCGTCACGCTCGATAATTGGACGCTCTGCCGAGAAATACAGCGGTACGATCGGAATCTGTTCAACCTGGATGTATTCCCAAATGTCGAGCTCGGTCCAATTCGACAGCGGGAACACACGCATGGTCTCGCCCGGCGACAGACGGCCATTGTAGATCTGCCAGAGCTCGGGCCGCTGTTTCTTGGGGTCCCAGCGGTGGTCAACTGTCCGGTGAGAGAAGACCCGCTCCTTGGCGCGCGACTTTTCCTCGTCCCGCCGTGCACCGCCAATCGCAGCATCAAACTTATGCCTTTCCAGCGCCTGGCGCAGGCCTTGCGTCTTCATAATGTCGGTATGCAACGCGCTGCCGTGCGTAAAAGGGCCCACCCCTTCCGCGATCCCATCTTCGTTGATGTGCACGATGAGGTCCAACCCGTGACGCCGCGCCGTCTCGTCGCGAAACGCGATCATCTCCCGGAATTTCCAGGTGGTATCGACATGCAATAACGGAAATGGCGGCTTTGCAGGGTGGAACGCCTTGAGGGTCAGATGAAGAAGAACAGATGAATCTTTCCCAATCGAATACATCAGGACCGGCCGCTCGAACTGACCGGCGACCTCCCGTAGGATATGGATGCTCTCCGCCTCCAGGTCCTTCAAATGCCTGTTCTTTTCCACGTATCCTCACTTGATAGCGGTTCCAATGGCGGCTGCTTGCCGCGATACCGACGGACTCTCTACAGCCATGCCGCAAGACTGCCAAGCCATCGAAGTGGTGCGAATGACACACGCCTGTTGAAGGCTCAAGTAACCATCTGCCGCAGTACAATCATTCGTCCCGGTACGCACGCGTGCGTCTAGCGTAAAACTCCCCGAAAAACGTCCACTGGCGACCAGTAATGCCGGACGCCACCGGCATGCAAGAAATCACAGAACACCAAAGCGCAGCATGCGATATAGACGCTTGCGACCGTCAGCACCAGTCGTGCTTGCTCGTCGGTGGGTAACTTCTAGCGGCGCCCTAGCCTATCCACGCAAAGGCTTTCTCCAGAAACAGCTTTCCACCGGAGATTTGGACTTCGCCGTGCGCCATGACCACGCGCTCCGGATCCCAGGCCAGGACCTTGTCTCTGGACCGGCGGGTCGCCTTTCGGTCTAAAAAGGACAGGCGCCATTCAAGCGGCGCGTATCCGGTTCCTTCGGTAATCCCCCAATGCCTTGCGATCCATCTCTGCCAGGGTTTCCAATTCTCCCTGAGGAAATGCTCACTGAAGTTCTCCGACAGATCTGCAAGAATAGCCGTGCGTGAAGCCTTATGAAAAAAGACGATCTCGTCGAGAAGCGGCGAGCCTTTGAACCACGCCTGATCCAGGCTGGACGTCCAATCCGCCGGTGGCTCGGCTTCAAGCGGCGCCTCGAAGGCCAGATCAGGACGCTTCTTGATGGTTGATCGCGGCCCCCACAGCTTGGCCTCCGGAAAGGCTCTATGCCACTCCGTGAGGTAGAGATGATGGATCTTGTTGGGGCTGACGAGGTGCGCCACGGGTCCAAGCTTGCGCACCTCGGCTTGCAGTTCCGGCGACAGCCTTATCGGCGACCAGACCCACAAGCTGCCATCAGCCAGACGAACAAGCACACTGCGAGTCGGGTAGGGAAAGCCATAAAAGTTGACGATCTCCCCTTCCGCGATCCATAGATCCTCCGCAATCGGCTGAATACCCATTGGCCGGCGCCCTTACCACACAGAAGTTGATCAGTATGAAGCTCTATATGTTTGAGCATTGCTCGCTGTGTTTTCGAGTCCGCATGACCGCGGCACTCAAGGAAGTCGCGTTGGAAGAAGTGCCGGTCCTCGACGATGATACGGACACGCTTGTTTCCCTTGTTGGCAAACGCGTCATCCCGATACTTGTCAAGGACGACGGCACGGCAATGCTCGAAAGCATGGATATGGTCGACTACATCGAGGCCAAGGGTGCCCCGGTCCTCACCGGCAGCGAACGCCCTGAAATCGAAGCCATCGCGGCAAGACTCCTGAAGACGTCACCGTCCCTCACAATGCCACGCTACGCGCTGCTTCAACTGCCTGAATTTGCAACAGGCGCCGCGCGCGATCACTTCATCGCTCGTAAGGAAAGGGTCTTCGACAGTTTCGTTGAGCTGCGTGCCCGAACGAGCGAATTGATTGCTGAACTCGTGCCAGTCATTGACGATCTTGATCAACTCATAGAATCCCCCGATGCCATCAACGGAGAGCTCTCTCGGGACGATGTCCGCATCCTACCGCTGTTGAGGTCCGCTGCCGTCGTGAAAGGGCTTGAATTTCCTATCAAAGTGAGGACCTATTTCGAAAGTATGTTAAAGCGAACGGGGTTTAGCCCGCTGCCGGTCATATAGACGAAGTAACAAAACGAGGTGGTCTGCCGGTTGACCTGCCTCAATGCTAAAATAGTCGAACACATGCTATAGCCTCGACGTTTTCGCACCCCCACCATCTAGCCATCGGATTGTAAAGAATGGGCGCCGCAACTCAGGTTGAAAATCTCGATTCCGAGAGCTTCGTCATCAACTCGGTCGTTTTTGATGCCCCCTGGAGCTGGCTTGCTGCCGGCTGGCGGGATCTGTCAGCGACACCGATGCTGAGCCTCGGATACGGGTTGATCTTCGCTTTGATTTCCATGGCCTTGGCCTATGGATTGACGCAGTTCGGCTGGCAAGCCGTCGTTATTGCGCTAGCTGGCGGGTTCCTGATCATGGGACCGCTGTTCGCCGTCGGTCTTTACGAAGTCTCACGTCGCCGGGCAGATGGCGAGATCATCGCATCTGACAAGATCACTTTCCATGCGCCCCGCTCTCCACAGCAACTCGCCTTCATGGGCTTTATCTTGCTGTTCTTATTTTCGGCATGGCTGCGCATCGCGTTTCTGCTGTTTGCGATTTTCTTTGGCAGCGCGACACTCCCGTCGGCGGAACGCTTCATACCCGAACTCTTGTTCACGACACACGGTCTTGGTCTTCTCATCGTCGGCACCGCAGTCGGAGCCGGGCTGGCATTCATTGCCTACACCATTTCCGTGGTTTCAATCCCTCTGCTCATGGAGCATCGCGTCGACGTTTTCACCGCGATGGCGGTGAGTGTCCGCAGCGTCATGAAAAACCCGAACCCAATGCTGTTATGGGCCGTCTTGATCGTTGCGATCATGGCCTGCGGGATCGCAACGGCCTTTCTCGGCTTGATCGTGGCGTTTCCGCTCCTCGGCCACGCGACGTGGCACGCCTATCGTGACCTCGTTCATAAGGTGCCAGGTAACTCTGATCCCACCATCGCGAGCTGAAGAAGCGCTATCTTCCAGAGCCGTCGCGGTCTTCGCCGTCCTGCGGCGGCTCATCATCATCAAGGATGCGATAGGCGGCACCATCGAGATCCTCGAACTGCCCTGTCCGCAACGCCCATAAAAAGGCGCCCAGCCCCAGAAGGCCCAGAACGAGGGCGGCAGGTATGAGCCAGGCGAGCGCTGCCATCTCCGATCACCACTGAATGACGAGCTTCTTAAAGCTCCAATTTCGCCGTGTTCAGCCGCAAGGCGTTTGCCGTCACCAAGATTGACGAAGCCGACATGGCGATTGCGGCGATGAGAGGCGTCACGAACCCGGCCATGGCAAGCGGAATACAGATAGCATTGTATACCGCCGCAATGCCAAAATTCTGCAGCGACATACGCCGCGCGCGCCTTGCGACCGCAATCGTCTCTGTCACTGGTTCCAACCGGTGGCCTTGGATGATGCCGTCGGATGCGATCTGACTGACCTCTGCCGCGGAGGCTGGTGACAAGGAAGCATGTGCAGCTGCCAGCGCGGGCGCGTCGTTGAGACCATCCCCCACCATTAAAACGTTGCGACCCTTCGCCTCCAGCCGTTTCAGTTGCGCGATTTTTTCATCCGGGCGTTGACCGGCAAACCAATCCTCGATTCCCGCCGCTTCGGCGGCGGACTTCACGGCTGCCTTCTGGTCCCCCGACAGAAGAGCGACACCAAGCCCCGCTGAATGCAATGCCGCGATGGTGTCAGCGGCGTCAGAACGCAGCGCGTCGACAAACCGGAATGCCGCGGCGGCCTCATGGCCGGCCGGCTGATACCACAAGGATGCCGTAGCTTGGGTATTGTCCGTCACGCCAGGGCCGCCACTGACGCCGCACCAGTCCGCCGAGCCGAGTCTTTCTTCGCCGCCGCTGACCAGTTGGCGCGAAAGCCCCGCGCCCGGCGTCTCAGTCACGTCAACAGCGGGCACGACCTTCAGGCCACGGCTCTCTGCGGAGCGCACCACGGCTTGCGCGTATGGGTGACGGCTCTTGGTGGCCAGGGATGCCGCCGCGGAGAGCGTTTCATCACTGATTTCGCCGCCGTTCACGAGCTCCGGCAATCCCTTGGTCAAGGTGCCGGTCTTATCGAAAACAACAGTATCAATCTCGGAAAGGCGCTCAAGACCATCCGCAGCGGTCATGATCACTCCCCGGTTGAACAGCCGACTTGTCGCCGCGACCTGAACCGCGGGAACCGCAAGAGCCAAAGCGCAAGGGCAGGTGATGATAAGCACCGAAATCGCCGTGATCAGCGCCGCCTCCCAACCAACACCGGCCCACATCCAGGCCAGGAAGGTCACGAGCCCGAGGGTATGAACCACCGGCGCATACAGCGCCGCCGCTTTGTCTGCCAGCCTGACGTAACGGCCCTTGTTTTGCTCCGCCGTTTCCATCAGGCGGGTAATCTCGGCCAACAAGGTATCATTGTCGGCAGCCGTCGCCTTAACTTCGATCGGCGCTGTCAGGCATACGGTGCCAGCATAGACCTTGTCGCCATCTCCGGCCGAGCGGGGCACGCTTTCGCCGGTGATCAGCTGCTCATCAATATCCGTGCGGCCTGCTTCAATGATCCCGTCGACAAAGATGCGCTCACCAGCAGCCACCAGAATGCGCATGCCCGGCTCGAGCGCCCGCGCCGGCATGCGTTCACTCGTGCCATCGTCGAGAACGACCGTCGCCCAGCCAGACTTCATGCCCATAAGATTCTGTGCAGCCCCTTTTGCCCGACTGCGAAGGCTTTGGTCGAGATAGCGTCCGATCAGTAAGAAGAACAGCAGCGAGACACTGGCATCGAAATAGATATGGTCGGTGCCACGAATGGTCTGCACCAGGCTCATGCCCGTCGCGAGCAGGATGGCCAAGGATATCGGCACGTCCATATTGAGCCGCCACGCCCTAAGCGCGGTCGCCGCAGAGCGGAAAAACGGCTGGCCGGAATAGGCAACAGTCGGCAGCGCGATTAATGCCGAAAGCCAGTGGAAGAGCGACCGGATCTCCGCATCCATGTCGCTCGCAAGACCCGCCCAAACCGAGACTGACAGCAGCATGATGTTGGCCGCCGCAAAGCCCGCAACCGCAAGCCGCCTCAACAGGTCACGGTCAGCCCGGTTGCTATCGTCAAGGTTGTTGTGTGCGAGATCGGCAGCGCGAAAACCGGCATCGGCCAAAGTCTGGATGATCGTTTCGGTGCCCGTATTCTGCGGGTCAAATGCCACCGTGACGCGCTTTGCCGAAAGGTTGGCGCGGACCGAGGCAATCCCTGGAGCGTCTCCCAGAACGCGCTCGATTTTGCGCATGCAGCCGCCGCAGTTCATGTTCTCGATTGCAAGAACGGCGCTTTCAGGATCTACCGTTTGCCGACCGGGAAGCTCTTTGGTCGCCGTGCGTTCGGCGCTTCCCGCGTCGACGTCTACTGCGAAAGCCATAGACGCTCCTTCAGGCGCAGCCGGATCTCGTCACTGGTGACCGGATCGCGCACTTCGACTGCAACAATCCAGTGTCCGGGAGCCAAGTCGATTTTCTCGCTGCGGTAACGGCCCGTTCCAGCGTCTCCGAAAATGACCGCCCTATCGAATCGGTCCGTCGCCGGCCGCCCGACCTTGCCCTCAACGCGAACCCCACGGATGGGCGAACCCTCTTGATTGAGCAGCGTGACTTCAAGACGCCCATCCTTTTCCAAGATCTTCCCTTGCCAACCGAGCTTCTCGAACTGACGGGCTTCCTCCAGGCGGGAGTTATAGGCGACGCCTTTGCGATAGGCATCAGATGTTTCCAGGCCCGTGAAGGTGGTCACGGCGAAATACAAAAAGATCATGTTGGCCGCGATCATGACACCAAAGAAGCAGATGAGCGCCGCTAGCACGTGCCAGCCTGTAAGCGTCCAGCCACCCTGATGCCCCGCTCGTAATCCTTCATGAGTATTCATTGCTTTGGACTCCGGAATTTCGCGCTGCGCCGTGCCTGCGAACCATCTTTGACGTCAGTCACAACGAACGTCAGGTCCGTGGATTCACCATTGAGCTGCCGGACCTCATCTATCGGTAGAGTGAGATACACGCGAAGCGCGCGTAGATTATCTGGGGCAACATCAATCACTGGATCAGCCTCCTTGAAGCCGACAAAGTCGAGTTTCGGATTGGAAGCTGCGGCCGGCAACCCTTCAACTGAGACTTTATACTGACGGTCTTCATGGTGCTTGTTGAGGATCTTCAGCGTGTAGCCATTGCGAATACCGCCGTCCGACAAGCGCACGAACAAAGGATTCCGGTCACTCAGGACATTGAGTTGCAACTCCGACCTGTTGACCCAGCCATATGTCATCAACCCGAGCACCGCCGCCAGGAGTACCACATAGAGGATCGTGCGAGGCCGGAAGATCTTGACGGGCTCGCTACCGCCGGTCTCCGCCGCCTTCAAATTATGGAAGGTGTCGTACGCGATGAGGTTCCTGGGACGGCCCACCTTGTCCATGATGTCGTTGCAGGCATCGATGCACAACGCGCACTGGATACACTCCAGCTGCGCACCGTCGCGGATATCGATTCCCACAGGGCAAACGACGACGCACTGTTTACAGTCAATGCAATCTCCGCGTCCTTCCCAGGAAGCGCCTTTCTTGTGCGGCCCGCGCGGATCACCCCGATACCCACGATAGCTCACCAACATGGAGTGATCGTCGAACATAGCGCCCTGGATGCGCGGCCAGGGGCACATATAGATGCAGACCTGCTCGCGCGCCAAACCGCCAAGGGCGTACGTGGTGAATGTGAAAACACCAACGAAGACATAGGCAATGTACGGTGCCGTCCCCGTCATGAACTCATAGGCGAGCGTCGGTGCGTCACGAAAGTAGAAGACAAAGGCACCGCCGGTCAGCAACGAGATTAACAGCCAGCTCGCATGCGTGACACCAAGCTTCCGGAGTTTCTCCCAGCTCCACGGCGCCTTTTGTAGGCGCAGGCGGGCATTGCGATCGCCTTGGAAGAATCGCTCGACCATGACGAAGAGATCCGTCCATACGGTCTGCGGGCAGGCATAACCGCACCACACCCGGCCCGCGAGCGCGGTGACCAAGAACAGCGCCAGTGACGCCAGAACAAGCAAGCCGGTCACGTAGTAGAATTCCTGCGCCCAGATTTCCATCGGGCCAAAAAACAGTCGCTGATTTGCAAAATCGATCAATGCGAACTGGTCGGGAAGTGCCGGGCCACGATCCCAGCGCGCCCACGGGAGAAGATAGTAGACGCCCAGGGTGAGCACCATGACGAGCCACTTGAGATTCCGAAACGTCCCATGCACGAGCTTGGGATGGATCTTCACCTGTTCGGCAAATAAGGAACGCTCTTCTTTGGCGTTGACCGCCTTGACATCGTGCTGCAGGACACCGGGCGCAGCTTCGCGTGCGCCACCCTCCGCCTGTGATGCGGTCTTCTCACCGTCAGGCTTAGGCGTGATGTAGCTTTCTGTGGTGGTCGCCATGCTAGCTATGCCCTGATGACGCGTCGGTCTCGCGAAACTTCATCGAACCGCGATCGCAATAACCAGTTCCAATTTAAATTGAAGCGTGGCGTGCTTCGAGCTGATGAAGGCCAGCCCTCAGTCCCTCGACTGCACGCCACGTGTTTTTTTCGTCACAACGACTTATTTGCCGCCGCCCAGTGAGTGGACGTAAACAGCAAGTTGTTTGAGCGTCACATCGTCGAGGCGAGTATGCCAAGGCGGCATGACGCCGCCGCGTCCGGTATGGATCGACTCGACGACGTCTTTCTTGTCGCCGCCATACAGCCAGATGCCATTCGCGAGGTTTGGCGCTCCTAGCTCCGCGTTGCCCTTTCCGTTCTCGCCGTGGCAGGCCGCGCACTGCTCAGCGTACACGGCAGCCCCACGCTCGGCAGCTGCCTTATCGGTGGCAGCACCGCTCAAGGACAGAACATACTCCGCGACGTCGTTGATCTGCGGCCTCTCCAGCAGCTGCTCCTCGCCGAATTTGGGCATGTCGCTTTGCCGGGAATCATCATCGGCATTGCGGATGCCGTACCGGATCGTGTCATGGATGGCCTCCAAGTCACCACCCCAGATCCAGTCGTCATCGTTGAGGTTGGGATAGCCTACGAACCCTTGTGCGCCGCGCCCGTGGCAAGGCGCACAGTTATCCTTGAAGGCGGCCGCACCGCCCGCCAGCGCGAATTCGAGAAGCTCGTCCTTTTGCGGGATTTCGCCGAGCTCCGCTTTGGCGATGGCGTCACGGAATTGGGACTGCGCCGCCTTTCCGGCCTCGACCTGATCCATCACGATCTGACGCTGGCTGTAACCGAGCACGCCACGCGTATAGTCGGATGCCAGTGGCCAGGCCGGATACAAGATCCAGTACCCGATCGACCAGATGATCGTCGCGTACATGATGTAAAGCCACCACTTGGGCAGTGGCTTGTTGAGTTCCTCCAGATCATCGTCCCAGACGTGGCCCGTCGTTTCGACGCCCGTCACTTCATCAATTTTCTTCTGGTCATCAGCCATTACGTCCGGCCTCCGGGTTCCTGTTGCGTAGAGGGATCATGCTCATCGTTATCGAGCGGCATCCGGCTGGCCCGCTCGAAGACTTTTTTGTTGCCAGGCCAAAGCGCGTAGATGACCACGCCGATGAACAGGACGAAGAACAGGAGCAACGAAAAGCTCTGCGTAAATGCTGCTACGTCATGATACGTCACAATGCCACCTCCTAACGCAGGTTCGGACCCGCTGCGTCGTACTTCGTGAAGTCGACCAGCGTGCCGAGCATTTGCAAGTAGGCGATCATCGCGTCGAGTTCGGTAACCTCGGAGGTATCGCCATCGAAGTTACTGACCACGGCCTTCGGATATCGGGTCATGACATCCTCCGCTCCGTCGCTGTCAGGATCGGCCTGAGCGGCCAGATCCTGTGCGGCATTGGCGATCATCTCCTCGGTGTAGGGAACTCCGATGGCCGCCTGCGTCTTGAGCTTCTCGGCCACGAACGCGGCATCCAGCTTGCGTTCCGCCAGCCACGGGTACCCCGGCATGATCGATTCTGGCACCACGGACCTTGGATTGAGCATATGTGCGACGTGCCAGTCATCCGAGTACTTGCCCCCCACGCGGGCGAGGTCGGGACCCGTCCGCTTGGAGCCCCACTGGAAGGGATGGTCGTACATGCTTTCCGCGGCGAGGCTGTAAGGGCCGTACCGTTCAACTTCATCACGAAGCGACCGGATCATCTGCGAGTGGCACGTATAGCACCCCTCGCGGATATAGATGTCGCGCCCGGCCAACTCGAGCGGTGAGTAGGGGCGCATGCCCTCCACCTTCTCGATCGTTGACTTCAGGTAGAACAGCGGCACGATTTCGACAAGGCCACCGATGGCAACCACGACCAGAGTGCCGATCGAAAGGAGCCAGGCGTTACGCTCAAAGACACCATGATTGAATGACATGGATCGTGGTCTCCCTTATTCGGCTGCAGCAAGAGCAGGACGCAGTTCCGGAGCGGCTGCCACGCGAGGCTGTTCCTCGGCATCGACAGGTTCGTCTCCGCGCGCCGTGCGCCAGAGGTTGTAAGCCATCAACAGTGCGCCAATGACGAACAGCGAACCGCCGCCGGCACGGATGATGTAGGGGATGTGCATAGCATCCACGGTCTCAATGAACGAGTACTTGAGGAAGCCGAGCTTGTCGTAGGCACGCCACATCAGACCCTGCAGGATTCCGGACACCCACATCGCGGTGATGTAGAGAAGGATCCCGATCGTTGCGATCCAGAAGTGCCATTCAACGAGACGCATTGAGTACAGCCCGCGACGTTTCCACAGCCATGGGAACAGGCAGTACAAGGCACCGAACGAAATCATGCCAACCCAGCCCAATGCGCCGGAGTGAACATGGCCGATGGTCCAGTCCGTGTAGTGGCTCAACGAGTTCACGGCCTTAATCGACATCAATGGACCTTCAAAGGTCGACATACCGTAGAAGGCGACCGAAACGACCATCATGCGGATGACAGGGTCGGTACGCAGCTTGTCCCATGCACCCGACAGCGTCATGAGGCCGTTGATCATGCCGCCCCAGGACGGCATCCAAAGCATGATCGAGAAGGTCATACCGAGCGTCTGCGCCCAATCAGGCAGAGCCGTATAATGAAGATGGTGAGGACCTGCCCAGATATACAGGAAGATCAGCGACCAGAAGTGCACGATCGACAAACGGTAGGAATACACCGGACGCTCGGCCCGTTTTGGAATGAAGTAATACATCATCCCAAGGAAGCCAGCCGTCAGGAAGAAGCCCACGGCGTTGTGACCATACCACCACTGGGTCATCGCATCCTGCACACCGGAGAAGATAACGTAGCTCTTCGGGCTGGTCAGCGAGACCGGCAGGGCCAGGTTGTTCACGATGTGCAGCATCGCGACGGTGAGAATGAAAGCAAGGTAGAACCAGTTCGCGACATAGATGTGCGGTTCTTTGCGCTTCAGCAGCGTCCCCCCAAAGACGATCAGGTAGACGACCCAGACAACAGTCAACCAGAGATCAGCGTACCATTCCGGTTCCGCGTATTCCTTGCTTTGCGTGATCCCGAGCACGTAGCCGGTACCGGCAATAACGATGAACAGGTTGTAGCCAAGTACGACGAACCAGGGCGACCAACGGCCAAACAAACGCGCCTTACAGGTTCGCTGCACGACGTAGAACGACGTCGCTAGCAGAGCGTTTCCACCGAATGCAAAAATCACGGCTGATGTGTGTAGCGGCCGCAGGCGTCCGAAACTGATCCAGGGAAGATCAAAGTTAAGGACCGGGTAGGCCATCTGCCAGGCGATAATCGCGCCGACTAGAAAGCCCGCGAGCCCCCAAAAAACAGAGGCGACGGCCGCAAACTTTATGGGGCCGTCATTGTAAAAGGGTTGTGGCTCGCTGCGGCCAGATAGCGAGGACAGAACCCAGATCGCGGAAAGAACCGCCGCGACACCCAAAACGGCGCCGTGGAAGCTCATTACGGGATCTTTTGAGAACAACGTCAGGTAGAAGCCGAGGAACGCCACGAAAGCTGCTCCGAGCACAGCAAGTGCGTCGGAGAGAGCGGACATCTCCTCGCCGTTTTTTGCTACAGCCATCTGTTTTTGTCTCCGGTCAGAGGGAGGAATCTTTCAACGCAAGGGCAGGTTTAAATTGGCATTCTTGGTGCCCCCTATCCCCGTATAGCTTTCATGCTTTTCCGCCAACTTGTCAGCATTGATCAGGATCAATGAGGGCTCCATTGGCCGCACCTACTTTGGCAGTCACCAAGGCTGCGCTTTTGCTGGTTCAAACCTGGAGGCTCATCAGCCAATGCCGTTACAGCCACTCCACTTGCGCCTCGTGGAGGCGGATGAAGCCATCCTCGATTCGGACAACTCCATGGATCCAATCTCCGCTTTTGAGGTCGATCACGTCTTGAAACTGGGCCTTTGCGATGTCTTGGAGAGTATCGCCGACGCGCTGCCGCATACGGCTGACGCATCACTGGCCACAATCGCGGGGCGAATACTTCGCAACGGTTTGCCCGAGCACGTTGCCCTTGAAGAAGAACACCTTTTTCCAATGCTGCGACGACGCAACGCAGGCGATCAGGCATGTCAGAAAGTCTTATTACAACTTGAGCACGAACACGGCAGCGACGAAACGTTCGCCTTTGAGATCGCCGACGAGCTCGATCAGATCGCCGAGGCACGCGCACCCAAGAACGCGGAGATGCTGGGCTACATGCTTCGCGGCTTCTTCGTCTCGCTTCGTCGGCACATAAGGTGGGAGAACGCGACCGTGATACCGCTAGCCCGCCGCACGCTGACCGAGGCCGACCTATTCGAACTTCGCGATGCCGTTGCAGCCCGGCCCCAGACTGAAGACGGGCTCCAGATCTTGGATACCGTCCCGACGGCAATTGCCACCCGCGACAAGAATGAACCGGGTTGCCCAATCGCACCGGACAAGAAATGAACCAACCCAAATAATACCTACACGAATAAATCTCAGTTACATATATGATCAGGCAACGGCTTCGTCGTCTCCATCTGCTTTTGACTCAAGCTTGCGAAGATCGGGAACAACAACCTCTCGGCCGCTGACCAACTGAATGGTGCCCTGGCGCTTGAGATTGGAAAGCTGACGACTCACCGTCTCAATGGTCAGCCCCAAAAAGTCCGCGATATCGGCCCGCGTGAGCGGCAGCTCGAACCGAGCTGCGTGCGCGCCTAATTCGATCGGCTGACAGCCGATCATCGGTTGGCGCTTGGCGATGAGGTGCAGAAAACTCGCGACTTTCTCTTGAGCGCTCTTCCGGCCAAGAACGAACATCCACTCGCGCGCAGAATCCAGTTCATTGAGAGTATTCTCGAACAGGCGGTGCTCCAGCCCGGGATGGTTGCGCAATAACTGCTCGAATCCAGTATGCGGAAAAGTGCAGATCTCGGTGTCCGTTGCCGCCTGCGCGAAATAGGGATTTGAACGGGAATAGGCGCGCCCCAGAAAATCTGGCGCAAAGACCAAGCCGACGATTTGCTGGCGGCCGTCCACGGACGTTTTCTCTAGCTTAATGACGCCGGATATCACGTTCGCGAAAAACGTGGTCGGTTCCTCATCGGCGAGAATAATGTCGCCCGCCTTGAACTTCCGCATCCTGCCGATACGGCTTAGGCTGGTCAGCTCTTCGTTGCTAAGAGCTCCGCAAACGGTCCGATGTCTGACCGCACAAGTTTCGCAGCTACTCTGCCTAAGCCGAATGGAGTCGTGGGCCATCTTCAGGCGCCTCCGATCGTCGTTTTGTTGGAATGCTAATCGGTCGGAGCGAAGGCGACAAGAGATTGTGGCTCTGGCGAAAGTGCAATTTTTCTCATGAAATGCGGCGAATAAGGCCAGAATACTGATCAGTGTCAGTGCTTAATCTTGGTGCATCACATCTCGTGAACGTACGTTCCTGGAGCATCGCAAAGCGCTTCTGGCAGTGGCGGACGTTTCCCGTTGGTCGCGATGTCGTCAACACTGCGCATGCGATCGTCAGACCGCTCCGCAAGCCATTCAGACCACGAATGCCACCATGAGCCCTCATGGCGATCGGCTGTCGCCGCCCAGCTGTCGGCCTCGATAAAGTTCTCATCCCCCCGCCGCGTGGCGATCCGAAATGAGCGTCTTGGATGGCCCGGCTCGGACACGATCCCGCCGTTGTGTCCGCCGCTAGCTAAGACGAAAGTAACAGGGACATCGGCCAACAAATGAATTCGATACACCGACCGCCATGGTGACACGTGATCTCGGACGGTCGAAACGACGAACATCGGCACGCGGACATCGCCAACTGATACGGCACGCCCGTCGACCCTGAAGCGGCCTTCCGCAAGATCGTTATTCAAAAAGAGCGAGCGCAGGTACTCCGAATGCATGCGATAGGGCATCCGCGTGGCATCTGCATTCCATGACATCAAGTCGTTGCTGTTCTCGCGCTCGCCGAGAAGATACTCGCGGGTCATTCGCGACCAAATGAGGTCATTGGAGCGCAGCAACTGGAAAGCGCCTGCCATCTGTCGTGAGTCAAGAAAACCTTGTTCCCACATCATGTCGTCCAGGAAGGCAAGCTGGCTGTCATCAATGAAGAGGCCAAGTTCGCCGGGTGAAGAAAAGTCAGTCTGCGCTGCAAGTAGGGTCACGCTCTTCAATCTGTCGTCGCCATCCCGCGCCATCGCACTGGCCATGATCGCGAGCAGTGTTCCCCCAAGGCAGTATCCGGCGGTGTGGATTTGCCGTTCACCCGTGAAGTCGCAGATAATGTCGATGGCCTTTTGGAGCCCAAGTTTGCGATAGTCATCAAAACTCAAATCCCGGTGTTCCGGACCAGGGTTTCGCCAGGAAATAACGAAGACCTCAAAGCCCTGCTCGACGAGATAGCCGACCATCGAGTTGTGCGGTGAAAGATCGAGAATATAGTACTTCATGATCCAAGCCGGCACGAGCAGTATTGGCTCGGCATGGACCTTTCTCGTTTTGGGCGTGTAGTGGATGAGCTCGATGAGATCGTTTCGATAAATCACCTTGCCGGGAGTCGTTGCTACATCGCGGCCAACCACATGGCTGATCGCATGCCGCGGTTGGTACCCGCCGACCATATCCGACAAATCGCTCACATAGTTCATGGCTCCGCGCACCAGATTGAGACCCATCTGTTCGCGGGTGGCCTCCAGCAGTTCTGGATTGGAGTACAGGAAATTCGACGGCGAAACGGTATCGAGAATCTGGCGCGTCGAGAATTCCACGACGCGGGCGTGACGTGGGTCCAGACCGCGAATTCCGCAGCTAGCATTGTACCACCACTGCTGCTGCAGAAGGAAAGATTGGTAAATGACGTTGAAGGGCCACTTGCGCCAGCTGTCGGCACTGAAGCGCCTATCCTGTTCGAGCGGTTCGATACACGGATGTCCGTTGCCGGGAACCAGCGCCTCGCTGGCGATATAGCGGTTGAAACGGGCGAGCTTTCGGAACGCCTTCTGGTACAGTTCAAACTGCTTGCCGGGCGACATCCAAAGATGGATGGCCCAGTCGAAGTAGGCATTCGCCAGAGCAGCAGGAGAAATGCCGGCGGTGTAGTGCGCCAACCCGGCATGAAAAGAACGATCCAGAACCTCCGCGGCAGCCGTCGCCGAGTAGGAATCCCGTATCAGCCTTTCATCCAGATCATCGTAACCGACAGCCCGGCGCGACAGTTCGGTTGTTTCAATCGGGTTGTATCGAGGTTCGTTTGTACTTCCGCCGCCCACACCAACTTTGGCACGTCCATTAGACGCTTTGTCCATAGCCCACCTCGGCGTAACTCACTGTCTCGGGATATTGCGTCAGGCAAATGAGTTTCAAGTTAATCCATTGCAGCTCAGCGGCAGGCATTGCTTTCTCTAACGCAAGCCAGGCCGTGAGTTCTCGCCTCGCAAACTTCGATGAAGCGCGCCACGATCACGGGCATGACGGCGAGCCCAAGAATCATCCCCCAGGCCGACATCGGTGGCGGCGTGAGTTGTAGTGCCGCCGCAAGAGGCACCCAGGCTGCTAAGAGCATAATCACACCGCAAATGCCAAGTGCCGCCAACAACCCGCATGTGCCAGCCATATCCTTGGCGGAAGACGGCATTCCCTGCTGGATCAAATGGAGGATCTGGAGGAGCTGGGTCAATCCGAGCGTGAGCAAAGACACCGTCAGCGCGTCTTCGCGGTCGAGCCCGACCCCATGCATTGCTGCGATGTAGCCGACTAATGCCACCGTCACCGCTGCCAGCCCATTCCGGACGAATATGCCCCGGGACAATCCCCCGAAGAAAGGATTGGAAAAGTGTCGCGGCGGACACTTGGAGAGAACCGCCTCATCGTCTTCAGCCGCCCGCGATGTCGCCTCGAATCTCTCGGAGCTTTGCGCAGCTGGCGCTTCGGCCTCCTCTTGAACCACCGCGCGCCGACTACTCGTCTCGTCGATTTGCACGACAACCAGGCCACAGCACGTCGGCACCATGACGTAGTCGGGGCGAACCGCCGCTTGGTTTCGGGGCTGGATGGTCTCTGGGCGCGCGAATCTCATGCTGCCGCGCACCCTGCACGGGCCGACCCGGCGAGTCGTTGACTAGGATCAACGGCCGACCTTATTCGCCCCGGCCGACTTTCGTTTCCGCGGGGCAAAGTGTCGCCATAGGCAACGCTCAATCACATCCGTAGTAGAAGCCGAACGAGGGTCCTTCAGGCCGCGCTAGCCCTATCCGCGACCTGCGATGTCTCCTCAGGCGGTTCAGACAGCGATTGAGGACGATCGATGGCATGCAAGCTCTCGCTCATGATCTCCCCCACCTTTTCGGCCTGCACCGAATAGTCTTGGGCCATCGTCTTGAGGAAATTCATTTGTGTCTCAACCAAGTCCTGAGGACTGCGGCACTGGATAATGGTCATCGGGAGCTGCGCGTCCTTCTGCAGCCGCCGCGTCAGGAACTTCGTAGTCTCGGCATTAACCGCCATCATCGACCGGAACCAAGCCTGATAGGCTTGAGCGGCCGTTTCCATCGTTGTGTCATCGACACCCGGCAGGGCATGCTTCCAGGGGGTGCCAGAGCCATTATGTGTGAACGCCATACCGCAACTCCAATTCTAGGCTGGGGTGGGGGACCTATGCTCTCAAGAAAGGCCGTCAGTAGCCGCGCGTATTGATGCCCAGCAGCGAATACAATGGACAGATCCCAACAAGTCCCGTGATCAGTGGCACAACTCCAATCCAACCAAGCCACTCATATCCGGTCCTATCACCAGACACCGCAAAGCCGATGAGACCGATGCCCGCAAGTGTGCGCAAAGAACGGTCCGACAGCCCAACGTTTGCATCAGTATTCATGAGCCTGCTGCGCCTACTAAGTTGAATGTCTCCTACGCGACCCGCCAGGCAGTTGGCGAGACTTGCTTTAGTCAGCTGACTTAATCTTGATCCGGCGCGTCTTCGCGGTGGCTTCAGGCGGCTTTGCAATCGTTATGTGCAAAACCCCTTCGCGGAACGTTGCATCAGGTTCCGCGTCACTCGGATCAAAAGGTAATTGTATCACCCTTTGGAACATTCCGTAAGAGCGTTCCAAGACATGATAGTCCTTATTCTTGTTTTCGCTATCGGACTTCTTCTCACCTTTGATCGTTAGCATCTTGTCTATCAGGGAAACATGGATCGCGTCCTCGGGAACGCCGGGCAACTCAGCTGTTATCTCCAGTTGGCTATCGGTCTCCGTAACGTCAACCTTTGGTGCGAAGCCACCGAATGGAAAGGCTTCACCTTTGGCCATCTCAGGCATCGGGAAACCGTGCGAAAAATGGTCGAAGACGCGGCTGACTTCCTTTTGGAGCCGGTCAAAAGTAGTCTCGACAGCTGTCGGGTCGCGTCGGAACGGAGGAAGTAAGGAAGATCCACTCATAACGATTCTCCATGAATGCATACGGCATACAGTATGGATCGGCGCGTTTTGAAAGGCTGCTTGCGCCGAATTGATTTTCTGGGTTCATGTTGTTCAAATTGAATGTGTTTTCATTGACGCCGGTCAATCGCACTTTTCGATCCAACAGACGGCCATCGATGATCACGACGGCTCTCCATCCGGCACTCGTATTGATCGAGGAACAGACCTGTCCCAAATCGACCGGGCCTACATCAGATTGCGATAGCGCGACGACAAGCGCCCCCGGACATGACCCGCAAAAGCCGATAAAAGGTTTAAGAAAGGTCCCTAAACTACAGCCCGTAAAGACACTCGAAATCTAAGGATCAAGACTATGAGCGTTCGGAACCTCCAGCGCCTACTCAAACCGCGGTCGGTCGCGCTGATCGGCGCAAGCTCCAAACCGGGTTCCATGGGCGACACCGTTATGAAGCGACTCATCTCTTCCGGCTTCAAGGGTAGCGTTTATCTCGTCAATCCGAATTATTCCGAAATCGACGGTAAGCCCTGTTATTCGTCGATATCCGATATTCCAGAAGCTCCCGACCTCGGCATCATTGTCACCCCCCCGCAAACAGTTCCGGGCTTGATCCATGAACTCGGAGAGGCAGGATCGCGCGCGGCGGTGGTTGTGACGGCGGGATTGAACGACGACAACGGATTGCGCCAGCGCATGCTAGATGCAGCGCGCCCTTACTGTCTGCGCATTCTCGGCCCGAACTGCCTTGGCCTACAACTTCCGGGCATTGGTCTCGATGCCAGTTTCTCGCATCTAACGCCGCAGCACGGCAATCTTGCGCTTCTGTCCCAGTCCGGAGCGATCGTCGTCGCCATGCTGGACTGGGCCGAGGCCCGTGGGATCGGCTTCTCTGTCGTCGCCTCGCTCGGAGATATGGCGGACGTCGACATGGGCGATTTGCTGGACTACCTGGCTGGCGACTACCACACGCGCGCCATTCTTATGTACATGGAACAGGTCACCGATCCGCGAAAGTTTATGTCGGCCGCCCGCTCGGCAGCGCGAACCAAACCGGTCATCGCGGTAAAGGCCGGACGATCGGGCGTCGCCGCCCGGGCAGCAGCCTCCCATACGGGCGCCCTCGCCGGGCAGGACTCCGTCTATGATGCTGCGTTGCGCCGCGCCGGCATCCTTCGCGTCGAAGAACTGGAGGATCTGTTCGGTGCCGCGCAGGCACTGGCGCACATCAGGCCGCTTGCCTCCGACCGGTTGGCAATCCTGACCAACGGCGGCGGTGCCGGCGTACTGGCTGCCGACGCACTGTCTTTGACGAGCACACGGTTCGCCGACCTCAGCGAAGAGACCTTGGCCGAACTTGACGAGGTGCTGCCACCGACCTGGTCGCACGACAACCCCGTCGACATTATTGGCGACGCTGATGCCGCGCGTTACGAAAGGTCTCTGCATGCACTGATACGGGACCCCGGAACCGATGCGGTTTTGGTGATGAACTGCCCGACCGGGCTCGCATCCTCCGCTGACATCGCCCAGGCCGTCGTCAACGTCCATAACGAAACGGCGAACGGAGCAAGGCGCAGCAAGCCAATACTGGCAACCTGGCTCGGCGAGGCCAATGCTCAAGTTGGACGGACGACAATGGCCCCCGCCGGTATCCCGGTTTACCGAACACCGGCTCAGGCCGTGCGCGGTTTTGCCTACCTGGCTGAACAGTCAAAGGCGCAGAAGGCTCTGATGCGAACGCCTCCCAGTGAGCCGGGGGACTTCGAACCGGATCGCAACGCTGCCAGAGCAACCTTGACGCAGGCGCTTGATGAGGGCCGACCCTGGCTCAACGAACCAGAAGCCAAGTCCGTGCTCAGGGCGTACGGCATCCCGACGGTCGATACGCGAATCGCCGGTTCCGCCGAACAGGCAGCCGAACTCGCCGCGGGTATGCTGGCCGACACCTCAGCCGTTGTCCTCAAAATCCTATCGCCGGACATCACGCACAAGTCGGATGTCGGCGGTGTGCGCCTCAACATCGCCACCCCTGAAGAAGCCCGCGATGCCGCTGAGGCCATGATTGCGCAAGCGAAAGCACAGGTTCCGCTCGCTAGAATTGAGGGCGTTGTCGTCCAGCCGATGATCTATCGGCCCGATGCACACGAGCTGATCCTCGGTCTCGCCGACGACGCCGTGTTCGGCCCGGTTGTCTTGTTCGGTGCCGGCGGAACATCCGTCGAGGCCGTGCGCGACAAAGCCGTCGCGTTGCCGCCGCTAGATCTGACACTGGCCCAGGACCTGATCAGCGAAACGCGCATATCGCGTCTGCTTGATGGCTATCGCCACCGACCCGCCGCTGATCGCGGGGCCATAGCACTGGCACTTGTGCGGCTGGCGCAGCTCGCCGCCGACATGCCGGAAATTCGCGAACTTGACATCAACCCGCTGCTCGCCGACGAAACCGGCGTCATCGCCCTTGACGCCCGCGTCGCCGTCAAGCCGGCAAAACCGGTTTCACCAGGCGGCAATCCGAGATTCGCGCTGCGTCCCTACCCCTCGGCCTGGGATCGCACAATCGAAGTCAAGTCGACGGTGATCCGCGTCCGGCCGATCCGCCCCGACGACGAAAAACTCTACGACAAGTTTCTCTCCAACATCACACCGCAGGATCTACGCTACAGGTTCTTCGGCTTGAGCATGATGAATCCCACGCATGAGCAGATCGCCAGGTTCACACAGATCGACTATGCCCGCGCCATGGCATTCGTGGCGATCGATGTCGCCAGCGGAGACCTGTTTGGCGTCTCGCGGCTTGCCGCCAACCCAGACTATACCGACGCCGAGTTCGCGGTCGTCGTGCGCAGCGATCTACAAGGTCGCGGCATTGGGTGGACCTTGATGCAAACGCTCATTGAATACGCTCGCGAAGAACCGATCGGCACGCTCTATGGCGACGTGTTGCGTTGGAACAGCGGCATGCTGCGGCTCTGCCGTAATTTGGGCTTTAAGGAAAAAACCAACCCTGATGACCTTGAGTTGGTCCGCTTCTACATGGATACGCCGCAACCCAGCCCGAACGACTAGGCCGACCCTGAACCGCACGATCTCAGAGTCCGCAGCGCCCGCGCCGCGACCTCGTCCGCCGTACCGCCGGCATCCAACACCGTCCAGGCTGGAAGGGTACGGACACGAGCCGATTGAGCGGCGGCGACCGCAGGTGTTGCATCGGACGCGTCGGCCCCGCGCTGCTTGATCCGCGCCTGCAGAGCATCAAGGTCAAGTGACAACCAAAGCCCGGTGAAGCGAGCACCGGCCGCCTCTGCGACCCGTTGCAAATCGCCCGCTTCATCGCCGTCGATAAAGGTCGCATCGACGATGACCGTCGCGCCAGCGCGCAACGCGCGCCCGGCATCCTTGCGCATGATGCTGTAAACCTGGGCGCTGACGTCCGGCGCATAGGCTTCGGGCGGCAGCGGCGCCTCGGGAGCAGCCTTGAAGAGCCGCTTGCGGCAAACATCAGACCGGATTGTCAGGGCCCCACATAGCCCGGGCAATTCCGGCGCGACGGCCTGTGCCACGGTCGATTTGCCCGAACCCGAAAGCCCACCAATTGCGATTAGCTGTGGCGGAGAGTTCAAACTGAGAACGTCCGAGGCGAATCCGAGGCGCGCGAGCGCCTCTTTCCGCCCCGTGTCACTGTCTTCATTCGTGGCCGCCACCATTGCGCGGACTGCCGCCCTCATGGATACGAACAGCGCCATCAGCGCCATTCCCTTGTAGTCCCGAGTGAGATTGAAATAGCGGCCGACAAGAACATTCGCATGCCGCCGCAAGCCGCGATACAACAGATCCATCACCGTGAACGCCAGATCGTACAGCACGTCTATAGAGGCGATGTCCTCGCTGAACTCGATCGCGTCGAACGGCGTCGGCACACCTTCGAACAGGCATACGTTGCCAAGATGCAAATCACCATGGCAGCGGCGCACGAAGCCGTGCCGCCTTCGCGCATCCAACTGCCGCGCCAGTCTGGCAAGTGCCGAGTGAGCGTCCGCCCGCCATGCCGAGACCTCCGATAACAGGCAATCTCCGACCGGAGCCTCTAAGATGGCCTCCGCGATTTGCTCGAGCGTCTCAGCGAAAATTTCGGCCGCGCCGCCGTTGTGCACGACGGGTGCCTGCACGTGCATCCTGGCAATAATATCCGCCAACTGTCGCATATGGGAAAGCTCAAGCAGGCCGGCCTCCGCCATCCGGTCAAACGCCAAGTCAGGATCAAACGTCGCCATCTCCACGACGTACTCAACCGCCTCGCCGTCAGTCCCGCCTAGCTCTAGCCCGTTATCTGTCCGTACGACGGGCAGCACGCCCTTATAGAGCCGCGGCGCATGAGCAATATTGACCTCGACTTCCCGTTCACACAGCGCTTTGCGTTTTTCCAGCGTCGAATAGTCGACGAAGTTCCGCGTCACCGCCCGCTTCAGTTTGTAGGTTCTGGGACCCGCGATAAAGACGTGCGAAATCGGCGTGTCGATACGGTTCACCGGGTGCCCGCCATGTGATTCCGGATCGCCGAGCCAGGCGACGACTTCTGCTTGTGACGCTTCACAACGGCCAAGATCGCCAGGGTTGAGACGGTGCGACAAGGTATCCTCCAAGTCGGCTTCTTTGGACTTGATGCGTGAACCGATCCCAGTTATCAAGCAAACACATTCAGATTATTGAATGTATGCGGTGACTCACCGCACACTCCAATGGGAGAGCAAGATGTTCAAATCCGCCAATGTCGGGACAGTTGATCGCCTCGTTCGCTTCGGCCTCGGAGCGCTGCTTGTCGCACTACCCTATCTCACCAGTCTCGAGCTGTGGGCCAACCCGATCGCGCGTTTTGGCATCCCTGCCATCGGCGTGGTCCTGATCCTGACAGGTATTGTTCGGTTCTGCCCGGCCTATGTCCTGATTGGTGCCAATACCTGCGAACGCCAGAGCTGAACTGACATTCCTGCGGGCTCAAGGCGCCGTTACCTGGACGTAGCGCTAGGAGGCGCGCCACGTCGCCGCCTCCGCGGCGGCCAACGCCGTCATGTTGAGGAGCCGGCGCACCGTTGCGGTCGGCTCCATGATGTGCACGGGTCGCGCCGCGCCGATCAGCATCGGTCCCACCGTAATACCATTGCTGGAGGCCATCTTGAGAAGGTTGTAAGCGATATTGGCCGCGTCAACTGACGGCATGATGAGCAGATTGGCTTCGCTCTTCAGCCGCGTCGCCGGCAGAATTTCATCGAGAATTGGCTTACACAAGGCGGCATCAGCGTTCATCTCGCCATCGATTTCCAAGTCCGGTGCACGCTCAATAATCGCAACCAGCGCCTCACGCATCATGCGGGCTTCATAAGCATCTGAGCTGCCGAAGCTCGAATGCGAAAGCAGCGCAACCGACGGTGTCACGCCGAAACGGCGCACCTCTTCGGCGGCCAGCAAGGTCATGTCGACGATCTGATCGACCGTTGGATGGTGATTAACGTAAGTGTCACAGATGAACAGCTGCCTGTCGGGCAACATGAGCATGTTCATGGCGGCGAGCGTATTGGCACCCCGGCGTTGTCCGATCGCCCTGCGCACATAGGTCAGGTGCTCGGCATATGTCCCGCGCAACCCGCACAGCATGGCGTCAGCATAGCCCCGGCGAACATGCATCGCTGCAATGAGCGTCGGTCGGGCGCGCATTTCCTCTCTCGCCGTAGCCATGGTCACACCACGCCTGGACATCAGTTCATAGTACTCCAGCTCCAGATCGCGATGCTGGTGGTGCGAGACTCCTTGTACGATTTCGAAGTCCTTGCCTGGCTCGAGACGCAGGCCCAGCGACTTGATCCGCTCCTTGATGGCGTAGTCTCGGCCAACCAGAACCGGGAAAGCGAATCCTTCGTCCACGGCCAGCTGAGCCACCCGCAGTGTTCGCGTGTCCTCCCCTTCGGCGAAAATAACCCGCTTGGGCTCACGCTTCGCGGTATCAAACACCGGTTTCATGATGGGGCCGGATTTGTAGACGTAGCGCCCCAGGCTCTGGCGATAGGCGTCCATGTCGGCGATCGGCCGCGTCGCCACACCCGAATCCATCGCCGCTTGGGCCACCGCGGGCGCGATCCGCTCGATCAGGCGCGGGTCGAACGGTGTTGGAATGAGATAATCAGGACCGAAACTCGAGGGCTGCTGACCATAGGCTTTTGCGACCACATCCGACGTCTCCGCCTGCGCGAGTTCGGCAATAGCCTTGACCGCCGCGACCTTCATCGCCTCGGTGATCCCACTGGCCCCGACATCGAGCGCACCGCGGAATATGAAGGGAAAGCACAGGACGTTATTGACCTGATTGGGATAATCTGACCGGCCCGTACACACGAGGGCATCTGGTCGGGCTTGCCTGGCGAGCTCGGGCAGAATCTCGGGGTCTGGATTGGCCAGTGCCATAACGATTGGCCTGCTCGCCATGCTCGCCAGCATTTCAGGTTTCAGCAGTCCCCCGGCCGATAGCCCCAGGAAGATGTCCGCCCCGTCGAGGATCTCCGCCAAGGTTCGCTTTTCAGTTTTTTGCGCGAAGCGGCCTTTGTATTCGTCCATCAGCTCCGTGCGGCCCTCATAGACCACGCCGGCGATATCCGAAATGGTGATGTTCTCGCGCTTCAAACCGACGTTGACCAGAAGATCGAGGCACGCGAGTGCCGCCGCCCCGGCCCCCGAGCCGGCAAGCTTGACCTGCGAGATGTCCTTGCCAACCAGCTTCAGCGCGTTGGTGATGGCCGCGGCAACGATAATGGCCGTGCCGTGCTGATCGTCGTGGAAGACAGGGATACCCATCCGCTCTCGAAGCACGCGCTCGACAATGAAGCACTCCGGCGCCTTGATGTCTTCCAGATTGATGCCGCCAAAGGTCGGTTCGAGAGCCGCGATGACCTCAATGAGCTTCGCCGGATCGGCTTCATCGACTTCGATATCAAAAACGTCGATGCCGGCGAACTTCTTGAACAGACAAGCCTTGCCTTCCATGACAGGCTTGCTCGCCAGCGGCCCGATGTTGCCAAGACCAAGAACTGCCGTCCCGTTGGTCACAACGCCAACCAGATTCTGCCTCGATGTCAGCGTTGCGGCCTCACCAGCATCGCCATAGATCTCCATGCACGCCGACGCGACACCCGGAGAATAGGCAAGGGACAAGTCGAGCTGGTTTGTCAGGCCTTTGATTGGCGTGACGGAGATTTTTCCAGGACGCGGATATCGATGATAGTCGAGGGCGGCGGCGGCCAGTTTGTCATCCATATCCTCAGGTACTCCCCAAACTCGTCCGATGCTCTTGTGAGCCGGATTTTTTTGCGCAGGTGCAACAGCGCGATGACGTCAGCCATGTAAGTTCAACTGGAGATCGACGCCAATGCAAGATTCAGAGCACCATTAGCCGTGCCATTTGTCGACGAAATCACGGCATTGATCACATTGCCGAGAGTCAGTCATCGCTGCGTTGATGCCGCTTCACGGCGCTCCGCGTCAACCGCGCAAAAGGTGGTGTACGCTCGCCGGCTCGGTTCGCGGGGGCGGACGAATGCAACGGTGTCACAGCCCACGGACCCAGGCACAAATCCGCCGCGGCCATGGGCTAGGTTTTGCGCCGAACCATGACCTTGGACAAGAACGCCAGCTCTTCTTCGTGCGCTTCAAGCCCCTCCGCCGCGAACATGCCATCCAGATCGTCGATCGCGTAGCTTCGGAAGTAGGGCTCATGAAAACGCACCGGGAACGCCTCCAGGAGCCCGTCCCAATTGGGTTTGTCACCCATCTGCAAACTATCGGTGAAGACAAACAGCCCCCCCGGCTTCAACACGCGCGCGATATCCCTGGTGACGACACGGCGCACGTCCGGCGGCAGCTCGTGAAATAGAAAAATACAAGTGACGATATCCTGGGAGGCATCTTCAAGCGGCATGGCTTCCGCATTGGCATTGATGAAGCGAACCGGCCGAAGCCGCCCCAGAAATCGTTCCGCCTCTTGCAAGTAGGCTGTGCTGAGGTCAAGGCCCGTCAACTGCATCGCTGGATAGGCCCGCCGTACGTCTTTCAAAAACCGGCCGGTCCCGCAGGCCACATCCAGCAGCGCCACCTGGCGCTGGTCCCGGCCCTGCATGAAGTGCGCGATCGAACGCAGCCCGGCCCGCCGCATCGCTGCCGCGGCCCCATAGAACAGCGTCTCGACCTGCACATCATAGAGCCGAGCCGAACCCTCTGTCAGATAGCCGCCGGTCTGAAAATGGAAGTCCTGTGTGAAGTAGTCCGGCAGCTCCTCATCGGCCACGGCCCTTACGGTTGTCGCGTCTCTTTCCTTGCGGCGCCCCACCAGGTCCGGAAGGTCTTGGAACATGTCGCGCAAGCGCCGCAGGTGCTCCAGCGGACTCGCCGCTTCCTCGTTACCAACAGGGTAGAGCCCCTCTCGTACGGCCGTCGCGTCAGCCATGAGCAGTGCGCGCGCATCCGCCAACAGTTCGTCTCGATCTGGCACCGGCCGCGTGGGAGTGAAGCTCTGCGGGGAGGTGATCCGCCTCGATTGCCGCTGCAGCACCCAATTGACACCGCTGTACCAGGTCATTCGCGCGACATTACCGGCCAACTGCAGGGCCATTCCCATCTGGTCCGCCATGACTTACTGCAACTCCTTCGACGAAAAACGACGGTCCACGGCATTTCGTTGCCGCAAATACTGATCTTCTCCCTGGCGAAATCTTCCTAAGGTCGCGCCATTGTGCGATTGCTAACACGGAACCGCATGGAAAGGGAGACCACTCCGGAATGCCACGTTACGACAAAATCGTCATTTTGACCGGCGCCGGTCTGTCGGCTGAATCAGGCCTCGCCACCTTCAGGGACGAAGATGGCATCTGGGCCCGGTACGACTACCGGGATGTCGCAACACCGGAGGGCTTCGAACGCAATCCCAGCCTGGTCTATGAATTCTACAACATGCGCCGCCACGATGGCGGCACGGCCCGGCCCAATCCGGCTCACTACGCACTGACACATCTTCAGCGCAAGCACCCCGGTGAAATCCTGATTGTCACGCAAAACATCGACATCCTGCACGAAGCAGCGGGAGCCACCAACCTGATCCACATGCACGGTGACATGGCCACAATGCTGTGCACCAACTGCGACGCCCGTCCGCCCTGGATTGGGGACCTCTCCGCGGAGCTTGCCTGCCCGGAATGTGGACTGACCGGCGGCCTTCGCCCGAATGTCGTGTGGTTCGGCGAAATGCCATACGAAATGGACCGCATCGCTGCCGCCATCGCCGCCTGCGACCTGTTCATTTCCATAGGCACCAGCGGCAATGTCTATCCGGCGGCCGGCTTTGTCGCCGGCGCACGTGATGCAGGCGCCCACACCGTCGAACTGAATCTCGAGCCGTCAGACACGGCAAGTTACTTTGCCGAGCGCCGTCACGGAAAGGCAACCGAGATCGTTCCAGCCTACGTCGACGCGCTGCTCAAGGAAGAGGCACGCTAACGTCTCAACACCGCCACCACCTCAACGTGATGCGTAAACAGGAACTGATCGATCGGCGTCACACGCTCCAACCGGTAACCGCCATCGATCATGATGCGCAAATCGCGCGCCAGCGTCGCGGGATTGCATGACACTGCTACGACCACCGGAACTTTTGACTTGGCAAGCATCGACGCCTGGTCCTTGGCACCGGCCCTCGGTGGATCGAACAATACAAGATCGAATGCGTCCAGTTCCTTGCGCGACAGCGGTTCTTGGAAAAGGTCCCGCAGACGCGTTTCGATCGCCCGCACCCCTTGCGTTCGCCGCTTGGCCTGCTCAAGCGCTTCGAGCGCCGCCTGCTCGTTATCGACCGCCAGCACTTTCGCCCTGGCGGCCAGCGCGAAACTAAACGCCCCAACCCCGCAAAAGAGATCAGCGGCCTGCCGCGCACGCTTGCCGAAAGCGGCAACAGCCCGTTCGGCGATCGCTGCCTCCGCCACCGCCGACGCCTGCAAAAAGGCCCCTGGCGGTGGGACAATCTGTGCCGGTCCCACCGTGACGACAGGCGCGCCCGATTGATAGAGCGGATCGCGATCGAGACTGAAACGCACCAATTGAAGCTCTGAGGCGGCCTTGGCCAATCCGGCGCGTGCACCAGGAGACGGATTCGCATCGAAGCCGCTGACATCGACATCAAGGCCGTTGTCGGCCCGTAGCACATGCAAACGAAGCTCGGACCGGGCGCCGAGAAGCGGGCGAACGAGTTCACGCAGCCCCGGTAGAACGTCCACGATCTCGGGAGCCAATACGGGACAGACCCGGATATCAACAAGTGACCGGCTGCCGGCTTCATGAAAACCCAGTTGAACAACCGCCCCATCTCGCCTGGCCGTCAGCACGGCGCGCCGGCGCGAACCGAGCCCGACGCTGACCAGCGGCTCCAGATCGGCCTCAATACCGCGCATCGACAGGGCCGATCGAATAAGCCCACACTTCCAGGCAGAATAAGACTCGGCATTGAAGTGCTGGAGTGCACATCCCCCACACCGCCCGAAGTGAATGCAAACCGGTTCCACGCGCTCGGCCGAAGGTTCGGTGATGCTAATGAGCCGCCCGCGTTCCCCTTCGACAGCGACATCTACGGTCTCGCCGGGCAGGGTAAACGGTACGAATACCGGCTCTCCATTATACTCTGCAATGCCGTCACCTTGCGCTCCAAGCCGGTTGATCTTCAACCGCTGCCTTTCAGGCATCGCGCCTTGCCCCGATAAGGATTTCGGAATTGCCCGTCTTCCCGGCCAGCGGCGACGGCAGAGCACCCAGCACCTGCCAGCCAAGTTCCATGAGCCCTTGCCGTATCCGTTCCACGGCCCCAGCTGCGGCATCTTCGTCACGAACAAGGCCGCGTTTGCTCAGGCCGCCGCGCCCCACCTCGAACTGCGGTTTGATCAGCGCTATGAGCCAGCAGCGATCCGCGGCGAATGAAACCGCTGCCGGCAAGACTTGCGACAAGGAGATAAAGCTGACGTCAATCGCAATGGCAGAAACTTGCTCGGGAACCTCTGAAACGGACAATCGGCGCACATCATTGCCTTCAAGTGAGATCACGCGTTGGTCGGCGGCCAAACCCGCGTCGAGCTGGTCCCGTCCGACATCGACGGCGTAAACCCGCGTCGCCCCTCCTTCCAGGAGGACCTGCGTGAAGCCACCCGTTGAGGCTCCCACATCAAGCGCCACACGGCCCTCAGCCGACAACTCGAACGCTTCAAGACCGGCCAATAGTTTGGCACCGCTGCGCGCGACGTGCGCATTCGCCTCACGATCGACGTTGAGCGGAACTTCAGGCTCAACGAGTTGCCCGGGCTTTTCGGCGAACACGCCGTCGACCTGCACCGCGCGGCGCATCACCAGATCGCGTGCACGCGAGCGGGACTTGACGAGACCCCGCCTTACAAGAACTTGATCCAACCGCTCGCGCATGTCGTTTTTCGATTGCTGAGTCATGTTACGATGGTCAGGCTATGCCTAGTGCCTCGCGCTAATGTTGAGATAAACTCGCGCAGAACTAGACGAACATCAAACAAAATACTTTCCTTTCGTAACAGAGGAGACGTTGCAATGAGAAACCTGCTTCTGGCTACCGCGCTACTTGTGTCTATCACCGGCGCGGCTATCGCCCAGACAGCTTCGCCCGATGGCGCCAAGGTCTACTTCATCGAACCCAAGGACGGAGCAGAGGTCTCAAGTCCGGTGACGGTTCGTTTTGGACTGTCGGGAATGGGTGTCGCACCTGCCGGAGTCGAGAAAGCAAAAACCGGTCATCACCATTTGCTGATCGACACCAAGCTCGAGGACTACGCCGCCCCCGTCCCTGCCGACGACAATCACAAGCACTTCGGCGGCGGACAGACGGAAACCAAGGTCGAGCTGTCACCCGGAACGCACACGCTACAGCTCCTGCTGGGCGATCATAACCACATCCCGCATAGCCCGCCTGTAGAGAGCGAGGTCATCACCATCACGGTGAAGTAGCGAATGGGACGCAGCGGTCGGCCGCTCAGGCGGCCACCGTATTCGGTTCGGTCTTGCTCTTCTCGCCCGGCTCGGCTCCGGCTAGCTCGTCGCTGTCGGCCAACTCTTCACTGAGTTGCTCGGCGGCTTCCCTAGCCAATGCAGCGGCAATCGCAACATCAGCCTCCGCATATGCCTCATCACGGTTGGCCCGGCAGACACTCCGGTTCTCGGTCACGTCTGGCAGAACTTCGCTGAGTTCCAGCAGCATCCGCTCATAGGCATAGTCGACCGCATCCAGCTGTCGCCCGGCAGCGTCGTGCAGCGCTTCGATATCACTCGCCTTCTCAATTCCGTCTGCGACAATGCCGCTGACGCGCTCCCATTGCGTCTGCGAGTCGATCCGGCCTTCCGGATCTTCAACATCCGCGCTGGCCTCGGCTGCGGTTGGCTCGGCCACCTGCAAGTTCGGCGTCGCAGGTTGCTGAACGCGACCGGACGGAGCCGTAACCGTTTCCACCTTCTCAACGGTGCGCTTGGGCACCGAGCTGGAAACCGCCAAACGGCCCTTTTTTGGATGAGATTTTGCTGCTGAACGTGAGAAGCGGACGCCAGCCAGTGCCAGGCTCACAGCCGCAATAATCCCGAGAATGACTGCCCCTTCAAATCCGATAACGGGGACCATATAGAGGTTCACCAGTCCGATCCTTTGCCGTCGCCTCCGCTTCAATCACCGCGTTGAACTCGGAGGAAAGAATCCAAATACACGCAGCCGCAAACGGCATGCGCGCCAAGGCATGGGAGCAGTATTGCTGCGCGAAAGAAGTCAGACGAGAGTGTGCCTGCCTTGCGAACACGAAGCTGCTCCGAATACATCTATCGAGAGCCAGTCCGACGCATCATCCGCCATTCAACACCGCGGAGGCACCAAGCACGACAAAATCATCAGCCCAAGAATTAAACTCTTACGCCTAGAGATTAAACTAATTCGTCCGAAATGATTAGCAATAATTTACACGCGCTCGAAGCGACGGCCGCAAATTGAATTGATGCATCTCCAACGATCGGAGAGATTTCGCCAACAAGGCACCGTCGAAACAATCCACCACTCGCGTTCAACCGAGGCGATGCGAGTGAATGCGTTCAACGCTCTCGAGTTTGAGCGATCATCTTCAGCGAACCCTCCGGCATAATAATTGACGCCGAATTCTGTTGCCGAGCCCTCAGCTTGAGATCCTCAATTCTTCCAGCCCTTGATATTGGGCTTGGCTTTGTAGCGGTAGTGACCGGTGATTTTGCTTCCGAAAAGCCAGTCTTCCTCGCTCACGCCATAACCAATGTTATGAATCACCAGCGGCACGCCGGCGGCGGTTTTGCGATCCGAAACGATCGCGATATGCGTCTTTGAGAATGTTCCCTCGGGAAGGTAATAGGTGACCAAATCCCCCGGCTTGTAGTCCTCCGGGTTGTCACTCACTTTGAGGCGCGTTCCCCTGCGAGCGAAAAACTTCTTAAGAACGCGCACGCGCCTGTGGTCGATATTGCGATCACCCGACCCGAGCCGCGATCGATGAATGAGCTTCTGCAAGTCGATGCCCAGCTTCCGATAGGCGCGCACCACAACATCGGTACACACGCCGATGTACCACGGCACATCGCCCATTGGATAATCGAGTTTGCGATAGCTGGGATCGTAAATCGCCAGCACGGCTCGCTGCTGCCTCGCCGCGGCAACCAGTTGCATGGCAAACGACGGTCGTGCCTCAGCGTTTTCCGCACGCGCAGGAATGCAGACGGCACCAACCAGAACCGTGACAGACAGAATAATGGCGACAAACATCCAGTAGGTAGTCCAGTCCCCGACACGCACCAGCGGCTCTCCAATGAACAAGTTACCGCATAATAGCCCACACTCTCGTGGCGATTTTGCGGGCTTTTAGCAAAAACTGACGCCCACACCGTTGGACAGCGGCGTCAATGCAGGTCCTCCAAACCGAGCTTCTCGATGACATCCGCTGGCGACCACCCTGCTTCGCGCAAACTCCGCAGGCTCGTAGACGCGTCACTCTTGGAGAGCTTCCGGCCCAAGGCATCGCGAACAAGCCCGTGATGATGATACACCGGAGCTGGATACCCAAGCAGCTCCTGCAGCAAGCGGTGAATGGCCGTTGCCGGCTGCAAATCCTGCCCGCGAACGACATGCGTGACCGCCTGATAGGCATCATCGACCACCACGGCCAAGTGATAGCTAGTGGGCACGTCCTTGCGTTGCAGGACCACATCTCCCCACCGTAAAGGATCGAGGCTTACCGAGCGCGGGCCGTCCTCGCAGTCGATCTCATCAAAGGACAGCACCGCTCCTGCCTTCTCGCCCAACAGCTGCACCGCGCGAGCCATTTTGAGCCGCATGGCGAAAGACTCGCCGGCGGCGATACGCCCGCTGGCGACATCGGCCGGCAGGTCGCGATGCAATCCTGGATAAATCCTGGCCCCGTCAGGATCGAGACCCGATTTCATGCGAACGGCCGCCTCGTTGATCTCCGCGCGGCTGGCGAAACAGGGATAGAGCAATCCGAGTTCTGAAAGCCGCCCGGCGGCCTTCTCGTAGGCGTCCAAGCGGGAGGACTGTTGTAGAATCGGCTCTTCCCACTCAAGACCCAGCCAGGCGAGGTCCTCATAGATTGCATCGACAAAAGACTGCCGCGTCCGCCCGAGATCGATGTCCTCGATGCGCAACAGAAAACGCCCGCCATGACGGCGCGCCATCGCTCGATTGATGAGCGCCGACGCCGCATGCCCAAGATGCAGGTACCCATTGGGACTTGGCGCAAACCTGAACACAGGCCGCGAATGCGCCGTTATCGCTGTCACGCTTCCTCCCGCAGACACGATTGGGATAATAACTCATACAGTCTATGCTACCGCCGCCTGCATGTTGAGGACGAACGCGCATATGCCCGCACGCCGCCGGAAACCGGCCGCCGGTCCGACCATAGAAACGCCCGAAGATATCCGCCGCGGTTGCCGCGCCTTGCGTCGTCGTTGCCGGCACATGCGAAGAATACACGATGCCATCGGCGATCCGCCGCTAAGGCGTCGCCAGGGCGGGTTCCCCGGTCTGGCGAGAATCGTCGTCGGGCAACAGCTCTCGATTGCCAGCGCCGATGCCATATGGAACCGAATGTCGACTGGCATCCATCCTTTCGAACCCGCCGCGGTCTTGCGCCTCGAGGACACCGAACTTCGCGCACTGGGTCTCTCCCGTCCGAAAATCAAAACCCTTCGCGGCATTGCCGCGGCTGTCGCCGAGGGCGAGCTGGACTTCGATGCCATTGGATGCGTCGACGAAGGCCAAAGACGCGAGCACCTTACCTCCCTGCCAGGCATTGGTCCCTGGTCAGCAGATATCTACGGCCTCTTTTGCCTCGGCGCTCAGGATGGGTTCGCACCCGGCGACTTGGCCCTGCAGGAAGCCGTGCGAATCGCTTTGAAAAGCGAATCGCGGCCGGGTCAGGATGAGCTTTTGGCGATGGCCGAACGCTGGAAGCCCTGGCGTGGTGTTGCCGCAAGGCTTCTGTGGTCCTATTACGCGTGGTCGAAGTCAAGTCAGAGCACTCCCACCGGCAGAGCCTCGTAGTTGCCGGGCAGGGACTGCTAATGCCTTGTAAATCGCGTTCAAATGCACCATTTGAAAATCGTTTTGAGATGCATGGCTCGTGTCCCTTCTGTCACACTACAAACCATTGTGGCTCAAGTTCCACTCCACACGGGATGGCTTCGCGTGGAGCTTCACAGAGCTGACATGCATGTCTAGTATTCGGAACACGGTCTGGTGGCGCGGACCGATTCTTGCAAGAACCCAACAGGAGGCACGAACGTGGATCGTTCTGCTGTAATGCTGGACAATTCTCCGGCCCTGGTTCTAAACGCCGACTTCCGGCCCTTGAGTTATTATCCGCTGTCGCTCTGGAGTTGGCAGGAAGCGGTAAAAGCAGTCTTTCTTGATCGCGTAAACATAGTCTCTGAGTACGACCGCCACGTTTCAAGCCCAACATTCAAGATGCGGCTGCCGAGCGTGGTTTCACTCAAGACCTACGTCAAACCGGCACTGTTTCCGGCATTCACGCGCTTTAATGTGTTTCTTCGCGACCGGTTTACCTGTCAATATTGCGGAGATCTGCAAGACCTGACGTTCGACCACGTCATTCCCCGCTCACGCGGTGGCTTGACGCGTTGGGACAACGTTGTGACCGCGTGTGCGCCTTGCAATCTCGCAAAAGGCGGCGACATGCCCGAAGTTGCCGGGATGTTGCCGAAGCAGGCGCCTTATCGTCCAACGGTTTTCGAACTGCATCGTAACGGACGCTTGTTCCCGCCCAACTACCTTCATGAGAGCTGGCTCGACTACCTGTATTGGGACACCGAGCTGGAGCCCTAAAGGTTGGCGCGAGGTTCGTAGGCAAAAAGGGCGCCTCAAGGCGCCCTTTTTTTGTCTCAAGCTATGCGGCTCGCTTGTCTGATGGCGCGCACATTGCCTCGGCGATGATTTCAACCGCCTTGCTCCAATCGCCGCTCGCTTTATCCGCGTCGCGCGCCAGCCCGAAGGCCGCGAGCGCATCCGCTGGAGCACCACCATCGCGGAACACCCGCGCGCAAACCTGGCGCGCGTATCCAAGCGTTTGGTGCCATTGCATTGTATCGACGTACTCTGGGGGCATCTGCATTTTCCTGTGCTCCATAAACTTGGGCAGCCCGTTGAACGGCGGCAGGTGCGAGGAACAAGGTGTGCTGTAACGCGCAACCGGGATACACAGCACTTCGATCGAGCAGTACTCTCTCGCGCTCGACGCACCTGCCATTTCCTGCAGACCCGGGCTATCGTGCTCTCCGGTGCCGCATCTGAAATTACGCAGTCGGGCTAAGGGCTTGACGCGGACTACAACCAACCGAAACGCGCTTACTTTTTGACGCTTACGTTACTCAGCACCAACTCAACGATGTCGCTGATCGGTTGCCATGTGGTCTCACTCGTGTTCACCTTACGCCTCTCAACTCAATTGAATTGCGGTCCACGACCGGCGCTCAATGGCGCCGCACCAGCCACGCCGGTCGCGGTGACCTCGCTTCGCCAGTTCTCGCGGGGGGGGGAGAGCCGGCAAACGCTTACGACGCACGACACGCTACAGATACGACTGGGGTGTTGATTTGCTTACCGATACGCATGGACTTAATCCGGCGGGCAAACTTCCTCGACTCTTCAAACATCGCCGGAAGCGTGTTCTTGGGAGAGGACACCGATACAAACGCGTTACCAGTACACAAACGCCGCTTTAGGAAGTCAGACGCCGTACGACCCGAAGTCGGACCTCCAAGCCGCAACTCACTCAACTGCAACTCAGACGCTGGAACTACGCCACTATCCAGAACACTACGCATGGAAAACGCCACTCACGGTTACGACTCAAAATCACCACGACACAACAACGCGAACTGGGTAGAGCCAAAGTACGCGGCTCAAACGACTCAGCAGCTGCCGACACCGAGTGTCGGCGATGCCCCTGGAACGCGGGCGCACATACTTGAAACCGGCAAACAAACGCTACTGGACATCTGGCGAAACAAACTCAACTCGCAACCATCGATCCCTTGTCTCGTCCGCTTGGGGGGACAACCCCGCGGCTGTCGTGAATTAAGCGTCCCATTTGGGCAACAAGAAGACACGAAATAGACGCCTCCACGGCAATTACATTGACGAAAGATGAACGGGCCACACCGACCCGTTCGATCCGCATCTTACCTGGATGAAATATGGGGTTTCAGAGGGTTTCGCGCTGCTCAACACACGCGAAAGCGGCCTTGAGCGTGCCGACAAATATGACGAAGGAAATCAATGCGTTCCAGCCGGCAAATGAGAGACCGAGGAACCAGAACTCGGGCTCGTCGCAGCGTGGAACTTTCGTCTTCTGTAAATCAGCCAGAAGCGAATCTGCCGAAGCGTTGAGGGCCTCTCCGCCGGAACAACTCTGTGGCCCGGGCCAGAATCCGTATTCAGCCCCTGCTTGATAGACGCCAAGGCCCGAATTCGCCAGGAAAGCCAAGGACACGACAAAAAACACCAAAGCCGCCATTTTCGCTTTTTCGGCGCTGAGCAGGATCAGCGAAACGAATAGCAAAGGCACGCCCGCATAGTAGGCATAACGCTGAACCAGGCACAAAGGGCAGGGTTCATACTGACCAACGTACTCAAATGCCAGGGCCGCCAGGATGACCGCGGCCGACAAGAACAGCATCCACCCGCCAAGCTGGTAAGCGTGAGATTTCACGGGGCTGACCTGTTCAGAACGCATCGTGGGCTCCTGTTACGCGGCCTCGGAGTTAGATCAGATACTTGATGGCAACGAACCCGCCGAAGAGCAAGACCACAAAGATGGTGAACATCAGTCCCAACCGCTTCTCGATGAAATCGCGGATCGGCGGACCAAACCAGTACAACAGCGCCGCGACAACGAAAAAGCGCAACCCCCGCGACAGTACGCTAGCGAGCATGAACACGAAGATATTGAGCGCTGTCGCACCGCTGGCGATGGTGATCACTTTGTAGGGAAACGGGGTTACGCCAAAGAAGAACACGATCCAGGCGCCGTAGTCATTGTACTGGTTGGCGAACTTCTGAAATTTCTCCGAATACCCGTAGAATTCGAGCATTGGCTGACCGACCGCATCGAACAGATAATAACCGATCAGATAGCCGAACACGCCCCCTAGAACGGACCCGACCGTCGCAACAAAAGCGAAGAACCATGCTTTTGCCCGCTCCGCCAAAACCATCGGAATCAGCATCACGTCCGGTGGTATCGGAAAAAACGAACTCTCGACAAAGGAAACCGTGAAGAGGGAAGGAACCGCGTTCTTGTGCGCGGCAGCCTGCATGGTCCAGTCGTAAAGGCGTCTGATCATCGTACCGGATTGGATTGAGGAAAGGGGTAACTTGGTCTAAATCACGAACGGCGGCGTCATGATGACGGATGATGAGGAACGAAGCTCTGCGAAAGCCGTAAGACGAGCTCATTGATTAAAAGCCGGCCGGGACCAACCGCGCGAATCGTCTGCCCATCAACCGATACCCCTAAAGCGCCTTGCTTGACCAGCCGCCCAATAGCATCAGCTCCAACCGTCACGCCGCCTGTTTCCGCGAGCCGGGCAAGATCAAGGCCTTCCGCAAGCCTCAGTCCCATGAGCAGCAACTCATCGGCCGCGGCCGTTTTCGAGATCGCCTCCCTGGTGACAATACCGTGCCCGTCAGTTTCGACCCGGCCTGCCCAGGCTTCTGGGTGGCGCTCCGTGTTCGTCGCCAGACGCTCACCTTTGGCCACGACGCGGCCGTGCGCACCAGGACCTACGCCGGCGTATTCGCCATAACGCCAATAAACAAGGTTGTGCTGGCTTTCTTGTCCGGCCCTGGCGTGATTCGAAACCTCATAGGCGGGTAGCCCTGCCGCCAGGGTCATTTCCTGAGTGAGTTCGAACATATCCGCGGCCAGCTCTGGCTCCGGTATCACCAGCCGTCCCGCCGAATGCAGCGTGTGAAAGACCGTGTCCGGTTCGATCGTCAGCTGATAGAGCGACAGGTGCGAGGGCGAAAATGACAACGCCTCCTCGAGTTCCTCACGCCAGGCTTCCAATGTCTGTCCGCTGCGCGCGTAAATGAGGTCAAATGACACCCGCTCGAAGGTCGTGTTCGCGATCTCCAGTGCCGCGCGGGCCTCCGCGACGCTATGAATCCGCCCGAGCGCCTTCAGGTCGCCCTCGACAAGCGACTGCACGCCTAGCGACACGCGGTTGACACCCGCCTCCCGGTAGCCGCGAAAACGACCCGCCTCGACCGACCCGGGATTCGCTTCCAGCGTAATCTCGGCGGCAGGCTCAAGCTCCCAGAGTTCGGCGATTTCAGCAACAATGGTCGCCACTGTTTGTGCTTGCATCAAAGACGGTGTGCCACCGCCAAAGAAGACGCTCGACACCCGCCGGGCTCCCGTCAGCCGGCGCCAGAACCGCAACTCCTGCACGTAGGCAGCAACAAAACGCGACTCATCCCAGCCGCTCCGCCCGTTGGCGCCGCCAAACCGCACGTGGCTGTTGAAGTCACAGTAGGGACACTTCTGTGCACAAAACGGCCAGTGCACGTAGATCGCAAAGCCCGGATCCTGGCCGCCACCAGCAATGTCGTGCGACTGGGTGCCCGGTTGCATGACCTTGCCTACGCGCGGCGGCTCCCCGCCAGCAGGGCTTTGGCTATCAAACGCCAACGCGGCTCCACCTCCAGATTGGGGCTGTCCTCGATAAATGACCCAATGGCTTTCAAGTAGGCATCGAGGTCCGCACTCTTCCAACTATCAGGGTTATCCTTCAGGTCCCCGCGTAGATTGGCGATGAACGTTGCGAGTTCATCGGCCGTCGACAGATTGGCTGCGGCCGCTGCGAGCCCTTCGTAGGCACCTGCACCGGTTGTTGCGGAAGCCGAAGATTCGCCAGCCACCGCTAACCCGGCGAGCTTCTCCGCCCGGAACAATTCGAAAGCCCGCGCCCTGTGCGACATGGAGTGTTTACGGGCGGGCTCCATCTCACCGAAAGTCTGATCTTCACCGTCGGGTTGGAACATCGGATCATAACCAAAGCCCTGCCCGCCGCGCGCCGGCCAGACAAGGACACCGTCCACCCGTCCTTCGAACAACTCGGTCTCGCCATCAGGCCAAGCCAGGCACAACGCGCAAGTGAAGTTCGCGCGCGGACCGGGCGCTGCCCAGCCATGCCGCTGCGTGACCTCCTCGGCGACCTTTCGCATAGCGATTGCAAAGTCCTTCTGCGGACCTGCCCAACGCGCCGAATAGATCCCTGGTGCACCCCCAAGGCAAGCGACCTCCAGGCCCGAATCGTCAGCCAATGCCGGTCGTCCGGACGCCTTTGCTGCCGCCACCGCTTTCAGCGCGGCGTTACCCCGGAAGGTCGTCTCCGTTTCCTCGGGCTCGGGCAAATCAAGCTCGCCCGCGGAGATGGCGTCCAGCCCAAACGGAGCGATCAGTTGCTTGATCTCCCACACCTTGCCTGCGTTGTGGCTGGCAACAACAAGCTGCATCCCAGGAGCAAGCACGTAGCTCATTCAAGTCCCCAAATTCTTGGTTCCGCAAACTCAAGACAATTGCCCGCGGGATCGCGGAAATAGATCGAGCGCCCGCCTTGCGGCCATTCAAAATCCGCTTCGATCGTCAGACCCTTATCTTCCAAGTGCTTGCGCCAACTGGAGATCTCCACACCGCTCGCACGAAAACAGACGTGTCCATGCCCCAACGCTCCGTGCACTGGCACGGGTAAGCGAGAGTCAGCGGGTGCTGGAACGACGGTGGCGTTCGGGTTGAAGATCAATAGCATTTGGTCGCCACAACGAAAAAAGAGCTGCCTACCGTGCTGCTTGGAGAAAACCTTGAAGCCCAGCACATGGCAATAAAAGTCTTCCGCCGCTTCGAGGTCTTCAGCGTAAAGTATCGTCTCCAGGATACCGCTCGGCATCAGCTCATCCATGCTGGCCCCACTGGAATTCCCGCAAGATTGGCAGTCCCGAGCGTCGCGCGGCAACGACCTATAGGAAAGCGCGACGCTGGTGTTCAGCTAATCGTCAGCTTCTGGAGTTGTAGCAGCTCGCCGATCCCTTTCTTGGCAAGCCCCATCAAAGCATCGAAGTCTTCTTGGCTGAACGGCGCCGTCTCGGCCGTCCCCTGGACTTCAACGATTTTGCCGGAGCCGGTCATGACGAAGTTCGCGTCGGCATCCGCACTGGAGTCTTCCGCATAATCAAGGTCCAGCACCGGCATTCCCTTGTAGAGTCCGCATGAGATTGCCGCCACCTGATCGGATAGCACATCGCCGGACACCATTTCGCGGACCTTCATCCACTCAATGCACTCATGCAAAGCCACCCATCCGCCCGTGATCGCCGCCGTCCGAGTGCCGCCGTCGGCCTGGATGACGTCGCAGTCGACCGTGATCTGCCTCTCGCCAAGCCCTTCAAGATTGACGACCGCCCGCAGTGCTCGCCCGATCAACCTTTGGATCTCGTGCGTGCGTCCGGATGGTGAACCACGCGTCACCTCGCGGCGGGTGCGCTCGAGTGTCGCGCGTGGCAACATCGAATATTCGGCGGTGACCCAGCCCCGTCCCTGGCCCTTCAGCCAGGGCGGTACGCGTTCTTCCAGCGTTGCGGTACAAAGCACCTGGGTATTGCCGAAGTTGATCATGCACGAACCTTCCGCGTGCATGGAAACAGCACGGTCGATCGATACACGGCGCAGTTCATCAGGCTGGCGATTGGAAGGACGCATGGATGTGGGCTCTGGTGACGGCCTGAAAGCGCAGCATGAAGACTCAGCCGGCCCGACCCGTGAAACGCGGTTTGCGCAAAGAGTGTGGGACCCTAAAAGAGCCTGCGCGGAGGTTCAAGTACCGGTAAGCAGTCTAACTCAACGACCTGGCGGGCATCATCCGATTTGAAAATTGACGATGACGCCGAGTGTGCCTAGCTACTGGATACAGTGCGGACTCCGGCGCTGGCGGCCCTGAGAGGCAAACCGAGCACGATGAAGGACACGAGAATCGATACGGCAGACCGGGTCTTCAACATTGATGAGTTGAACGAGCGCTCCCGCGCGATCCTCCGCCAAATCGTTGAATCTTATCTACAAACGGGTGAACCTGTTGGCTCACGCAACCTCGCCCGCGTGCTTCCTATGAACCTTTCGCCCGCCTCGATCCGCAACGTGATGTCGGATCTGGAGCACCTGGGCCTGATTGCTTCCCCGCATACTTCGGCGGGCCGCCTGCCGACCCAGATGGGTCTGCGCTTGTTCGTGGACGGGCTATTGGAGGTCGGAGACCTCACCGACGACGAGCGCAGGTCGATCGAGACCCAGATCATGGGCCATCAATCAGGCTCGTTCGACACGCTTTTGAACGAAGCCGGAGAAATGATCTCCGGGCTGTCCCACTGCGCTGGCGTGGTGCTGGCCGACAAGCAGGTTGAGCGCCTGAAACACGCTGAATTCGTGCCGCTGGCGCCCGGGAAGTCGCTCGTCATTCTGGTCGGTGAAAGCGGTGAGGTCGAAAACCGCGTCATCGAATTGCCCGCCGGGCTCCCGCCTTCGGCGCTGACCCAGGCGAGCAATTACCTCAACGCCCGCATCCAGGGCCTGACAATCGCTGAAGCGATCGCAAAGTTGCAGGCCGAGCAAAAGCAGGCACGTGTTGAACTCGACGAGCTGACTCAGCGGGTCATCTCACTCGGCCTGGCCGAATGGTCGGGCACGCTTGATGATCGCAAGAGCCTAATCGTCCGTGGGCGCTCGAATCTTCTAAAGGAGGTTTCGGCGCAAGAGGACCTGGAGCGCATCCGCCAGCTCTTCGACGATCTGGAGTCAAAGAGCGACCTCATGCAGATCCTGGGGCTTGCGGAAGAAGCCGAGGGCGTAAAGATTTTCATTGGATCGGAGAACAAACTTTTCTCACTATCAGGCTCTTCAATGGTGGTGGCCCCATTCCGCGACGACCAACGCAAGATCGTCGGCGTCATTGGCATCATTGGTCCGACGCGGCTGAATTATGCTCGCATTATCCCAATGGTTGACTACACAGCAAAGCTGGTAAGCAAGTTGCTGACTTGAATTCGCGCCCCTCACGCTGATATCGAGATCGCTGAAATCGCTAAGACGGCAGCGGAATTGCGCCGCGACAGGGCCCTTAACGAGCCCGCACAGTCGGAATCATCGGATCGGAGAGACAATGAGCGACGAGACCAACAAGCCCGGTCAAAACGCAAACGCACCGCAGTCCCCCCATGCTGCGAACAATCCAAGGCCAACATCCGCTCCAAAGCCGCAAGATACCTTTGCGGGCGGAGACCGCGACGAGCCGCCGGGAAACGACGCAGCGCCCTTTGACGTGCCCGATTTGCTGAGGGCCGAACTTGACGAGATGGAAAAGCAGCAGGCCGAGCTGGCCAGCCGACTCGCTAAGGCGCAGGAGGAGATTCATCGCTACCAGGCAGAAATCCAAAACCTGCATCGCCGCCGCGAAAAGGAAGCCGAAGAGGCCAGCAAGTTCGCTATCACCAAGTTTGCCCGTGACACCGTTGACGTCGCGGATAACTTTGAACGCGCCATTCACTCCGTCCCCGCGGAGGCGACGAAGGACAATCCGGTCCTCAAGTCTCTGCTCGACGGCGTCACGATGACCGAGCGAGAATTCCTCAACGTTCTGGAGCGCCACGGCGTCGCGCGGGTCAGCCCAAAAGGTGAGCTATTCGACCCTCATCGGCATCAGGCCGTGATGGAGCAGGAAGACAGCACCGTCCCAGCAGGCACGGTCCTTCAGGTTTATCAGCCGGGTTATGTCATCGCCGAGCGCGTGCTGCGCCCAGCCATGGTCGTCGTTGCTCGTGGCGGTCCGAAGCCAGAAAGACCCGCTCAGTCGGCCTCCACCGCACCGGCAACTGACGCGCCACAGGAACAACGAGGCCCGCATGAGGAGGGGCCCGGAGCAGCGAATCGGGGTCCGGGCAACGACCCGCCGGAGAATGGCGGCGCCGCAGGATGATCATAGTGACTGCCTACGCCAATCCCACTCGTCTCTAAGAACCGCTGTCCGGCCTCATCACAAAAAAAACGCGCTGCAAGTAAAAATGCAGCAAGGCGCAATAAAAGACAAAATATACCGGACCACACCTAAATATACGACCAACAACGAGATGCAACAGGCCAGAAAGACAAGTATTTCTCATGACGCGAACAATATGGCGGGGGCCATAATCACGTTTCGATCGGAGTGACTCTCCGCAGGGTTAGGTTTATTCTTCCACCCTCCTTCACAAGATTAGAAGTGCCCCCGTTTATCTTGTCGATTCCGTGATATGCTAGACGAGCTTCACCGGCGAGCACGATGACATCTCCAGACTTGAGCACCATTCGTGTCTTGGGATCGCCTCTGGCGCGCCCACCGACGTGAAACACCGCGTCGTCGCCGAGCGAAATGGAAACAACCGGGGCTCGCGTTTCCTCCTCATCGGCATCGACGTGACTGCCCAGCTTCGTTCCGATCGCATACTGGTTAATGAGACAAGCCTCGGGCTCGCCTGGCCAATCTGCGACGTCAGCCCACAAAGCGAGCAGCCGATCAGGCATTTTCGGCCACCGCCTGCCAGTCTGTGGATGCGTGCGCTGATAACGGTAGCCGCCGGATTTGTCGGAAACCCACCCAAGCTCACCGCAATTGGTCATCTGCACGGAAAACGGCTTGCCCGAGCGCGGCATGGTCGGCCGATACAGGGGGCTTTCCAACACGATCTCGTAGACCATCTCCAACAGCGCGAGCTGCTCGGAATGGGGCAAATATCCCTGAAGATGCCTGAATCCGTCCTGCATTAGGCCGGTCCCTACTGTTGAGAGCAGCGCCATCACGCCCGCAAGCTAGCGTCGGCGTCACTGGGCCTCATCAACAAAAGCCCCGCTCTATGCGGTTGCACGGCGAATTCGCCAGCTTATATAACGACTACGTGATCCACGTTCTCAAGCCCAACACGGGTTTGCCGGGCGTTGGCTGCTAATCCCGCGCGGGTTTTCCCCGTGTCATGGTGGACCCGACATAGGTTTGCCGCGCGGTTATAGCAGACCCGGCGCAGGCACACCGTGTGTTGGTAGCAGTTCAAGGGGACCGTGCCCGGGCGCCTGTTGTTGGCGCATGTCTTCAGCAGGCGTTGAGGTAACGAGGCGCCGCAATTTTGGGCCTACACGGTCTGCCGCAACAAAAGGGGAAGAAAAAGAATGTCCAAAGTCATCGGCATCGATTTAGGCACGACGAACTCATGTGTAGCCGTAATGGAAGGTGGCAAACCCAGGGTTCTTGACAATGCCGAAGGTGCCAATACCACACCCTCGATCGTCGCTTTTACCGAGGACGGCGAGAGGCTGGTGGGTTTACCTGCCAAACGACAAGCCGTAACCAATCCGCTCAATACCTTATTTGCCATCAAGCGCCTCATCGGCCGTCGGTTCGACGACGAGACGGTGAAGAAGGACCAGGCGCTCGTCCCATACAAGATTATCGAGGGACCCAACGGTGATGCCTGGATTGAAGCCAACGGTAAGAAATACTCACCTCAACAGATCTCGGCCTTCATTCTGCAGAAGATGAAGGAAACCGCGGAAGCGAAGCTTGGCGAAACGGTCACCCAGGCGGTGATCACCGTTCCCGCGTACTTCAACGATGCTCAGCGCCAGGCAACGAAGGATGCTGGCAAGATCGCCGGTCTCGAAGTCCTACGCATCATCAACGAACCGACCGCCGCGGCCCTCGCTTACGGTCTCGACAAGAAGCAGGCCGCGAGCACGATCGCCGTTTACGACCTTGGCGGCGGCACCTTCGATATCTCGATCCTCGAGATCGGCGACGGTGTCTTCGAAGTGAAATCGACCAACGGCGACACGTTCCTGGGCGGCGAAGACTTCGACATGGAGATCGTCGGCTACCTTGCCGACGAGTTCAAAAAAGAGAACGGCATTGACCTGCGTGGGGACAAACTCGCCCTGCAGCGTCTCAAGGAAGCCGCCGAGAAAGCCAAGATCGAGCTTTCCTCCGCTGCGCAGACGGAAGTCAACCTGCCCTTCATCACGGCCGATCAGTCAGGCCCCAAACACCTGACCATGAAACTGACCCGCGCCAAGATGGAGAGCCTTGTCGGGCATCTCATCGATCGCACTAAGGGGCCCTGCCAGCAGGCGCTCAAGGATGCGGGCTTAAAGGCAGCCGACATCAGCGAGGTCGTCCTCGTCGGCGGCATGACGCGCATGCCGCGCGTCCAGGAGGTTGTCAAACAGCTGTTTGGCAAGGAACCGCATAAGGGCGTCAACCCGGACGAAGTCGTCGCCGTCGGCGCCGCCATTCAGGCCGGTGTCCTAAAAGGCGAAGTTAAGGACGTGCTGCTTCTCGACGTCACGCCTCTATCCCTCGGGATCGAGACGCTGGGCGGCGTGTTCACACGGCTCATCGATCGCAACACCACCATCCCGACCAAAAAGAGCCAGGTGTTCTCGACCGCGGAAGACGGTCAGAGTGCCGTGACCATTCGTGTTCAGCAAGGTGAGCGCGAAATGGCTGCCGACAACAAGCTGCTCGGCCAGTTTGATTTGATTGGCATCCCACCGGCGCCACGTGGGGTCCCACAGATCGAGGTCACCTTCGATATCGACGCCAATGGCATCGTGCATGTCTCAGCCAAGGACAAGGCAACGGGCAAGGAACAGTCTGTCCGCATCGAAGCTTCTGGCGGCCTGACCGATTCCGAAATCGACTCCATGGTCAAGGAGGCCGAAGCACACGCCAGCGAAGACAAGGCCCGTCGTGAGCTCGTGGAGACTCGCAACCAGGCCGAGGCCATGATCCATGCGACCGAAAAAACGCTCGAGGAGAACAAGGATAACGAGAAGGTCGCTGCGGTAAAGGACGAGGTCGAATCAGCTATCTCATCAGCGAAGGAAGCCATGGCGGGCGAAGACGCCGAAGCGATCAAAACCGCGCTGGCGAATCTGACCCAGGCGTCCATGAAGATCGGCGAAGCAGTATATGCTGGCCAACAGCAGGCAGCCGAGGACGCAGCTGAAACCGACGCGGCCTCGGATTCCGCAGCCGGTGATGATGTTGTCGACGCTGATTTCGAAGAAGTCGACGACGATAAGAAATCAGCCTAACCAAGAACAAGAGACGACCAGACGGGACCCGGGCACAAACCGGGTCCCGAAACGCGTTAAGACGTTCGTGTTTAGGCCCTCGTAAAAGGACCTATGGATCAACAAACAGCAATTCACCGATTGCGGAGTTTCGATGTTTCGCTTGGCGTGGTCTGGAGCGTTGTTCTGGTGCGCAGCTAAACCGGCAAGGAATCAATGACGACCATGGCCAAGCGCGACTACTACGAAGTTCTCGGCATCGAACGCGGTGCGACCGAACAGGACCTCAAGTCCGCATTCCGAAAACTCGCCAAGAAATACCATCCTGATGCCAACCCCGGCGACTCCAGCGCGGAAAAGAGCTTCAAGGAAGTCAACGAAGCCTACGAGGCGCTCAAGGACCCGCAAAAGCGCGCTGCCTATGACCAATTTGGCCACGCCGCCTTTGATGGCATGGGCGGGCGCGGGCCTGGCGGATTCGGTCCCGACTTTGCTTCTTCGATGTCCGACATCTTCGACGATCTGTTCGGGGAATTCATGGGCGGACGCCGCGGAGGAACTGGCCGCCGCACGGGACGCGAGCGTGGGGCCGACCTGCGCTACAACATGAGCATCACGCTCGACGAAGCCTTTCAAGGCAAGACCGCGCAGATCAGGGTGCCGACCAGCGTCACCTGTGAGACCTGCGACGGGAGCGGCGCCAAAGTAGGCACGTCACCGACGACCTGCCCGACATGCTCCGGCGCTGGAAAAATCCGCGCCAGCCAGGGCTTCTTCACAATTGAACGTCCCTGCCCGACCTGTCACGGCCGTGGCGAAATCATCCAAGACCCCTGTCCAGATTGCGCTGGCGCCGGTCGCGTCACCAAGGAAAGAACGCTCTCTGTCAATATCCCGCCGGGTGTTGAGGATGGCACCCGTATCCGCCTGGCTGGCGAAGGCGAAGCCGGTTTGCGAGGCGGCCCGGCAGGAGACCTCTATATCTTCCTTTCAATCGAGCCCCATTCGATCTTCCAGCGTGATGGAGCAGATATCTTCTGCCGTGTTCCAATTTCCATGACCACGGCCGCGCTTGGAGGTCAGATCGAAGTCCCCACCGTCGAAGGGTCCATCTCCCGCGTTAAGATCCCCGAGGCGACACAAAGCGGTAAGCAGTTCCGCCTAAAGGGCAAGGGCATGCCCGTCCTCCGCTCCAAGCTTACCGGCGATATGTACATTCAGGTGGAGGTCGAAACGCCGACCAATCTGTCCAAGCGGCAGCGTGAATTGCTCGCAGAGTTCCAGAAGCTCAGCAACGGTGAAACGAGTCCCGAGAGCCAGGGCTTCTTCAATCGCATGAAGGGCCTGTTCGAAGGGAAGACCGGCTAGCGGCGATACTGTACTAAAGCACAAGTAGATCAAAAGGATAGACCTGACGTCTACCTTGATCGCGATCAATCAATCAGACAAAAAAGCATCGTATCGACAGCCAGCCGTTGCCGTCCACTGCGCACCGGCTAAACATGGAGCTACGATCATGAGAGTCACCAAATTCGCCGTCCCATTCATGGCTCTTGCAGCAAGTCTGGCATTCAACGTGGGCGCTGCCAACGCGGAGATGACCGACGCCGGCAAAAAGGCAATGCGAGCCGCAGGCGAGATCATGTTCGAGCAACGCTGCCGCAGTTGTCACGCCGACGATCCCGCCCGCAAAGCTTATGGACCAAGCCTGATTGGCGTCCTCGGACGCACAGCCGGTACCCTGGAGGGATTTGCATACTCCGATGCCATGAGAAACTCGGGAATCGTGTGGAACGAAAACACGCTTCGGGCCTGGATGGCGGACAACGATGGCTTCATGCCGGGCACCCGCATGCGCCACGTTGGCATTGACGATCGCGCAGAGCAGGACTTCCTGCTGGCGTACTTGAAAACGCTGTCCGGAAACTGAGCGCATCCCGGCCCCACAAGAACAATGGGTTAGACGCCGCTCCCGAGTCCGAGCCGGCGTCGTCCCCAACTGCGCCACAAGACCATCGTTCAGCCCTGTGGACCGCTCCATTGATCGTCCATCGCTCCTGCTGCGTAAAGAACACGCAAATAAGATCTATGGGAGAAACAACAAATGGGGCTTCGCTTTCCAAAACGACCAGCAGTTCGCATGCTGGCGCTGAGTTTCCTAATCAGCTCGCCGACTTTCGCTGCCGGGCCGCCGCTTCAGGAGCCACCGCGCCTTCCGCCCATGTCGGAGGTCGAATTCGGTCGGCTCCTGGTCACCCAGCGCTGCGCCAATTGTCACGCCGTCGCCCCAGACGAGGACCGCTATGCCGCGCCGCTACATGGCCTTTTCGGCCGTAAGGCAGGCAGTCTCGACGGCTATACGTACTCGCGTAACATCAAGAACCTAGGAATTGCCTGGTCGGCCTCGACACTCGACAACTGGCTTGCTCAGACGACGTTTGACACTCCCGACATCCGTATGCGCCACGTTGGGATCCCTATGCAGGATCAGCGCGAAGCAATCTTGGCCTTCCTAAAGACCTTGCCAGGTAACGCTCCTTCGGACCAAGAATAGTCTGGCTCAGTCATGACGAAGCACTCTAAGTAAGCCGGAGATCGAACTCACCATGAGCGAAGCGCCTCGATTGCTCTTTTTTGCCGGTTCTGCCCGCAGCGGCTCGTTCAATAAGAAGGTCGCCGAGTTGGGCGCGCGCATCGCTGAAGCGAACGGCATTCACTCAACGTTTGCTGACCTCGGCGACTACCCGATGCCCTTGTATGACGGCGACCATGAGAAGGATGAGGGGGGTCCCGAGAACGCGAAAAAACTCAAGGCACTCTTCAGCCTCCATAACGGCGTTCTCATCTCTTGCCCGGAATACAATGCGTCCATCACGCCGTTGTTGAAGAATGCACTTGATTGGGTGAGCCGCGTTCGAGACGAGGATGAGGCCCCGCTTGAAGTTTACCGCACGCGCGTTTTCGCCCTGGCCGGCGCCTCGCCGGGGGGGATGGGCGGCCTGCGGGGCCTGTTCGCGGTCCGCCATGTTTTGACACACGGCCTCGGCGCGCTCGTGCTGCCCGAGCAGTTCGCCGTCCCACGTGCAGCCCAGGCCTTCGAGGAGAATGGGCACTTGAAGGACGTCGCCGCCCAAGAGCGCTACAAGGACCTTATCGAGAAACTCGCACGCGCCGCTCGCGTGCTGCACGGCTAAAGAAATTCGAGGCGCCAGATCACGAAGCCCATGGCTACGATTTGAGAAACGCCAGCCAAACTGAAACCGTCAAAGCGGAAATGACGGTCCCCAGAGCCACCGCTCCCGACGCTGAATTGACTGCGCGGCCGGTTTTGTTGGCGAAGATGTAGGCGTTGGCCCCTGTGGGCGCACACGCGATGATTGTGACCACTCCGAGCGATAAGGCATCGAGCCCGAACACGTAGCGGCCCAAAAAGAAAGCCACCAGCGGCAATAGCGCCAGCTTCAACGTGACAATCATCGCCAGCGTCGGCACCTGCCCTTTGATCTCGAAGCGCACCAGCGACAGCCCCAGTGCCACAAGCGCAGCCGGCACGCCGGCCTGTGCCAACAGCGACAGAACCTTCATCCCGACTTCTGGCATCTGAAGCCCGCTGAAGCGCCAGATTCCCCCGAGTACAATGCCGACGATAATCGGGTTTCGGCCGAGATCGCGAAAGAGCGTCGTAACGATGTCGGCCGCGCTCGATCCAACATCCCGGCTGGCGATATTCGCGTGCAGCGTCGAGATGAGCCATAGCAAGGGCGCATGGATCGACAGCACCAGCGCCAATGGCGCCGCCGCCGCCGGCCCGAACGTCGTCAGCGAAATCGGGATACCCAGCATCACTGCATTGCCGAACATCGAAGACATGGCAATCGAAGCCGCGTCGAGTTGTGGCCGCCCGAGCAGAAACTTCGTCCCAAATACGGAGGCGACATACACCGTGATGACCGCGCCATAGAAGCTGAGCCACACACCGGCCACGGAGACATTCGCGAAATCCGCACTGATGATCGTTTTGAAGAGCAGTGCAGGGATCGCCAGATGAAAGGCGAACTCGGTAACACCCTGCTCAGCGGTTGATGACAACCAGCCCCGCCAGCCGAACACGTACCCGAGCGTTATGAGCCCGAAAACGGGCGCGACAATTGACAGGATATCGACCACGGGTGCTGGCCCTTCAGCTTCGGCGCACGAGCCGCCCACCCTGCCGGAGGAATTCGCCGTTCGCAAACGGATTTCGCCACGACGGCGGACATCGCTGCAAAGCTAGAGTGGGGCGGCCCCCACGGACTGCCCGCCATAAAGCCGGTTCTGATACTGCTGGCTTCGCCCACCGGCTGCCGGGTTGGCCAGACCAGCCTGGGCTGCGTCACCAATGACCTTCCCGCCGAATTTCTGCACCTCGAAGACCGCCAGCTCACGTTGCGAAGTCCCGTCGGCAAGCAATGTGAAGGATCCATCGACACCGTCAAATCCACGCGGCAATGTTAGGTTCGCCTGTGTGAACCGTTGCCCCTTGGGCTGCCCCGATAACGTGATCGCCAGGCGGACGGCATCATAGGCATGGCTCGCCATACGCGGCGGCACGCTCCCGAATGTGTTTGCAAATCGTTCGGAGAAGCGCTGCCAACCTCTGGGATCCGGACCCGGATACCAACCGCCGACAAACACATCATCACGACCGATGTGTGGATAGTTCCAACCGCTCAGACCGACCAGTTGCGTGGTTCGCGTATCGATCTTTGCATATGCGATTTGCGGCCCCAGTGTCGGCAAGGTGTCCTTGTTGCCCGGCAGGAACAAGGCATCAACCGGAGCGCCAGTCCCGGCGGCCTCGTTGACGACACTGAAAACCCGGCTTGCAGGTTCCAGCATCTTGTTGGCCCCGGGCTCAAAACGCTCGAGCGCAACGATGGTTCCACCACCGCGCAGTACCGCACTCCTGAAAGCCAGCTCAACAGCATCACCGTAGGCTCCGACAGGTATCAGTGCCGCGAAGCGCCGCTTGCCGCGAGACAAACAGAACGAGACCATCCGCTCGACCTCCGCCTGCGGCAGGTAGCTCATCAGATAGACGCCATTGCCGCCCACCGAGCGGTTGTTGGAAAATGAAAGAACCGGAACGTTGGCAGAGCGTGCGATCGCCGCAACGCCTGGCACGGACGCGCCGTAAAGCGGGCCGACGATTAACTCCGCCCCATCACTCAGCGCTTCCATCGCTGCTTTCTGCGCACCCGCAGCGCTACCGTCATCGTTTTTGACAATGAGCTGCACGTTCGGATTATCAGCATCAAACAGCGCCATCTCGCCGGCCTGTTTCATTCCCTTAGCGATGAGAGCGTTGGTCCCGAACCCTTGTAGCGGTAGCAGCATGGCAACCGTGACCGGGCTCTTTCGGTCCGTGCTGACAGGCGGCGAAGCTGGAACTTGACCGGTAACCTGCCCTGCCTGAGGGACACTGTTGAGATTGGTCGCGCATCCCGCCGCCAAGAATCCAAAAAGCAGGGCTCCGGCGAGCGCCGTAGCCTTGCAAGTCTCGCGGATTGCCCGGAGCGCTGAATAAATGTTGCGTGCCGAATTACCCATCAGCCGCTTAAATCCCCCATGTCCCTTTGCTCATAACGGAGACTAAGAGCACACGATTTCCGCCTGATTCGCCAACATCACTTAATCTCGTTAGTTGAACTTGCCGCACAGGAGAAGCTTGCAATCTGACAATGGTGTTCGTAGGGCACATACCCTGAGATATTGTGCCATTTGAGCCCCTTTGAGATGGTTTCGCAAACGGTGGAATCGGACGGCTTGGCGTGGACACGGCGGCAAGGTAGGAAGATTTCCTTGAGCAAAAACAAGGACCCGACGATTTGGACGACCCCGGAGCGCCAACGCAAGTCTCCAATCGAGCTGCCAGTGAGCTGTTAAGGCTCACCACCCAGGCTCGTGTCCCCGGGTTGCATCTAGTTGCGACACCAATCGGCAACCTCGGTGATATCTCGCTGCGAGCGCTCGCGGTTCTCGCCACCGCTGACGTGATTTATGCCGAGGATACGCGCCATAGCGGCCGGCTTTTGAGTCATTTCGGCATTAAGGCAAAGCTGCGGCCTTACCACGAGCACAATGCCGAACGAGAGCGCCCGGTTATCCTGGCAGCTCTCGCCGATGGCGACAGCGTCGCCGTCATTTCCGATGCCGGCACGCCGTTGGTGTCTGACCCAGGCTACAAGCTTGTTCGTGAATGTCTTGCCGCCGGGCATCCCGTCGACAGCGTTCCGGGGCCATCTGCCCCGCTTGCCGCACTCGTTGCCTCCGGCCTACCGACCGACACCTTTCTGTTTGCCGGGTTTCTGCCGGCGAAAATGCAGGCACGCAAAGCAAGAATCAAAGAGCTGGCCGGAATTCCCAGCACACTCATCCTGTTTGAATCGCCCTCGCGTATCGCTGAAACCTTGGGCGATCTGGCCGAAGGACTGGGCAACCGCCAGGCCACGGTCGCACGCGAACTCACCAAATTGAACGAGGAGTTTGTTCGAGATGACCTAAGCGGGCTTGCAGCTGAATTCCAAGCACGCAGCAAGATCAAGGGCGAGATCGTGATCGTGATCGGCCCACCACCGTCTGCTGCACCTTCTGATCAGGAGATTGAGCCGCGACTGGTCGCAGCACTGTCCGAGATGTCACTTCGAGACGCCGCTAGAGCCGTCGCAGACGATCTTGGCGTATCAAGAAGTCGCGTCTACGAACTCGGGTTGACACTGCGTCGAAACACGGACGATGCCAACTAACAAGAACCCTCGCAAAGCCGAGACGGCCGTATCGCAACACCGGCAACGCCAGCGCCGGTATCGATCCGGCCTGACCGCCGAGCGTATCGCCGCATTCTGGCTCACTTTGAAGGGCTATCGAATTCTCGGAACGCGCGTGCGGACACCGGCCGGCGAAATCGACCTTGTCGCCGTCCGCGCAAATCGCCTTGCCTTTGTCGACGTCAAACGCCGCGCAAATCGCCAAGAGGCGGAAGCGGCAGTGACAGCTCGCCAGCGGCAACGCGTTCGAGGGGCCGCGAACCTGTGGCTCGCTCGCAATCCGCGCTTCCAGGACCGGGACATCTGTTTCGATCTTGTCTTTCTGGTGCCCCGCCAGTGGCCGCGACATATAACGAACGGCCTGTAGGCGCAGGCCAAACGCAATCGGCCGACTGAACCGTCCAATCCATCCCAGTACCCACGAGAATCATTGAAGCTAGTTCTATTTTTGTTCTTGCTGAAAATCCGCCCACGCATTATGTTGCGGCTCTATCTTTTACATCGTGCTGGGGGCCGACATGTACGCTCAAGTCTCGACCTTGGCCTTTGTTGGTGTTGAAGCCCGATCTGTCGAAGTTCAGGTTCGCATCACGCCGGGCCAGCAGGCGTTCATGATTGTCGGTCTACCCGACAAGGCGGTCACCGAGAGCCGGGAACGTGTCCGCAACGCGCTTCACGCCGTGGGTCTGGGCCTGCCCTACAAGCATCTCACCGTGAACCTGGCACCCGCCGATCTGCCCAAGGAAGGCAGTAATTTCGACTTGGCCATAGCCTTGGCCCTGATGGCGGCCATGGGTGCCATCTCTCCTGAAACGATTTCCGGATATGCCGCGATCGGCGAGCTCGCGCTGGACGGTTCAATCCGCCAGGTACCAGGCGCCCTGCCGGCGGCCATAGGCGCTAATGGGCTGGGCAAGGGATTGATCTGTCCCGCCGCGTGTGGCTCGGAAGCCGCCTGGGCTTCGGGCGACATGGACCTGCTTGCCCCCGATCACCTGCTGAGCCTGGTCAATCACTTCAAGGGCCATCAGATGCTCTCGCGCCCCAAACCCAACGCCGCGACTGCAACAACCCCGCTCCCGGATTTGAGAGACATAAAAGGTCAGGAAAGCGCCAAGCGCGCGCTGGAGGTGGCCGCGGCCGGTGGCCACAATCTTCTGATGATCGGCCCGCCCGGCTCTGGCAAATCGATGCTCGCAGCCCGCCTCCCCTCAATCCTCCCACCGCTGACACCTGAAGAAATGCTCGAAGTCTCAATGGTGCACAGCCTCGCAGGGGAGTTGATGGGCGGTAAGCTCGCCACCGAGCGGCCTTTCCGCCAACCGCATCACTCAGCCAGCATGGCCGCGCTTGTCGGCGGCGGCTCTCGGCCGTGTCCGGGGGAAGTCAGCCTGGCCCACCTTGGCGTTCTGTTTCTCGATGAACTGCCGGAGTTCAACCCGCAGGCGCTGGACAGTCTGCGCCAGCCCCTTGAGTCCGGCGAAACGGTGATCGCTAGGGCCAACCACCGCATTGCCTATCCGTCGCGCATTCAGCTGATCGCTGCAATGAACCCCTGCCGCTGCGGTCAGTCGTCACCGGGGCAGTCCTGCAAGCGAGGTCCACGCTGCGCCGATGACTATCAGGCCCGTATCTCCGGTCCGCTGATGGATCGCATCGATCTGCAGATTGAGGTTCCCGCTGTCTCAGCCGCCGATCTCGTGCTGCCCCCGGCTCGAGAAGGTAGTGCAGAGGTTCGCGCCCGGGTCGCGCATGCTCGCCAGCGCCAGCGCGAGCGCTTCGCCGCCCTTGATGCCGGGAAGCTTCGCACCAATGCCGATTGCGCCGGTCAGATTCTGGAGGAGACCGCCATGCCTGATGAGGCGGGCTTGGCCCTGATGCGGCACGCGGCCGAAAGCCTTGGCCTTTCGGCCCGCGGCTTTCACCGCACGCTGCGCGTTGCCCGAACTCTGGCCGACCTCGACGATAAGGACACCGTCAGCCGCATCCATATCGCCGAAGCACTATCCTATCGCGGTGAAACGCTGAAAAAGCGTCAAGCCGCGTGACGCCGACCGAAGCGGTCGGCACAGCCGCCCCACGCCGATCTAGGCCGTGATTTCAATGCTCCGCTGCATCTGCGCGGCCTGCAGTGTGTTCTTCAGCAGGCAGGCGATGGTCATCGGGCCAACACCACCCGGCACCGGCGTAATGGCGCTCGCCACCGCAGCGGCTTCATCATAGGCGACGTCACCCTTGAGCTTCGCCTTGCCGCCCGGCACTTCCACCCGATTGATGCCGACGTCGATGACAATCGCGCCGGGCTTGATCCAATCGCCCTTGACGAATTCGGCGATCCCGACGGCTGCGACCACCAGATCGGCGCGCTTCACCACGCTCTGAATATCCCTGGTCCGCGAGTGCGCCACCGTCACGGTGCAGTTTTCCCTCAAGAGCAGTGCCGCCATCGGCTTACCGACGATATTGGAGCGACCGATGATCACGGCATCCATGCCGGACAGGCTTTCCTGTACGGATTTCGCCAGGATCAGCGACCCTGTCGGAGTGCAGGGCACCAACGCCTGTTCTCCGACCCACAACCGGCCGACGTTGACGGGATGAAATCCGTCGACGTCCTTGTCAGGGTCTATCGAGTTCAAGACCTTTTCGGCGTTGACGTGCTTGGGCAGAGGCAACTGTACGAGGATACCGTTGATGGCCGGGTCCTTGTTGAGCGAGTCGACCAACGCGAGCAGCTCCGCTTCGGACGTCTCCGCGGAGAGCTTGTGTTCGATGGAGTTCATGCCGACTTCTTTGGTCTGCTGCCCTTTATTGCGCACATACACTTGGCTAGCCGGATCTTCGCCCACAAGGACCACCGCAAGGCCGGGCGTAAACCCGTGCGCGCTCTTCAGCGCCTCGACTTTGCCTTTGAGATCGGCGCGAACCTGCGCTGCAACGGCCTTGCCATCAATGATACGTGCACCCGACATACTCGAAGTTTCCTCTCTGATTTGTTGTGTCTGATTATCGTTGCGCAGAATAAGCGCGATGAAGCTAATTGGCCCCAGCTTTGGAGAGCTCCGCGCGAAGCCTTCCTACTAAAGTAGAGGAATCTCCTTGGACATGCAGCAACTTGACGCGCGATCGGCCGCCCGATCGCAGCGTCACGGAAGATTTCGGCACTTCAAGCCACGACGAGATCAGTTTTTCGACGGCTGCATTGGCCGCGCCGCCCTCCGGAACGGCACGGACTTTAACCTGCACCGCCGTACCCTCAGGGGTCTCGCATAGGCCCAATACAGCCTCGGTCGCCGACTTCGGTGTCACCCGAACCCGCACACGTACACCATCATTGTCGGCCAGAAAAGGATCGCGGCCGGCGATCACCCGACCATCTTCGCAATATTCGGGATGACGACGCTCTGCACGAACATGCAGCCGAGCAAAAGCACAATCGGCGAGATATCGATGGCGCCAAGGTCCGGCATGACTTGCCGGATGGGTCGCAGCAGCGGTTCCGTCATCGCACGCAAGGCATCATAAATCGCCCGCACGGTTGGATTGTATCCATTGATCACCCCGAAGCTGATGAGCCAGCTCATAATAACCATGGCCAGGATCACGTAGACATAGAGCGTGATGAGGTAGCTGATGAAAGTGAGCAGTTCGATCATTCCGCCTGGGCCCGCCAATCTATCTTGTTTCTAGGACCGACGTGTAGCGTTGCGCCGCGCCATCGGCAAGTGCACACCCGGCCGATAATCGGTCCGTGCCCACGGTTCCTTGACAACTTTACGGCCCCGTCACTAGATCTGCCCTTCAGGCCGGGGCCGTAGCTCAGATGGGAGAGCGCCGCAATCGCACTGCGGAGGTCAGGGGTTCGATTCCCCTCGGCTCCACCACCCCTCTGAAACACCTCTGTTAGAGTTGAGATTTTTCGGCGGTATTCCCAAACCTGTGTCCATGGTTTGGGAATCCATGCTGGAATTGCGAGCCAGGAGACGCTCCATCGCAGCTTCCGCCAGTGACCTTTGTTCCGCCGCTTTGGTATAGCGTGAGACTTCCTGCAGCGTGGCATGGCCCGTGATTGAGGCGATTTCGTTTGCCGTGCAACCGGCCTCGGCGAGACGCCGCGCCGCCGCCTTCCTCAATCCATGGGTCACGCATCGATCGGGCAAGCCGGCCTGGGAAATCTTGTCGGCCATGTAGTTTCCGAAGCCGTTGCTGCTGAAAGGCCGACCGAAAGCCGTTTGCAGGATCGTCTCGCCCTCTTCGCCGCAAGCTTGGAGGACGTCCTTGAGAATTGGGTGGATCGGGATCCAGAGCTTCACGCCACTGGTCCGTTTGGTTTTCAGCGGCGTGACGCAGATCGCGCCCGCCTTTACATCGGTCCAGGACATGCTAACGACGTCGGACCGGCGCTGGCCTGTGTACAGCAGTAATGAGTAAGCCAACCTTTCGGTCGTGCCGACTCGCCATCTGCGCTCGAAGCGGGCTAGCTCCTCCTCGGTCCAGGTGTGGAACTCGCCCTTGGGGAACTTCTTGATCCTGAGGGTCGGATCATCCTTGCGCCAGCCATTGTCGATGGCGAAGTGGATTAGCACCTTCAACTTCTGAAGGACACTGTTCGCGGCCCCTGGCGTCGCGGAGCGTTTGGCAAGGATGCGCCGAACATGTTCGCGGGTCATTTCTCGCACGAGCCGGTGGCCAATCCCCTCATCTAAGAACAGCCGCTCAATCACTGAGCGATAGGTCCTTTGCGTAGAAGGTGCGAGCCGCAGAAATTCCGGAGAACAGAAGTAATCTTGTGCAAGGCGGTCGAATGTGCCGGGCCCACCTCGCTGTCTCGGCCCCCGCTCGACCACCTGCTTGCGCGTCGCCGCCTCATAGGCTGCCATGAACTCGGGCGAACCTGGGCGGCCTGGCAACGGAATACGCGCACCTCGCTTAGGGCGGTAATAGCAGCGCTCACGCCCGTGACGGTCGGTAAATCGGTCGATGTACTTCAGCCTAATCATGGTCACGAGTAATCTGCCCACGTATCTTCAGATTGGAACCCGAAAATAGCCTCTTCACCACCTTCCCGCGGCAGCGTTTTAAAGGCAAGATCCAGCTCCTCGATGTCCCAAATCCGACGCCCGCCAGCCAGCCGCGGGCGCGGCATCAAATCTTGCTCAACAAGTCGTCGAAAGAACGATGGCGACAGCGAGAGATAGACCGCGGCCTCACTCTCGCTGAGGCCTCGCCTGAGCGGAAGTCTAGCGGCAACTTTTGCCTTGCTTCCCATTTCGAATCGGTGCCCGGTTAATGTTGTGTGCGCATCGCGCGCTCCGCTGTAGCGCTAGCATGCACGCAGCCCAGAAAAAACCGTCATGGGGCAATGTTGGCGTTCGATTCCTGGTCTGTTTTTGTGAGGGGCATAATGACGACTGTTCGACCTCCGATCGATCCTACGCCTGTGCCGGTCGAGAAGATGCTGAAGTGGTCACTTCTTACCGATCAACTCGAAGGCATGCCCCTCGCAGAGCTTCGGGAACTCGCGCACCAATTCATCGATGACGAACTTGAAGCGCTTAAGGAACTCAGCTCAATAAAGCGCGACCTAGAAACAGCTGATGATGACGAGATAGCGGATGAATTAGCTCTCGCGGGTTTGAAAGTCGGCAACATCCACGCCCACGTCTACAGCACTGCCTCTAATCACTGCTATCGGATAGAGCCTTTTTTCTGGCTAATGACTGTTGATCATGAAGGCGCGATCGATGCGATACAAAAAGGGATCGCTCCGACCCTGTTGCTCAAATTTGTTGATCGGGCACTAGACCAAAAGCTTGCGAAAGAACCGCTGTTCATTGAGGAAAGCTCTTACAATAAATTTATAAAACCGAGGCCGCCATCGGAAAAAAAGCTGATAGAAACTGCACATTATATAATTGCCTCGCACCCCGGCAGCGAACACCCTACAAAGGACCAGTTCATGAGTGAGCTAATCAGCCGCTATCCTCGCTGCACGAAAAACCGCGCCGCGCGCATATGGACGCAAACTGTTCCGTCACAGTGGCGAGAGCCAGGGCGCCCCAAGAAGCGCTAGAGCAAACTCGCTTAATCGTTGAACTAATCAACGAACGAATTGTCCCGCTGCCGGTTTTCTGAAGCGGCGCCTCCCAGCATGCTCATCCGCATCAATCGCTCACACACGGAGCGTGGAAAGGATGCGCAATGAGCCGCATCAGCTCGTCTTTCTTGAAGCGCTCGAAGCGCCGCCAAATCCGGCCCGCGCGCAAAAATGATGAAGGCTGGCAGCGCAGCACCTGCTGCCAGCAATTTGCGGCCCTATCGGCACCCAAAGAGGCTGCGCGCCGACTAGGCATCTCCCTTCCAACCATTTACCGCCTGCTTCGCGGTGGCGAGCTGTCGGGCGTCAAGGTCGGTGGCCAATGGCGCATCTCAGACGCATCGATTCAAAAATACCTTGAGGACGGCATTCGCATCCCCGGGAATTGAATTGAATAAAATGAGGAAAATATAAAGCCAATAATGAGAACGATTATGGGATATATATTTTCCTCATTCGTTGAATTTGATCAAGCCTGATCAATATATAAGTGGCGCAACAAAAAGAGATAGAAAAATGGAAACTCCATTTATTAGAAAAGATGCCTCAACCTTAGCCAACGTTGAATCGGCCATCTCCAACGATGCTGAGCTATCTTCAGCCCGGAAAGCGAGCCTCCGCTCAGCACTGAACAGATTGTCTAAAGCGCTAAATCTACCTCTCACAAGCATCCCTGCCGATGTAGATTTTATACGTGTCAAGCTCGCTCGCCTGACACCAGCTGAGGTCGGCTTGACACCGAGGCGCTTTTCGACCGTGAAGTCCGAGGTCAAATTCGCCTTCAAGCATCTTGGTCTCATTGGGGGCAGCACATACCTCCATCCGATCACCGGGCCTTGGGGGGAACTGTGGGATGTTTTGCCCTCCAAGTACGCGAAGACAACCTTCTCCCGCCTATTCCGCTATTGCTCCAAACACGGCATCCAACCCGAAGCCGTCACCGACAAGGTTATGGATGACTTCCGCCGCGCATTAGAAGTTGAGACCTTTGTCAAGGACCCTCGGGTCGTGCATCAGAACAATGCTCGCGTTTGGAACCAGATGCGCGGCAAGGTTGTTGGCTGGCCGGATGTCGTATTGACCGTGCCAAGATACGCTGATCACTACATCCGAGACTGGTCGACGTTCCCAGACAGCCTCAGGGCTGACGTCGATGCATTCCTTGCGCGACAAGGGTCCGACGATCTGTTCGATGTTGAGGGACCACCTAAACCACTGAAGGTTCAGACGCTGCGGAAGTATGGGTATGAGCTGAGACGTACCGCCAGCATTCTTATCGAATGCGGGCATGATCCCGCGACGCTTCAATCGGTTGGGGATCTTGTAGTTTCGGATCGTGTCGCAGAGGTCCTACGCTTCATCCTCTCGCGTACCGGCAGAAAGAAATCGCAATCGGCTTCAGACTTGGCCACGCTACTTGCGAAGGTTGCCAAGTACTATGTCAAGGTCCCGGCTGAGGAGCTGGATCGGATCAAGCGCTTTAATACCAGGGTGCGACCGTCGCCCGGCTTGAGCCGCAAAAACCGGGATCGGATTACGCCTTTGCGGGACCCCGTCAATTTGGCCAAGCTTTTCATGCTGCCGAACAAGATTCACAAGACTGTCGAGTCAAAGTTAAAGTCGTCGCGTTCCGACGCGCTGCTTATGCAGCATGCTGTTGGCTTGTCCGTTCTCACTTATGCGCCGATCCGGATCAGCAACCTAGCGTCACTGAATTGCGACCATCACCTTCAATGGACCCAGCAGGGCCAGAGCGGCGAACTCGTCATTGATTTTGACGGAGACGAGGTCAAAAACAACCAATCGCTTTCATTTCCGTTGCCACGAGACTGCGCGAACCTGATCCGACTCTATCTTCGCAAGTACCGCCCGCTCTTAGCCGCCGAGAGTTCGCGCTACCTATTTCCTGGACCTTTCTCAGATCGCCCTAAGCGCGCCGACACCCTGAGCAAGCAGTTAAGCCGTCGGATCCGCACGACAATCGGCCTTCAGGTGAACCCTCACCTCTATCGACATCTCGTGCATATCATTGTGCTGCAACGCTTTCCGGGTGCCTATGCGATGGTCAGCCGTATTCTCGGCCACAAGTCCTTGCAGACCGCGATCGCAAACTACGCAGCGGAAGACATCAACATCTCAATGCAGGCCTTCCAGGACCTCATCCAAGAAGTACGCTCGAACACAGCACCCTTGAGAAATACACATGCAGCTGCTTACGGCTTCGAGGAGCGCCATTTCTGATGGCTAGGCACCAGAACTCCATGACGGTAGGGCTGTCTGTAGCTCAATGGCCGGCTCCAATTCGTAAGCGCTGGCTCGAGGCAACAACCGAGGGTGACGTATTGTTTGATGGGGGTGCCGCGAGCCATTGGCGCGCAAAAACCCGTCATACGAACGCACAGGCTTTCGGACAATTCATCCGCTTCATGCAAGAACACAGTCTTCTCGAAAGCGAGGACCTGTGCCCAGACTGCCTCAAAGAGCCGGCGCTCCGCCACTTCGTTGATCAACTTCGCAACCGCGTAGCTCCCGCCTCTGCCCTCTCTTTACTGCGCCGAACTTCGGCGGTGCTGCGCCTTCTTTATCCTGAACTTGACCGGTCTCTTCTTAAGCTTGCTATAACGCGCCTAGACCACACCGCAAAAGCGAACGGGAAGGCACTGTCAGTATTGCCGTCACCAGACGAACTTCTTCTCGTCGGTCTCGACCTGATGGGCAGCTGGCAAGACAGGGCCGTTCACGATCGTCGTATCAATGCTGCGGACTATCGGAATGGTTTGATTATTGCCTTCTTGGCGCTCCGCCCCATTCGCCTTGGAAACCTCGCGCAAATGCAGATCGGTCGACACATCGATTTGGCGACGCAACCGGTACGGGTTGCCTTCGAAGACTTTGAAGTCAAAGGGCGGAAGATGCTCGCCTTCGACTGGCCCAAAGAGCTGGAAGAACAGTTGGGGTTTTACCTTTCCGATATTCGACCGATGCTTGTGCATCACCCGCGTGTACTCCGAGCTATGTGGCCCAGCCTACACAATCGGCCGATGAACGAGAGCGGTATTTACACCGCCATCGCTAAAGCGACGCGTTCTCGGCTCGGCTATAAGGTGACACCGCATATATTCCGCGACTCCGCCGCGACCTTTATTTCCGAACTGGTGCCCGAACGCGCACATCTGGCGGCGGGCGTCTTGCAGCATGCGTCCTTCAAGACAACCCGGGCGCATTACATTCGCGGTCAACAACATAATGCGGTATGCCGATACCGAGACCTGATTGACCGTATCGTCCAAGAAACCTTCGATGAGCGGATCAATTAAGGGCCGCTGTGGTGGTTCTCTGAAGGGGCTGAGACCAGCACCAGCTCGACCGCTCAGTACGGGAAACCACTTTCCCTCGCTGGCGGAACAACTCCTCGCGATCACGATCGGAACTTCAATAGTGTTTGAGGTCTTCGGACCTATACTGACGCAAGTCGCATAGACCATGGCCTGCCCCCAATCACGGTGCCAGTGTTTAAGTTAGAACCCGGCCGCCATAGGCCAGCATCTGGGCTGGCCGGAGCGTAGCGTAGGTCAGTTCAGATGCTGGTGGCAAGATCGCTTCCGGTGCTGGGGGC
>JARFQY010000045.1 GCA_029287535.1 Filomicrobium sp.
TGGCGGTGAGAAACTACTCGAACAGCTCAGGATCGATGATGCTGTCGGCGCCATCCCCGTTCATCTGGCAGCCGGCATGTGGGGTACCCTGGCCGTCGGCCTCTATGGGAATCTCGAAATACTCGGTACCGGTCTTACCCGTATCGAGCAGGTTGGCGTGCAACTATTCGGGATCGTATCCTGCGCCGTCTGGGCGTTTGGGGTGGCCTACGTGCTGCTGAACGTGGTTGATCGAGCTTGGCCACTTCGGGTCCCAGCTGCCCATGAAGATTTGGGGCTAAACTTGTCTGAGCATGGCGAGATTGAAGATTATGAGTTGCCTGATGATGTTCTTGCCAAGGTCGGGCGGGTGGCCGGCAACGGGGAACCGTTCGCGACCAGGGGAGGTGCCGGAAACGGCCCGGAGTTTGAATCGAGAGCGGAATCATGAGGTCTGTGCGCACGGCTAGGAGAACCCTGTCCGGGGCTTGGTTCAATCGTAATCGGACTTGGTGGACGCGGAGGTCTGCGTGAAATTCAGACACTTTAGGATATCCACCAAAATTCTCTCAATCGCGGTCGGTATCGCCGCATTGACATTGTTGGTCAATGCTTTCGTAGGGTTTTCGATAACCCGGTCGGCATTAGAAAAGCAGGCATTTGATAAGCTCTCCGCCGCGCGCGAAATGAAGGCGCAGCAGATTGAGGATTATTTCGGGTTCATACGCAGCCAAGTTCTGACGCTGTCGAAAGATCGTATGATCATCAAGGCCATGCGGGAGTTTCGCGATGCCTTCAATAATTTCGAGCAGGAAGCGGCAGCGCAGAATGCGGAAAATGATTCTTCGCAACTTCGCGACTACTACACCAGCGAGTTTCTTCGGCGCCTGAACGACAATCTAGATGATCCCGCTGCTGTGAGTGCCTATTGGCCGCTTGACCCCGCGATCTTGGCGCTGCAGGACCGCTATATTGCATCCAATCCTAACCCGACAGGAAAAAAGCATCTGCTGTCGGCTGCCGAAGACGGTAGCGACTATGCTCGAGTGCATCGAAAATACCACCCGATAATCCGTGACTACCTGGAAGAGTTTGGTTATTACGACATTTTTTTGGTGGATGACGATACGGGCAATATCATTTATTCGGTCTTTAAAGAGGTCGACTTTGCAACTTCTTTGCTGAGCGGGCCTTATGCAGAAACCAATTTTGCCAAAGTCTTCAGGGCGGCGCGAGACGCGGACGATAAAGATTTCGTCAGATTGGCCGACTTTGCTCCCTATCCTCCATCATACAATGCCCAGGCGTCGTTCATCGCCTCGCCCATTTATGAGGAAGATGGCACCAAGTTGGGCGTATTGGTCTTTCAGATGCCCGTCGATCGCATCAACGACGTGATGACCAACAAGCAGGCATGGGAAGACGTTGGCCTAGGAAAATCAGGCGAAACCTATCTCGTCGGCGACGACCTCACGCTACGCAGTCAGTCGCGTTTCCTGATTGAGGACCGTGACAACTACCTGGAGGCAATCCGGCGCTCGGGTATCCCCTTTGAGACGGTCGCAAGGATCGAGAAACTGAATAATGCCATCGGCCTGCAGCCAGTTGATACGCCTGGTTCGCGAGCCGCCGTTAATCTCGAAGAAGTTGGGTCAATGATGTTTCCCGACTACAGGGGTGTCGATGTACTATCTGCATTTCGCCCATTGCAGTTGGACGATCTCAACTGGGCCATCATGAGTGAGATCGATGAGGCGGAAGCATTTGAGATTTTCAGTGAGCTAAGGGACCGAATGTTCCTCGTTGGATCGGTCTTGTTGGCATTATCCGTCTATCTTGCCTCTTTTGCCGCGCAATCCCTGACACGGCCGGTGCGATCGCTGCAAGACGCCGCCAGGAAGCTAACAGCGGGAAATCTTGATGATCCAGTCAAACGGGAGAGCAGTGACGAAATTGGCGACTTAGCTGGCAATGTCGAGCTACTGCGTATTACGCTGAAGGATACTTTCGATGAGATCGAACGGCGTCGCGAAGAACTGGAGCAGCGTGTCGAGGAGCGAACGAAGGAGCTTGATGAGGCGCTATCGGCACAGGCCGATCAGAACAAGGCCATCGAGAATCAGTACAACCAGCTCCTAGAGATCAAAGAAGAGCTCGTCGAGTCCCAGGCGCGGGCGCAGTCGAACGAGAGTCGCGTAATGAGCATCATCCAGTCGACGGCGGATGCGATCATCGTTATCGATAATAAAGGGATTATTGAAACTTTCAGCAAAGCCGCGGAGAAAATATTCGGCATACCCGCGGACAGGGCGGTCGGCGGGAATGTGAGCATGCTGATGCCCAAACAAATAGCGCTAGAGCACGACTACCACCTACAACGATACGATCCGGGGCGGCCTTCTACCATTGTGAACACGACGCGGGAAGTAAAGGGTCTCCGCAACAACGGTGATGAATTCCCGTTAGAACTCAAAGTCACCAGGATGGAAATCGGCGGTGAAAAGAAGTTCCTTGGTCTGCTGCGAGATATATCTGAACGCAAGCGGTTGGAAACAGAACGGGATGTCCAAAGAAAACGCACGCAGCTACTTGATCGCGCCAGCGCTGTGGCGGCCGAATCGGATTCGTTCGAAGATTCGATAGCCCGATTCCTAAAGATGAGCTGTGAAACTCTGAATTGGCACGTCGGGCATGTTTATGTCGCAGATGCTGACAGCCATCAGATGGTCCCGACCCGCATCTGGCATTTAGATGACAAATTCAAATATCAGGACTTCGTTGAATTGACTGAAAAGACGAGTTTTGCTCTGGGCGAGGGGCTGCCGGGTCGCGTTGCCCAAAGCGGTGAAGCCGCCTGGATCGAAGATGTTCTTACGGACTCGAATTTTCTTCGCAACAACTTGGCCGGCCGCCTGGGCGTGCGCAGCGCATTGGCATTCCCGGTGAAGGTCAGGGGCGAGACAGTGGCGGTGTTGGAGTACTTCAGCGAGGACGCCAGGCCTGAGGATAAAGAAATACTGAAGCTGGTGGGAAACCTAGGCGACCAACTTAGTCGTGTTCAGGAGCGGGTACAAACTGACCGAGAACTAAAAATCGCCCGCGATCAGGCTGACGCCGCGAGCAAAGCAAAGAGTGACTTCCTGGCCAACATGAGTCATGAGATTCGCACACCCATGAACGCCATCATGGGACTCAGTGACCTATGTCTGCGCACCGAGCTGACGCTGAAACAGCAGGACTACCTGAACAAGATCCACAGCTCGTCCGAGTCTCTGCTCGGAATTATCAATGATATCCTTGATTTTTCCAAGGTCGAGGCAGGCAAGCTTGAGATCGAATCAATTCCTTTCGAGATAGATGCGGTTCTGGAGAACCTGGCGACAGTTGCCAACGTCAAGACGCAGGAAAAAGGGCTGGAGCTGTTGTTCATGAGGCACCCGGAGGTGCCCGACATCCTGGTGGGCGATCCACTCCGCCTTGGCCAGATTCTTCTCAATCTCACCAACAACGCAGTCAAGTTTACGGAGAAAGGTGAGATAACCGTTGCAATCGGTCTGCAGGAACGCAAGGACGATCACGTTTTGGTTGAAGTCTCTGTCCGCGATACCGGAATCGGCATGACAGAGGAACAGATGGGTAAGCTGTTCAAGTCTTTCTCTCAGGCAGATACCTCCACCACGCGGAAATACGGTGGGACCGGTCTCGGATTGGCGATTTCGAAACGCTTGGTGCAGCTGATGGGCGGCGACATCTGGGTCGAGAGCGAACCGGGCAAGGGTAGCAAGTTCGTTTTCACGTTGAAGCTTGGTGTCGGCGAGGGAGCGAAGGAAAAACAGTTCGACATCGTACCTGATCTGCGAGGCATGCGCGCCATTGTGGTTGATGACAATCCGACAGCTCGCGAGATCATTTCAACCTACCTAGAGTCTTTTTCTTTTAAGGTGGAGGAGGCCGCCAATGCGGCCGACTTGTTCAAGTTGATGAAACGGGCAAGGAAGCCTTTCGATCTAATCGTGATGGATTGGTTGATGCCGGGTATCAATGGCACCGAGGCGGCGGAGAAAGTAAAGACCGAAATCAAACCAAAGAGGAGCCCACATATTATCATAGTGTCTGCCTTCGGCGTCGGAGATATGGCCGATAAACCTGGTGCCGAGCATGTAGACAAATTTCTGACCAAGCCGGTGAGTCCGTCTCACCTTTTTGACGCAATCATGCATGCCTTTGGCTATGAACAGATGAAAACTGCCCGTCGCAAGGGCTCTAGTAGTCGGGGTCATGATCCGGACCTGTTGAAGCCAATCCAAGGGGCAGAGATTCTAGTCGTCGAGGACAACGAACTTAACCAACAAGTGGCTCGAGAAATCCTTGAGCAGGCAAAGTTCCACGTGGAGATCGCAAATCACGGTCAGGAGGCGATCGACAAGTTGGCGATAAAGCGCTTCGACTGCGTCTTGATGGACGTTCAGATGCCGGTTATGGACGGCTTTACTGCAACGTCGGTGCTACGAGAGGACTCAGAGTTCGAGGATCTGCCCATTTTGGCTATGACTGCGAACGCTACGGTCGAAGATCGACAGCGCTGTCTCGAAGCGGGCATGAACGATCATATTGCCAAGCCTATCAGTCCGGCTCTGTTGTTCGAGACGTTGTTGAAGTGGGTACCCCATAGGGAGCGCGATGTCTCCGATTTGGGAGGGATGCTAGAAGCCGAGCCTGAATTGATTCCTGAACTCGAGGGTATCGATACCAAAGCCGGTATCGATCGTCTCGGCGGAAACTCAGAGGCCTATCGCAAACTTCTGCTCAAGTTTGCGGACAACCAGGCTGATGCGATGAGCCAGATGAGAGATGCGGTCGATGCTGACGACGGCGTTGCGGCGATCAGATTCGCGCATACGCTGAAAGGCGTGGGTGGTAGCATCGGGGCGATCGCACTGCAGTCAATGGCCGGAGAGCTGGAGGCAGCACTAAAGGAAGATGCGTCAGCTTTGCCGGAGGACTTATTCGAAGCCACTGAGGCAGAGCTGCGACGCGTCCTGCGGGCGATCAACAGCTTGGATGACAGTTCGAGTAAAGAAGCGGGCGCAGATAGTGGGACGATTCCTGCAAATATTGCGGATCGCTTAAATGAGTTGCGGGAATTGATTGAAGGCTACGATTCATCAGCAGATGAAATGCTGAATGCATTGCTCAAGCAGACTGCTGGTACGGCGCTTGGGCGAGAACTGCAGCGACTGAAAAAGCCGCTGGCTGAATACGATTTCGATGCCGCAGCGGATTTGCTAAAGCCAATTTGGGAACAGTATTCAGCGTCCGGAAAAGCAGGATCTGATGACTGAAAAGAAGGCTAGAAAAACGGTGCTTGCCGTTGACGATACGCCCGAAAATCTCGATGTCGTCAAGGGAATACTGGCATCTGAATATACGGTGAAAGTTGCGACGAACGGGAAAGTTGCCCTTAAGATCGCCGAGACTCAGGCACCCGACCTCATATTGCTTGATATTATGATGCCTGAGATGGATGGCTTCGAGGTCTGCCGGCGACTGAAGGCGGAGCCAATGACGCGCGACATACCGGTTATATTCCTGACGGCGATGGATCAGACGACCGACGAGGCTGCTGGCTTCGACGTCGGAGCGTCGGATTATATCATGAAGCCCATCAACCCACCTATTCTGGGAGCCCGGGTAAGAACTCACTTGGCCCTGAAAGAAAGCATGGATGCGCTACAGGATGCGTACGAGATAATTAAACGCCAGAAGGACAGAATGGAGGCGGAGCTCAGCGTCGGGCGCGATATCCAGCTTGGCATGTTGCCTACATATGAGCCTGACGAGGTCGAATTCAGTGTTGCTGCGACAATGCAGGCCGCCAGAGAGGTCGGCGGCGATTTTTACGATTATTTCCCGGTTGGGCCACAGGAGTATGCCTTCTGTGTGGCGGACGTCTCCGACAAAGGAGTGGCATCAGCACTTTTTATGTCAGTCACGAAGGCAATGATGAAAGCACGCTGTCACGAGGACAACTCGACGGCCAGCGTTGCAACCTGGGTCAATAACGAAATCGCTGCGGATAATGACAGCTGTATGTTCATCACGCTATTCATTGGCATCCTCGATACCCGCACGGGCACACTTCGTTACACAAATGCCGGACACAATCCTCCGTACGTTAAGAGAGCAGACGGATCGCTGGAGTGCGTCGATGCCCGTCACGGTCCGGTGATCGGTGCATTAGAAGGGATCGCCTACGGAGAGGGCACGCTTCAGATGTATCGAGGCGATGCACTACTACTGTTCACCGACGGTGTCACCGAAGCAATGAACAAAGGTCGGGAACTATTCGGCGAATCTAGGCTCGAGGAAGTCTTAGCTTCAACGGCTGAAAGCGGTGTCAAAGGCATTGTTGAAAGTGTATTTTCAGCGGTCCGAACATTCGCCGATGGTGCTGAGCAATCCGATGACATTACGCTGCTGGCCGTCAGGTATGAAACTGAGCCGGAGACGGCTACGGCCGAGAAGCTGGCCATCCGAATTCCAAACGAACACCAAGCTATCTCCGAAGTGACAGAAAAGTTCCAGGCCTTCGCGGAGGAGCATGGGGTATCAACCGCAGACGCCATGCGGATCAATCTCGTGTTCGATGAGATTCTTTCAAACGTCATCTCCTATGCATATCAAGATGACGCCCCGCACGAGATCGTAATTAGTGTCGAGTTGACACCAAGAAAGCTCGTGGTCAGCATCGAGGATGACGGCCTCCCCTTCAATCCTTTCGCCCAGGAAGAGCCAAATACCAACATACCGATCGAAGATATGGAGATCGGCGGCCTAGGAATTCACCTCGTGAAGAATGTCATGGACGAGTTCACATACCACCGGCGACAAAATGCTAACCTGGTCGTGTTGTCAAAAGACCTTACATAGCCACTACACAAGCCGATTGCTCACCGCAAGGAATTCAATCCTCCGAACGCGCAACATCAGCTTTTGTCTGGCCGGTTCTTAGGTAGAGGCTGGCCTGGCTAGCTTAAATGTCAATGCGATGACGTTTTTGTCATCGCAACGTTGATAGCCGACGCTATCGGTAAGCTCGCTAACCAACTTGCTTGCCATCCCAATCATTTCTGCGTCTTCCAAATCAGTAGCTGATTCTGATAGTGGGTCAAACTCGCGCCCGTCGCTCGTGACTAAAATCTCCAAATGTTTCGGGGTCACATCAAATGCGAGCACTATCTGGTGGCAGCTTGCGTCGTCGGATCCGTGATCGATAATGCTCGTTAGGACCTCGTCAAGAACAACGTTCACCCTGTGGCTAACCAGCGCGTCAATCTCGTGTGCCAGAGTGTAGCGCTTTACAAAGCTGTTAGCCCGTGGAATTTCCTTTAAGTCGATCCCAATCGTTAGAGTGTGAAATTCTTTCTCTGCGGTTGACAATAATTCGACCGCAGCGTCTTGGTTTTCCCGTCGTGCATCGTCGAGTGGGGTCGAATTCCAGCGATCGCGTACATGAATAGGATGGTCGTGCGCCAACAAATATTTTACCGCATCTATCTGCCCATCGGACGCGGCAAGATGCAACGCGGTACGGCCATCGTAATCGGCAGCGCTTACGGGAATTCCCTGAGCCAAACAACGGCGCAAGCCGTCGACATCGTTCTCCGAGGCGGCCCACAATAACTCGACCACGGCATCGGTGTCTCCGTACTGGGCCGCCTGTTCTGTAGCCTTGGACTCGGAAGGTAAGTGTTGTGAGTCGCCCAATTCTGCGGCGTGCTGTTTCAACAAGTCGATGACCTCTGAACTATTACCGAGCTCTGCGTCGTTCAGCGGCGTGCCTCCCCACCGATCGCGCATTTTCGGACTAATGTCTTTCTCCAGGAGGAACCGGACGACCTCCAACTGGCCCTCGGCAGCGGCCAGATGCATTGGTGTCCTCTGGTCGTAGTCTCCCTTCGAAAGGTCCGCGTGGTCATCGTAAAGATGCCGTAGCGTGCGTAAATCCCCGATGTTTGCGGCTCTGAGCGCTTGAGACGTTTGGCGTGCGCGCAACCGTGCAGCCGGTGTTCGAGGATCGATACGGTCGCTTCGCTCGGCAACGCCGTCGTAAACATGCAACCGGTAAGTCTGAGCAAGGCGCTTAGCCATGTCGACTCCGCGTACACTGTTACCTATGGCGTCGAGCCGCGGCGACCAAATGCAGATCCCCATGAGCCGGGGTACTACCAGGATCACAGCTCCTCCAACCCCGCTCTTGGCTGGCAAGCCGATATGCACAGAGAATTCCCCACTCCCGTCATACATCCCGCACATCTGCATCAGCGTGAGGCAGTTCCGCACGGTGCTCTCTTGAAACACACGCTCTTGGGTTACGGGGCAAACTCCATTGTTTGCTAGTGTGGCCGCCGCTGTTGCCAGCTCGCGCGCGTTGATTTCCAGGGAGCAAACACTGAAATAGAGTTCGAGCGCATCGCGCAGTTCGTGGTCGACTGCGTCCTCGCCGTTTGGCAATACGCCGGCTGCCTTCATCATGTAGCCCAAGGCTCTATTGTTGTCGCCGGTACGGCTCTCTTCCTGGGCCATAAAAGCATTGAACCTTGGGATGGATCCTCCCGTCATTTGTGCCCACATGCCACGCACGTGTTCAAGGCGCCGATGCACGGGCTTGTCCGAGTGGATCAATGCGGCAGCCATGATAGCGCCAGCGTTTATCATTGGATTATGCGGCCGACCGGTGCCGTCCGACATTAGTACACGCGCATTGAAAGCCTGGCCCGAGGGTTCCATACCGATGTGCTGATGCACTTTATCGGCGTCGAGTTCATCCAGCGCGAAACAATAGTTGAAGGGCTTGCAGGCTGACTGAACAGAGAAATCAGTTTCACTGTCTCCAAGCTCCAGCAACTGACCGTCGACGCTGACCACGCTTAGGCCGAATTGATCGGGATCGACTTCGGCCAGGGGAGGGATGTAGGTTGCTTGATGACCGTCTTCATTCAGCTCAACCTCCGCGTACTGACGCGTCAACTCGTCCGCCAGCTGCGAAAAATCCGGCAAGGCCAACTCGCCCTGCAGAGCCTGCTCGATCAATGCGCCGGCACTTTTTATGATGTTAAGGAATACAGAAAAATCGATTGACTCTGTGTTGAGCGCATCCAATGCAGAGAAAACGTCCTTCAGTCGGGGATCTTTGCGAGTCAGTCCATTTCGCTCCAGAACGCGCACTAGGTCAGACCTCTGCGCGAGGCCGTCTCCGTCATCGTCCAGTGACCAAAAGAGCCGATACTCCAGTGGGTGACTGGTGGCCGGGACGTTTCGGTTCGCAGACTTCGCGGTCATCTCCATATGGCAAACCCTTTCTCGGCGCAGCACGCCTCGCAACAAGATCTCAGCAACACACCTCGCCACGGCGCACTAGCCTAGCTCCGCCGGGAAGGCACCTTTCTCGTACGGCCCCGATGCCCGGATCTCCTTACTCGCGGGTAGCAGACGGGGTAGCCCCAAGTAGCTCAGGAACTTAGGTTTCTCCATTCTCATTAGAAGCTTGCCGTTGGCCTCGTCAATACCACGGCAGAGTCGCTGTGGCCGTTGCAGGTTGTCCATTCTAAAACCCCATCCACTGAAGATTGGTCATGCAACTTTCTCTGTTATGGGAGACCAATTCCCTGTTAACGCTTGAAAATTCCCTGTTTAGCGAGGCAGGGAATCTGCCTCTAACCAACTGAGCTATAATGAGAAAACGGGCTGAGTTCTCGCCTTCGCGTCGAGAACCGGAAAATTTCCCTGTATTTTCCCGCAGATCAGGGAATCGGACGGCAGAGAGCCTTTAGCCCCAGACTGCCATCACAGCCACCTAGTCGCGGGCTTTCCGCCTCTCTGCACAGGCCCGCCAGACCTCATTGAAGAAGCCCTCAAATGCGCCAGTAATTGCCGGTTGGTCTGGCTGCGCGTAGCAGAGAGACAGAAGCTTCAGTCCTAGAGTGACTACTTCTGGCGCGGTTTCTCTACTAGCCAGTTCCGGGGGTCACAGTTTGGGGTGCAGTCGATTGAGCCGCATCGGGATGTCCGCTTTGAGGGGTAAAGCGGACATGCCCACTCCACTCACAGATGTCCGTTAAGTGCCAATAGCGGACATATGCATTGGCGTGCAGTGTACCTGTCCGGACATCTCAGTGAGACGAGCGTGAGAGACGCAGGGTAGAGCTAAATGCTCCACAGACGGGCGGTTTTTCAC
>JARFQY010000049.1 GCA_029287535.1 Filomicrobium sp.
GCAAAAAGAGAGACGCTTGCCGAGACGGTGTTTCTGTTTTGGCAGTGGCTTCTTAAGCAGCCCCCCGGAGAACCAGCAGGTGGTCGAGACTCACTTTGGTGGGACCAGTCTTTTGCTGGGCGCTTCTTTGAGTTCGCGCGGACGATGGGTCTGCTCGACGAACGGTTCTTTAGCGAGCTCTTTCAGCGTGAGCCGTGCGCAAATCGGTTCTTCTATGAATGCCTATTTGTTTGCGAGTACTGGGAGCGCATCCGTGATCAAGATGATCCATGGATGAGCCATCTGCCAGCACAGAAAGAGATCAGAAAGTACCTACAGTGGGGCTTCTTTAAGTTTCCAGAACACGAAGAGATCGCGAGTTCGGCTGAGCAAAACATTGCTTGGAAGGCGCTCTACTGCGAGCTCTTGGATGTTTAGAGCAGGTGGCGCGCGATCACGTCAGAATGCGTAAATGCTATAACTGGTTTTGGTTTAGGCGATGATCAACGATCGCCATGGGCGTCACTCCTGATAGTCGCCTTCTCGCCCCTGCTCCTCCAACGACATACCGCTTGCTCGTTCCAACAACGTCGCGACGATAGCTTTGGTTGAGGCTATCGCCTCGGTGCAAGGGCTACCTGGTCGTTGACAAGCGCTAACGATAGCAAAGCCGAAGGCTTTCGCTCCCTCGTACATCTTAGAGCGCTGTTCCGGCTCAGCAGTGGCTATTGCGAACACGGCGACGGCAATGAAAAGCCACTTCAAAAGGGAAAACACACCTTGCCTCATATAGAGAGAACGCAAGAGCTATCGTTAGCGGGTCGACGTAACCGAGAGGTAAATTGCTGCAGCAAATCCTGTTGCGCCGGCAGGAGGGGCACCACGTAAGAAGTGGTGAGCATGGCGAGCACAATTAACCATCGCGCCACGGCTGCGGCAGACGGTCACTTCTCAAAAGCGGGTGTGCTCATAACATGCAAAAGGCTGGCTTCTCTTTCCTAAGTCAGTGTGCATCTGACCTAGTCCGGCGCTGGGCTTTCTTCCTCCTCGCGCCGGCCCTTTTTTGAGTAGGTCACGAAGGCCGGAGTGGGAGCATGCAACGCTCCAGAGCGGAAAGCCCTCGAGCAGCAAGTACGAGAAGTGCAGGACGGCCTGCCGGGCGAGGGCCACGCCGGCGCGATGTTGTGTCCCTTCGAGCGCTGGCATTGTTTTGCGGCGTGCGTACAACCCGAACGGGCAGAGTATCGAGCTTCTCTGAGCGATCGGACAAAAGAAAAAGGGCTGGTGCGAACCGGCCCTTTAGTTTGTGTCATGACCCCAAGGAGTAGGAAAGGTCACCTCAGAACTACCAGCTCGGTGGATTCTGTTGGTCGCACTCCTGCAACACTGCCGGCGCTTATGGTCTTTCGCGAGATATGGCGCGGATTTTCGAGGACTCTGAGGAGTGGAAAACCGGCTCACCGCGTCAACATCAGGCATCACCAATCCAGTGGTAGGTCGATGCAAGACCGATAAGGCTGTCTGACTTCACGATTGTTGGAAGTGAGTTTAGTTATCCCGCCCGGCTCCGGGGAGGAGCCGATTGATCGGACCTTGGCTGGCGGTGGAGTTAGCCATTCAGTGCCAGCTCTTTTCATGCTGCACCGGCATAATTGAGAACTGTCTCTGTTGTCATCGTAAGAGGCTGGCGATGTCTGCGTTGATCAATAAGCATACATCGAAGAACTCTCTATTGAAGTAACCCTTGGGTGTTTGAAGCGAATTCATGATGGGTTTCGGCTTGGGTCGCATACTGCTACCGTTCCCAAAAACGTCCTGAGGAGGAAACCATGTTTAGCGTCCGTCGCTTTGTTGGGGGGCTGGCCGCGACCTTGCTGCTCGCGATCTACCCAGCCGCCGTAGTTGGCGCTGAGGAAGGGCCTAAACCGCAAACGCTATTCACCAACGTCAATATTTTTGACGGCAAGAACGACGCTCTGTCCGAAGGCATGAGTGTCTTGGTCGAGGGCAACTTCATCAAGAAGGTCGCCAAGGGCGAAATCGAGGCTCGCGACGATGCGACAGTGGTCAACGGGGGCGGGCGTACGCTAATGCCGGGCCTGATCGATTCGCATGTCCACTTTTATCTGTCGATGGGCGGTGGGCGCATCGGTATGGAGACATCGCGCTGGGACTATTTCCCCGCCATGGGGGCCGCAGCAGCGCAGGAATGGCTCGCCGACGGCTTCACGACAGTCAGGGATATGGGCGGGATGCTTGACGGGCTCCGCAAAGTCATCGACGCAGGCCTGCTGGACGGGCCGCGCATGTACCTGGCCGGGTCTACAATCTCCCAAACTTCGGGTCACGGAGATACCTTACTGGACGGCCAGATGGGTCCGGGTGAAAACAACTTGGCGAGGCTTGGGCTGTTCGTGGTTGCGGATGGACCTGAAGAGATACGTAAGGCAGCACGCAAGTCGTTTTCTTACGGAGCCACAATCATAAAGATCATGATGGGTGGCGGTGTCGCTGGAGCAAAGAGTCCAATGTTTGCCCCCCAGTACACTAACACAGAGATCAAGGCCGCGGTGGAGGAGGCTGCCAGCAGGGACGTGTACGTGGCAGCGCACATCTACAACGACGAGTAGATTAAACGCGCTCTAAATCTTGGAGTGAAATCGATTGAGCACGGTCAGTTCATCTCCGAGGAGACAGCGATACTCTTGAAGGAGAAAGGGGGGTTATCAGCCCCTTCTTGGCCTCAATCGTAAGCGACGAGATATTCAAACATCCCGTGTTTGGTAATAAGAACTCGTTCGAGTACCCGCGGGTCGTGGAGATGAAGGAAAACGCCAAGAACTTCGTGGAGATCATGAAGAAGGTGAAGCCCAAAATGGTGTTCTCTTCCGATATCGTGAACTCCAATGGAGTCGCTTCACGACAGCACCGCGATCACGAAAAGTGGGTCTTCGCCGACAAGTTCGGAAACTTTGAAGCCCTAAAGGCGATGACATCGGTCGGTGGGGAACTGGCCATGCTATCGGGCCGATCTAACCCCTACCCACACAAACTTGGGGTCATCGAGGCCGGGGCCTACGCCGACATCCTGATTGTCGATGGCAATCCATTGGAAGACATAACGGTCATCGGCGGGAACACGGAATGGTTCACAGCACCTCCGCGTGAGAAGGGGATCGCGAGCATTCGCGTCATCATAAAGGACGGAAAGTTCTACAAAAACACGCTGAATTAGCCCGGCTTGTCGTATTTCCGCTTAGTGGACTTTGCGGAAATTTGCTCTGTGCGCCGAGGTCGCCGTTGGGATGTCCGCTTTCGGGGATGAAGTGGAACATGCCTGAGCTGTGATCATCAGAGGAGATCCGCTTCTCGGGTAGCGTTTTTGTTTGTTGTGGTCGATTCGAGTGGGGTAAGATTCTCATATGCTTTGAGTGGTTCGCGTTGGGAATCTTAGGGGCAATTTGGGAACGGGGGTTTCTGATGATCGAGTGGTCAAACGAATTGCGGCAGGCTGAGAAGCTTGCAATCACTGCCATGAATCTGAATGCCAAGGAGTGGTCGTCGGGCAAGAATCTGTCCTCAGGCGCCGTTCAGAGTGAGATCCAGAAGCTTGTCGAGTGGGCGTTGGACATCATTAGGCCTCACATGCCTAACCCAGAGCACATCACTCTTGAACGCTACCCGAATGCGGAGAACGTCTTCGATCTCCTCATCAAGATCCAGAACAAAACCTGGAAGCCAGAAGCAGCTTAGGGCCTTAACCTCAAGCTGACTTTTCGCCTTGTCCATCTCTGGAATGGTCTAGTCGGGATCGGTTGGTCTAGGGATAATCAGCTCCGAGGCTTGGTTTG
>JARFQY010000062.1 GCA_029287535.1 Filomicrobium sp.
ATCTATTACCCGTTGACCACGTTGATGCTGGCGGGAATTCGCGAAATCCTGCTCATCTCGACGCCAACGGATTTACCGAATTTCAAGCGGCTTCTGGGTGACGGCAGCCAGTGGGGGCTGGAACTCAGTTATGCTGAACAACCGCGCCCTGAAGGCTTGGCGCAAGCCTATCACATCGGCGCAGACTTTGTTTCGGGGCAGAATTCCTGCCTCATCCTAGGCGACAACGTCTTTTACGGGCACGGATTGCCCGAACTGCTTGAGCGAGCAAGGGAGCGCAAGAGAGGGGCGACCGTATTCGCGTATCATGTTACCGACCCTGAGCGATATGGAGTCGTTGAGCTCGACAAGGACGGGCGCGCGGTGTCGCTGGAGGAGAAGCCAAAAGCGCCCAAGTCCCGCTGGGCAGTGACAGGGCTTTATTTCTACGATCCAGTTGTTGTTCAAATCGCGGCCAACATGAAACCATCGGCGCGCGGAGAGCTTGAGATTACCGACGTAAATGCAGCGTACATGGCGCGCGGTGAGCTCTACGTAGAGAAGATGGGCCGCGGGTTCGCCTGGCTAGATACCGGCACGCCTGATGCGCTCAACGAGGCAGGCGCCTATGTAGCGGCGCTGCAGAAGCGTCAAGGCTATCGTATTTCGTGCCCTGAAGAGATTGCTTTCCGAATGGGGTTCATCGACCAAGCGGCCCTGGAGCGCCTGGGTAGCGCGCTCGGCAAGTCAGACTACGGCAAGTATCTTCTGGAAGTCGTTCAATCCGAATTCTAGGGGCTGTTCAGCCTATTGCATTTTGCAGAAAGGCCCCTTGGGGAAATGGCCGAAGGAAAGCAATCAAAGCCGTTGGTTGCCTTCATCTATCTCGGGCGGCGCGGCGCCTTGGGACAATTCACGCTGCAGTTGGCGCAGGCGGCGGCGCAATTGGACGACTACAATTTTGACTTTATCATCTCTTCCAATAACGAATTAGCCGATGACTTTGAAAAGCAAGGGCTTGCGGTCACGAAGATCGACACCTTCGACCGCGCCACCCCCTTCAGTCTGATGGTGAGCTTTCCAGCGGCCCGCCGGGCGCTTTTGGAAAAGTTTTCGAAGCGGCCCCCAATTGCCGCCGTCACACTCATGCCGCACGTCTGGTCGCCACTGCTGGCGCCGTCGATCAAAAAGCTCGGCACGAAGTACCTGACCGTCATTCACGATGCCGTACCGCATCCCGGCGATGTGACAGCTTGGACAACACGATGGCTGACATCGGATGCGAGGCACGCCGATCTTGTTGTTACGCTTAGTCGATCGGTTGCGGAGAGGATCATCGATAAGCGGCTGGTGGAACCCGGCCGTGTCTTTCCTTTGTTTCATCCCGATCTCGTATACGAAGAGAATCCTACCAGTCGCGAATTGCCTGAGAGCCGCGCCATGCGGATTTTGTTCTTTGGCAGGATCATGGCCTATAAGGGGCTGCCACTGCTGATCGATGCCATCGAAATGCTGAAGAACCGCTGTGTTCCGATCGAATTGGGATTGGCCGGTTCAGGCGACCTTGGGCCAGAGCGGGAGCGGCTCGAGAAACTAGGAGCCGACGTCGTCAACCGCTGGATCGGCGACAACGAAATCAGCGGTATTCTTCGCGGTTATGATGCGATGGCGTGTTCGCATATCGAAGCAAGCCAATCGGGCGTTGCTTGCGCGGCTTTCGGCAGTGCTATGCCGGTTGTTGCCATGCCGGTCGGCGGGATTGCAGAGCAAGTGGTTGAGGGTAAAACAGGGGTGCTTGCCCGCAGAATAACCCCCTCCGCATTCGCCGAGGCGACGCATCGGCTTGCCACTGTGCCTGATCTATTTGAAAGTATCAGCCGGTCTCTCGACGAAACGTCGAAGGAGAGATCTACGCATCGCTTCCTGCGTGAGTTGGTCTCCGAAATAGATTCCTTGGTAAGGATTGCCTCAGATTGATGGAGGATGGGTCTAATCGCAGGACGGTATCGGGTCAAGTGGGCGGCCCTTGTTGGGGTAAATTGTAGAAACCGCCCGAATGCTTACTGACTAATCTTTTTTCGGAGCTCGGATATTGTTGCGTCGGTTGAAGCACGAAGCATTGCCGGGTGATCCTTTAGATGCGCAAGTCCGGGGTGGGAGAGAAACCGCTCTACATCGGCGCTCCAGGTGTCTGGGTTCAGGATGGGCTTTTCATTGTGAAACGACTTGTAGGACAGTTTGCCGACAAGGTCTTCAACCTTCTTGTTGTATTGTTGAAACCTTTGCCGTAAGTCTTTCGCAGCGCTATCGGTTATTCTGAAGCGCCCGCGGAATGCAGGGTCTTCCCGGGCAAGTTCCGAGCAGACTCCATATAGCGCTTTGGAATGCAGACTATGCGCATTGAGAAACAGTTTGAAAGCCAATAAATTTCCCGCAATCGACGGATTGGCATCGCGGTTCAATGCGGGTGAAGGCATGTCTGCGCCAATCCGCCAAAAAAAGTCATCGACAATGCTTTTGTTGTAAAGTTTCGCACGCTCAAATGGTGCGAATTGAATTTCATCTGAGAACCATGTCCAAAATCCAGTCAGGAACAGTAGCGGTCGGCGAAACTGATAACTGCAGAACTCGTCAAAGCTCATGAACATGTTCGTATTCTGGATTCTCTGCGCGTAATTGCTGCCGGCGAACTCAAGAAACTCGCGTAAGTAGCAGAACGTTCTAATGCGGTGCCGCCTTACCCAGATCGGCGCTAACGCCTGGATATAAGGAGGTTTCTCCCTCGGCAGTCCAAAGAAATATACAACGCCAAGGTATGCAGTGAAGTCCTGAAATGCCTCGCTGCTTAGGAGGACTTGATCGGAACTTGCAACTTCTGCATCAAATTCTCTTCGAAGCTTAGAAAGATCGCTTCCAACCGGCAGAAGGCGTTTGCAGGCCTGCGCAATCCCGTGATGTGCAACGTAAGGCCGGCCGGTCTGGGGGTAGTAAATGCCTTGTTGTTTCAGCTGGTCAAAATTGTCTGTGAAATAGTGCTGAAGCGTGCTGGTCCCCGTTTTTGGTAGCCCGATATGGAGTGTGAGTTCCTTCATAATGGTCTAAATCGTGCCTCCCTGGGATCGCGATGCATACTAACACAACGGATGTGCCAAGCAATCCCATGGAATGCTTGTGGCAACGCGAAGTTAGGGCGGATTTTGCCCGAAACCCAAATGCTGTCAGACTTGCAGCGCCGTGTAATTCAGATTGACTGAGAGCTTGTGTGTTCGGCATTCAATGGGAGCATTCTGGGGGCTCTATGCATAGCTCAGCACCGGGGGAAGGGGATTTGAACTCGCTCAAAGGCTTTGCGGGCAACATCGCTGCCGGCGAAGCTGAACAGGTAGGTTTCTCCATTCAGAAACAATCGAACCTCGACCTCGTCAGCCGGGGTGCTTACAGAAACGACCGGACTATCGGTAGGCGTGGGTGAGCTCTTCGAGAACTGCTCGGCTTTCATCACAGTTGGCTCGCGTCCGCTCATACCTCGCGATAGGGCGACGAGCGCCATGAAGATTGCGGCGCGAGCCTCGCCTTGATCAATATAGTCGCGCATCATGTCTATGTACTGGGGATGCCGGTGCAAGAATAGCAACTGGCCGGTGCGCGCTTTCTTTTGCCAGGTGCCGCCGAAGCTCTTTCCGGCATGATGGCGAACATAGAGGTCCGGGGCGATGACGCTGCGATAGCCAATCTTGCGGGCGCGCATGCAGAAGTCTGCCTCTTCACCGTAGCCCTGACCGAAGTCCGTGCTGAACGGACCAATTCGATCGATGGCCTTGCGTGACATCGCCATGCAAAAACCGACGGCGCGGGGAATGTCGATCGGGGCGAAAGAGCAGAGGGTCTGGAACGCTTTATCCATCTGCTGAGTATCTGCCCCAAAGACCTGCTCATTGTGATGAATTAGATCAGGCACGCCCAATCCATAAGCGCTGTTCGAGAACGGTGCTGCAGCCGCTATGTCGTCGGCTGAGCGCAGGCAAGCCGTCAAGCGAGTGACCGCGTCCGGTGGTAGTTCAATATCTGTATTCAGGATCACAACGTCGGAGACCGCGTTTTCAAATCCTCGATTGCAGGTCTTCACAAAGCCAAGGTTGCGCTCGTTCTCCAGCAGGACCGTTGCATGCACCTCACTGCAATAATTTGCCAACATCGGCGCAATTCTGGCGTCCGTGCTGCAATCATTGATGAGGATGATACTCCGGTGGTCGGAGGCTTGCTCGCGCAGTTGCTCGAGAAGCGCTTTTGTGTCGTCAAAATTGTTGTAAATGGGGACAACGATGTCGGCCCCGCGACCTGAATTCGGCGTGCCGGTTAAGCCGGGACTTGTCGATTCGAGTTTCGGCAGCCTGCGAATGCGGTTGTTGGGGTAGCTGCGATGGAGCCGCCAGAGATTGGCGTAGCTCGACAGCAGTGCTGGGGCGCCAAGTCCCGAGATGCGACACGCCGTGCGGATTAAGTCTAGAGTGACAGAAACGGACAAGCCTGTTCGGGTCCAACTTGCTGAGTTCGAAATCAAAACGCTCAAGCGCACTTTCACCTTGTGTGCAACGAGAGTGCCTCCCGAGCCGTTATACAATCGCGCCGCCTCGGTCAATTGCTATATCCACCGCCATGAGAATTGGAGGATTGCACTTAGCCAGGTCTAAATGCGAAGAGTGATAAACCTCAATCTGACAGGGCTCTGTGTTGGCGCAGTGCCGAGCTGTGATGTGGATCGGTCCATGAAGATTCTCGTTATCGGAAAAGAGGGGCAGGTGGCGCGGTCGCTTGCCGCAGCCGAGAAGCCAGCAGGCATAACGGTTGTTGCGCTCGGTCGACCACAGCTTGATGTTACCGAGCCGGATACGATCGCTAATGCGATTGAGGCGATGTCTCCAAGGGTCGTTGTCAATGCTGCGGCCTATACCGGGGTCGACAAAGCGGAGACGGAGCCCGAGCTTGCCGGTCTAGTCAATTCTATAGGACCGGGGAACATTGCCGAAGCCTGTGCAGAGCGGTCCTTGCCCCTCATCCATCTCTCGACTGACTATGTCTTTGACGGAAAAAAGGGTGATAGCTACAACGAAAATGACCCAGTCGCCCCAGCCGGGGTCTACGGCAGCAGCAAACTCATCGGAGAGCAGCGCGTCGTGGATGCCTGCCCGCAGCACGTCATCTTGCGTACGGCGTGGGTCTACAGTCCCTATGGCCATAACTTCGTGAAGACCATGCTTCGGTTGGCGGAGAGCCGAGCAGAACTTGGCGTAGTTCACGACCAGCACGGCAGCCCAACTTATGCGCCGCATCTTGCCGACGCCATTCTGGCAATTGCGGCGCATCTGGCTCGGGATGGGGGCGGCGAAGGTCACTTGGGCGTATATCACGCCGCGGGTACAGGAGAGGCGACGTGGTGTGAACTTGCGCGTGAGGTGTTTCGGCGTTCGGCAGAATTTGGCGGGCCGAACGCCACGGTCAGGGCCATCACGACAGAGCAATACCCGACGCCGGCGGCGCGGCCGGCGAACTCGAAGCTAGACTGCATCAAACTGGAGCGCGATTATCGTCTACGGTTGCCCCATTGGCGTAGTGGAGTTGCAGCATGTGTTCGCAACATGCTGGCTGGCGATTAACAGGTGTTTGAGGAGGCTTCGCACTCGTGCGATCGTGCAACATATTGACCGCCTTCAGGCTTTGAAGGTGTCGAATGGTTGTCTACCGGCGATGATCAATCTGGTGATTCAATCGAATCGGTTCAAACGCATCAGTCGATCGAGACGACGGGGTGAGAGTTTGTAGAAGTGCGGTAACACGCTTAGTCTCAGGAAGTGAACCTGCCGAGTGTTATGGAGCCACCAGTGCAGCGTTTTGCGGAGGCCAGCATCGCGAGATTCCCGCCCGATAAAAAGCGTTCGCAGAAAATCTTGACGCTCGAAGCTTGACGCAAGAACAGCGGCGTCTTGCTCATTCACTATATAGTCAATTTGCTCAAGGATTTGAGAGCTAGGTTTCAATAGGAGCAGGTCTTGTTTGCCCCCTTCTCGGAAGAATTTTCCTTCGGGGTCATTCTGCGTCTGGCGGAGCTTCTTTATTGAAACACTTTCTTTAAGTGCCTTGAGATCCACATTCTGCAAACCTGCAAAATCCATCATCTGTTGCGCCGAGGTCTCGAACTCGTAAACAAGGTCTAAGTAGTCCCAAGCTCTAACTCTCTCGTCATCAACGGTCTGCCAAACCAATTGTTGAAGGCAATTACGTGTGAGAATCTTGCGGCCGCGGCGAGCGAAATAGTCATTAAAGTCAGAATAGACATGTCTAGCTTTTCGCTGCGCGTAATGGAAATCGGAGACGAGCGCGTCTTTCTGATCTCTCCAGACTAAGAAAATTCTGGAGTTCTTGGCGGTCAGAACTGCTTTTGCCTGTTCAGGAAAAGCGGCATGCGCTTTTGCTAGAAAATACGTTTGCGGGTCTTCGTCTGCGACTTTCAGCGCTTTTCGGATCTTCTGGAGGTGAAAAGTGCTTAGCGCCGAGTTGTCTGTGGGCTCAAACCGAACCCCCAGTTGCTTTAGGGCATTTCGACCAATAAGGTACTGATACGTCGAACCCATGCGGTGGCCGCCGGCAAATAACATCAACATGTGTCTTCTCCGGATAGGGCTCGAGCGACTTGGGGTTCCATTGTGGAGGACCCTACTGAACAAAAATGAATCGGTCCACCATCCGGGCTAGGTTGTTCAGATTTATCGCGCATCGTCCATGCAGTCAGACTGGCTGCCGGATCCTCGGCGCCTGCAGCGCCGCGTTCCCTGGAGCGCATCTTGACTAATAAGCCGGTCGCCATTCCGGCATGCCAAACCGTCTCACGGTCTTGAAATCCGTTTGAACTGTGAACCAACAGGCAAGAATTCGAAACCCGGTCCCGTCGATGTAGCTCATTCGGCTATTACCTCACGGTATGGTGCCAAGCGTTGCGGATAGAAAGGCGCTCTCGTGTGGGCTCGTCGACGAAATTTAGCAACCGGCGCGCTCGGCCGTCGCGTGTCCGGCGGCGCTTGAAATCGTGCCGCCCAGAATAGGCCTACTGCTCGGCGCGCAGCTGAATTCATAGGCCTTGGATCAACTAATGTCCTTTGTTGCTTGCTTGGGCGATGTTTGTCATTGGGATGCGCATTCATGATTTAATAACGCTGTGCGTGCGTCAGCCATTGGTTGGTCAGCTCAATGAGCTATAACCATTTCATGCGTTTCTGCAAACTCTTGCACTTGCGCGGGAGTAAGCCAACCGAGTGATTGCATCAGCGAATTCTCAGGATTCTTTTTTGCCCTCACTTTCTGTCCGCTTTGCCGTCAAAGGTCGTACTGTTCATGCCTTGCACAAATGAAAATGACTCCTTGACCCAGGGATCTGCAAAAGAGAACTCGTTCAAAAGTTGTTGTGGTAGTCGCAGCGATGATCGTGAAGAGCAGTTGCTGGCTCAGTTGTCCGAGGAGCGCAAGAGAACAGCCGAGTCAAAGAGTCTTCATGCTGCCTTTGGTGAGGTCGTCCATCTTATGTCGCACTCCGCTGCATTTCAGAACCTACCGCTTGGCAGATTAGAAGCCCTTGTTTTGCCGGCGATTAGGAAAGGACAATTTGCTATCGTTGAAGGTCGTGATGAAGTCAGTAAAGTCACGGCACCAATAGCCGCAATGCTCTGGGCCAATGTGTCTGAAGAAGTCGACCGACGCTTGAGCGACGAGAGCAGCTACTGCGAACCGCTGTCAGCTGAAGAGTGGAGTAGTGGTACAATCCCTTGGCTTATGCTTGCGATAGGCGATGCAAACCTGGTCTCTAGACTCAAGGCGCACGTAGAAAAAGCCGTCAACGGTGGGCGCCGTTTCAAATATAAGCCGCCTCTGAAGCACGAAACATATTCTTAGAGCCAACGCTAGCTCTGACATGTTACGACTCTGTGCAGCCGGCCTACTGCGTGGTCAGCCTGCGCCCGTTTGTCAGCGGCCAAGATTTTGTAATGGTCGGTGGGGTAAGAAAATTGAGGCGTTCGTAGCACCAAAGCCCGGGGCACTGACAAGATCCTATAGAGCATCGATGTGACGACCACATGCGATTGCTACTTCAACGCGCAGAGTGTTGTCGGGTTAGACTCAGCTATCTAGACGCCTAGAACGTTTTCGCTGTTGGAGACTGACTTCGAAAGCCTGATTGAGGTCCGGATACCGGTCTGCCAGCAGATGAACTTGATTCGGCCTAGCAGAAAAGCCCGAGGCCGATGCGCAACGCCCACGTTAGGTGTGCCGCTGAAGACACGAATTTCGACTTTGGGCACTTGCGCACTTGTGTCGGTAGCGTCGCGCCTTAAGTCCTGGGTTTAGAGGCGTCTAACATCGTGAGATGCAAGAATCAGGCTCGCCCAGGCACGCGCAAGTGCAGATGGCGTTCTATGCGGTCCGCGAACTATACTGGTTCTAATCGGGAAACCATTGCGGCGGCCTGGTTCTAATCGGGATACTATTGCGCCGACTATTCAGGGTGCGGCTTTCTGTCAAATCCATTTGATCAAGACTACGCTCGTTCTTCTGAAGAAGGTGTCCTAAAGGAACTCATTCTTTGTTGAATGGCATCCTTGCTTGAGCTGAAAGGAGCTGACGATGGCTGCGCTCGTGCCCTCGCACTGTTTCGGATCGTCGATTGTCACGGGGCTGGTGATGTCAGCGCTCTTGGTGTCTCCGGCGCGTGCACAAGCACCGATGCCACCTGTGACGGTGGCGAACCCGGTGTCGCAGCAGATCACGCAATGGGACGAGTTTTCCGGGCGCTTCGAGGCGATTGAAAGCGTGAATGTGCGGGCCCGTGTCTCCGGCTTTATCGAGAAGGTGCACTTCAAGGATGGGCAGATGGTGAAGGCGGGCGACCTGCTCTTCACCATCGACAAGCGGCCCTTCCAGATCGCTGTCGAGAGTGCTCAGGCGGAAATCGCGCAGCGCAAAGCAGATGTGGCGTTGCAGATTTCCGAAGTCGAGCGCGCGAGGCCGCTGCTGCGTTCTCGAACGCTGACCGAAAGGGATTTCGAAACGCGAGACGCCAACCTGGCCATCGCAAGGGCGCGTTTGTCTGCAGCTGAAGCGACGTTGCGGGCGGCGCAACTGGACCTTGATTGGGCCGACGTGACCGCTCCCATTTCCGGGCGTATCTCCGACCGGCGCGTCGACGTCGGTGCGTTGGTGACGGGGGGTGCGGCGGGCGCGACGGTGCTGACGGCGATCGTGTCGCTGGATCCCATTTATTTCGAGTTCGACGGCTCGGAAGCCGACTATCTTCGCTATGTGCGCCTGGCGCGACTTGGAACGCGGCCGTCATCGCGTGAAAAGAGAAATCCGGTGCGTATTAAGCTTGCCGACCAAGAGGCATGGTCGATCAAGGGGCAAATGGACTTTGTCGACAACCGGCTCGATCCAAGGTCCGGCACGATCCGCGCGCGGGCGATCGTTGACAATCCTGACTTCATGCTGACGCCGGGGCTGTTTGGCCGATTGCAGCTTTTCGGCGGTAAGTTCGATGCATTGTTGGTGCCCGATAAGGCTATCGTTTCGGACCAAACGAAAAAGGTCGTCTTCATTGTCGATGAAAACGATGTGGTTGGCGCAAAACCGGTGACGCTCGGGCCGCTGCAGGAAGGCGGTCTGCGCGTTATCAAATCCGGGCTGAGCGCAGATGATCGCGTGGTGATCAATGGTATCGCGAACCCGGCGGTGCGACCAGGCGCAAAAGTCAAAACCGAATTCGACCCGGGCGAGTCTGCTGAACTGAACTAACGGCTCGCGTGTCGCAACACGCGTCGCAGCTATCGACGTCACTTCAGACCCATACCGTGAGCTCTAAGAGACGAGGCCCGGATGCGCTTTTCGCACTTCTTCATCGATCGGCCGATCTTCGCGACTGTGTTGTCGCTGATCATCACCATTATAGGGGCCATCGCGCAAACGACGCTGCCCGTGGCGGAGTACCCCGAGATCGCGCCGCCGACGGTTAACATCACCGCAAGCTATCCGGGCGCATCCGCAAAGGTCATCGCAGAAACCGTCGCGACGCCGATCGAGCAGGAGGTCAACGGGGTTGACGGGATGCTCTACATCGTCTCGCAGTCGACCGGCGATGGAGCCCTTTCCATCAACGTCGTATTCCGGCCCGGGACGGATATCGATCAAGCCCAGGTGCTGGTGCAAAACCGGGTCTCAGTCGCGGAGCCGCGATTGCCCGAGGCGGTGCGCCGGCTGGGAATCTCCGTGCGCAAGTCATCTCCTGATCTGATGATGGTCGTGCATATGACTTCGCCGGACGGGAGTCGTAATCAGCAGTACGTCTCGAACTACGCGACGCTCTACGTCAAAGATGTCCTCACCCGCATCGATGGTGTCGGCGACGTGCGCATCTTCGGTGCGCGCGATTACTCCATGCGCGTTTGGCTCGACCCGGACGTCATAGCGGCGCGTGGCTTGACGGCGCGAGAGGTTGTCACCGCGCTGCAAGGTGCGAACCTGCAAGTGGCTGCGGGATCGGTCAATCAGCCGCCAGCGTCATCTGATGGGGCGTTTACATTTGCCGTCCAAACACTGGGGCGTCTGACGTCGAAGGAGCAGTTCGAGGACGTTGTCGTGAGGGCAGAGCCCGACGGGTCAGTGCTGCGGGTGAAAGACATCGCGCGCGTCGAACTTGGCTCGCAGGATTATACGGTCAACGCATACCTCAACAACAAGACGGCAACCGCGATCGTCATCTTTCAGAGGCCGGGCTCCAATGCGCTGCAAACCGCCGCAGAGATCCGCAGTGAAATGGAGCGGCTGTCAAAGGACTTTCCACCGGGCCTTGGATACTCGGTGGTCTATAACCCGACGCAGTTCATCCAGTTTTCCGTCGATGCCGTGGTCGAGACCATCTTTGAAGCGGTCTTGCTGGTTGTGCTGGTCGTGATCCTGTTTTTGCAGACCTGGCGCGCGGCCATCATCCCGATCGTGGCCATCCCGGTTTCCCTCATCGGCAGCTTTGCGATCATGGCAGGGGTTGGGGTGTCGTTTAATACTTTGTCCCTATTCGGGTTGGTGCTTGCCATCGGCATCGTGGTCGATGATGCCATTGTCGTTGTCGAGAACGTCGAACGCTATTTGCGGCTTGGCTACTCTCCCAGGGATGCAGCCAAGAGGACAATGGACGAGGTCGGTGGGGCGTTGCTGGCGACGTCTTTAGTCTTGGTGGCGGTGTTCTTGCCAACCGCCTTCATCACCGGTCTGCAGGGCGCATTCTACAGCCAATTCGCGATCACGGTGGCCGGGGCGACGATGATTTCGCTATTCGTTTCGCTCACGTTGTCACCGGCGATGGCGGCGATTTTGCTCAAGCCACACAAGAGCGAGGAGGATCAGAAGCGCGGCATTGTCTACTGGCTGAGCTCTCCAATCCGCTGGTTCTTCAAGGGCTTCAACTGGTTGTTCGAGGGGTTGTCGAATGCCTATGGCGCCTTGACGGCGCGTCTCGTGCGCATGGGTATTGTGGTGTTGGCGTTGTTCGGCTTGCTGCTGGTGCCGACCTATGAGCGGCTCGCGAACACGCCGACGGGTCTTATTCCGCAGCTCGATCGGACCTATTTCATCACCGTGTTCCAATTGCCGCCCGGCTCCACCCTCAACCGAACCGACGCGATCGTTCGCGAGGCAACGGATATTCTGCTCTCGCGGCCGGGCGTAAAGAACGCCGTTGCGTTTGTTGGGTTTGACGGTGCGACGTTCACCAATGCCCCCAATACGGGGGTTGTGTTCGTCACGCTCAATTCCTTCGAGAAACGTCTAGAGGACGGTCTGACGAAGGACGCGATCCTGGGAGACTTGCGGCAACAGATGGCGGCCATACGTGATGCGTTCGTGTTCGTGCTGGAACCGCCGTCGGTCCCGGGTATTGGAACGGGCGGCGGCCTCAAAGGGTATGTCCAGGACCGCTCCGGCCGGGGTTTGCCGGCGCTTGAACAGGCGGCCTGGGCGGTTGCGGGAAGTGCCGGTGCGACACCCGGCATCAACCAGGCCTTCACGCTCTTCAATACGCGGACGCCGGAGATTTACGCCGACATCGACCGCACCAAGGCGGAGCGGCTCGGGATCCCCATTGAAAGAGTCTTTGATACGCTGTCGATCTACATGGGGTCGGCGTTCGTCAACGACTTCAACATTCTTGGGCGGACCTATCGGGTGACGGCTCAGGCCGACAACCCCTATCGCCTGAACCTCCGGGACGTTGCGAACCTGAGGGCCAGGAATGTCGACGGGGACATGGTGCCGATTGGCTCGGTCGCCAACTTCCAGGACACGACGGGTGCCTACCGCGTGCCGCGCTACAACCTCTATCCCGCGGCGGAGGTCCAGGTCGGGCTCGCGCGCGGCTTTTCATCGGGGCAGGGCATCGAGGCAATTGAGCAGATTGCCGAGGAGCGGTTGCCGGCCGGGTTCGGCTTTGAGTGGACGGAAATCGCCCTACAGGAAAAGATCGCAGGGTCGACGGCCGCCATCGCGTTTACGCTCGCGGTCTTGTTTGTTTATCTGTTGCTGGCGGCGCTCTATGAGAGCTGGCTGTTGCCCTTGGCGGTCATCCTGATCGTTCCGATGTGTATTCTGGCGGCCATGATCGGGGTCACCCTGCAGGGCTTCGATCGCAATATCCTTGTCGAAATCGGGCTTGTCGTGCTGGTGGCGCTGGCCGCCAAGAATGCGATTCTCATCGTGGAGTTCGCCAAGCAGGCCGAAGATGAGCGTGGGCTCAACCGGTTCGATGCCGCCGTCGACGCTGCGCGCACGCGCCTGCGTCCGATCATCATGACGTCGCTGGCATTCATCCTGGGTGTGCTGCCGCTGGCAATTGCGGAAGGCGCGGGCGCGGAGATGCGTCAGTCGCTCGGCACGGCGGTTTTCGCGGGCATGATCGGCGTGACGTTGTTTGGCCTGCTACTGACCCCGACATTTTACGTCATCTGCCGGGGGATCGCGCAGATAGGAAAGCGGAAAAGTGTTCCCGAAGTTGAGCCAACGGATGCTCAGAGCCCAGGCTCGGCCGGTGCTTGACGGAATAATATAGAGGAGCGCAAGCACGGCCTGCGCTCCTTTGTTGGGTTTTTACGGACCTAGGTCAGCCGCGGAAGCGGAAGGCGGCGGTGGCCGGGCTGCCGTCGGGCATCGACTTTGAAGCCATGGGCAGGACTTCCCCGCCGCCGCGCAATACCAGGCCGACGAGTTCGTCGAGGACATCGTAAGTCTCGGCGTTGGGTCGCTTGGCAAGTGTCAGCCTACCGGTGCTGGATTTGATGCGGCCCGGGACCTCCATGGTGTTGTCGACAAACAGCGTCGCCACCTGGCCACGGGAGGCCGCGTTAGCGATCTGGGCCAGGTCAGCACTGGCAAGGTCCTTGCCCAAGCCGGCGACGGCTTCGGCGAGGCGTTCGTTCAGTTCCTTCTTTTGGCGGCGGGCGAAAATGGGCCGCGCCTTGGCCGCCAGATCGGATTCGCTTATCGCCTCGGGATTGCCCGAGATGATCGAGTTGACGAGGGCGGGGTAGTTGTTCTGGGCGCGGTAGACGGCAGCCAGCTCCGTGACAGTTGCCAGCACTAGTGGCGCGGTCTGGCCGGCGAGGACCGGGCGCAGGGCACGGTCGACGGCGCGGCAATACTGGGCCTGCAGGACCTTCATGCCTTCTCCGCCCTGCAGGCGCCGGGCCGGGGCGCGGTCGCGCGGCATCTGGCGCTTGACAGCATCCGACATGGTTTTGGGCATGCCGGCGACCTTCACTTCCTTGGCGAAACTCGGAGTCACCTCGATGAGCCGAATGGAGCCCTGCGATAGGGCAAGGACAAAGCCGTGCGCGGTTTGTGCCATCACTGGCACCAGGGGCTTGATGTGGAAGCGATCGGCGACCTGGACTTCGGGCTCGGGTGCGAGTGGCAGGCGGAAAGTGCGCAGTTTGGTTGGTGACGCGAAGACGGCGAGGCCGTCGGCCATATAGGCCCAGAACGGGCGGTCGTTCTCCAAATCGGCGAAGGCGTCCTCGATGGCTGAGATATGGCGCTTGTTGGCTTTGGCTTCCTTCAGCTGGTCAATGGCCGTGCTGGCCAGGTTCTTGAAAAGGATGCGATCGGCCTGACTGGAACGAGTGACCGGGGTGGTGGGCAGATAGATCGAAACGCAGATGTTGCCGCGGAAGGTGTCGAGACTTCTGACTTCGTCGGCGGTGGGGATATCAGTGTAAAGCATTTGGTTTTTGAATTCCTGTACCTGGTTGCGGCGGTGACGATCGCAACCAGCGTCGCAGAACTCAAGTGCGACGTGAGGCGTGGAACGGCATTTTTTTACTCCTTGAACGTCACCTTCAGCGTGTAGTCTCCGGCTGCCTCGCCATAGTAGTCGCCGACGCGGATGTAGTTGGCCTTGCCGGGGGTCACATTGATGGTGGCGCTTAGGTCCGCGCCGCCGGTGGTGTTGCGGACTTGGTGGACCTGGGTCTTGTTGGAATCATAAAAGACAATCTGCGGGCGAAGCGTGGTGGATCGGTTCG
>JARFQY010000091.1 GCA_029287535.1 Filomicrobium sp.
ATCACGCACAACCGCTCGATCAAGGACATCGCACAACGCGTTGCATTCTTCAGCGATGGCACGATCACGCACGTGGAAGTGAACCAAAAACGGCTTGAGCCAGCCGCCATCACCTGGTGACTTAAAGTGCGCGCACTTGACACGAAAATGCTCCGAGATCTTCTCCGCATGTGGGGACAAGGCCTCGCGATTGCGATGGTCCTTGCGGCAGGGGTCTCGACTCTTGTCCTGTCGGTCGGCGCCTATCAGTCGCTGGACGAAACACGCAACGCCTATTACCAACGCTACCACTTCGCCGACATCTTCGCCTCGCTGACACGGGCACCCAAACAGGTCCGAGAGCAGATTTCGACCATCACGGGTGTCGGCGCGGTGGAAACGCGCATTTCAAAGCCAGCGATCCTGGACATTCCCTACTTTTCTCCACCGGTGACGGGGCTGATCTTGTCTCTCCCCGATCATCGCCCGCCTCGGCTTAATCAGACTTACATCCGCGCGGGCCGCTTTCCAGCAGCGGGCTCCTCGCACGAGGCCGCCATCAATGAGGCCTTTGCCGAGGCTCACGGCCTCGAAATCGGAGACCAGTTTCAAGCCATCTTGAATGGACGCAAACGCCGGCTCACCGTGACTGGGGTTCTCCTGTCTCCCGAGTTCATCTACGCCATCGGTCCCGGGGACCTCGTGCCTGATGACAAGCGGTATGCCATCATCTGGATGTCCGAAGAGGCCCTGGCGGAAATTTTCGATCTTGATGGTGCCTTCAACTCCGTCGCGCTCCAGCTCCTGCGCGGCGCCTCCAAAAGACATGTCATCGAGCGGGTCGACGAAATCCTCAAACGCTATGGCGGTGCCGGCGCGTATGGACGCGAAGACCAGATAAGCCACGCCTTCCTCGACGCCGAGCTGGAGCAACTCAAGGCCATGTCGCGCGTCCTGCCACCGATTTTCCTATTTGTCTCAGCGTTTCTCATCAATATGACGCTAACCCGTCTCGTTGCTCTCGAACGTGAGCAAATCGGACTCCTTAAGGCATTGGGGTACACCCGCGCCACGATCGCGGTCCACTATGTGAAGCTGGTAGTGATAATCGCCGTATTCGGCATCCTCGTCGGCTTTGCGCTCGGCACCTATTTTGGGCTTGGCCTAACGCGGCTTTACCAAGAGTTCTTCCATTTCCCGTTCCTTGTCTTCAAACGCAACGCTGACATCTATCCAATTGCCGCGGCGATTTCACTCGGGGCCGCTGTCCTTGGCGCCCTGCACGCAGTGATACGAACCGTCGCCCTGGCACCGGCGGTTGCCATGCAGCCACCCGCACCGCCACGATACCGTCAGCTTTGGGCGGAGAGCCTGGGCATTTACCGGCACTTCTCGCAGCTCACCATGATCACGCTTCGCCATATCGTCCGCTGGCCGCTGCGCGCGGCTTTGACGACGCTGGGGGTCTCGCTCGGTGGTGCGCTGATGGTGGTTTCACTGTTCTCTATCGACTCGATCGAACACATGATTGACGTCAGCTTCTTCCTCTCCCAACGTCAGGACGCAACGCTCAGCCTGTCCGACGAACAGCACGAACGCGTCCTGCAGGCGGCAGCGAAACTGCCCGGTGTAATGCGGGCTGAAGCTTTTCGCAGCGTCCTTGTACGTATGCGGCACGGCCAGTTCGAGAAGAAGCTCGCCGTCTACGGCAGACCAACTCAACCTGAGTTGTTTCGCGTTATCGATCGTCAGTTGAACCCCGTCGCTTTACCGAAAGATGGTTTGGTGGTTGATACGCGCGTAGCGGAACTACTTCGCCTGCAACGCGGTGACGTTGTCGAGCTGGAGATACTGGGCGGTTGGCGTGGCGCCGGGCGCATTGTCGATATGCCCTTGGTGCGGACGGCGAGGCGAGAAGACGAGGCCACACAGCTGGCGCGCGGCCCCAAGGGCCGTGCGCGCGTACCGGTCTTGGATATTGTCGAAAGCTACTTCGGTGTCTCGGCCTTCATGAGCAGGTCGGCACTCAATCGCATGGTTGACGAAGGGTACCTTGTTTCCGGTGTCCATATCTCCTATGACGCCCGCCTTGAAGACGCGTTGTTCGAGGAAATCAAGTCCACTCCGGCCATCGCCTCAATCGCCTTGCGTGACGCCTCACTGCAGAAGTTCCGCGAAACGATCGCGATGAACCTCGGCTTGATGGTCACGATCTACGTTGGTCTGGCGATGACCGTCGCTTTTGGGGTCGTCTATAACAGCGCGCGAATTCAACTTTCCGAGCAAGCCCGCGAACTCGCCAGCCTTCGCGTGCTGGGGTTCACGAATGCGGAAGTGAGCAGGGTCCTGCTTCTGGAGATCACCATCCTGGTCCTGGCCGCACAGCCACTGGCGTGGGCCCTGGGCTACGGTTTCGCGTGGCTCATGATCGCCGGATTCTCGAGCGATCTTTATCGCATACCTCTCATTATAAACGCGTCGACATATGCGTGGTCGACGGTTGTCGTGCTGCTGGCCGCGCTCGTGTCAGCACTTGTGGTGCGGACCAGGATCAGCCGCCTTGATCTGATTGCTGCTCTGAAAACCCGGGAGTAGAACGTGACTGGCACTATCGAAAACGCTACGATGATCAAACGCGGGCTCGCCGGCTTGCTGGTGGTGATGATCATCGGCGCAATTTTCTACGCGCTCTCACCCAGCCCGGTCCCTGTCGATACTGAGGTTATTGGCGAAGGAAGTCTGCGTGTCACCGTTGACGAGGAAGGCAAGACACGGATCAAGGATGTCTTCGTTGTCTCGGCGCCAATCACCGGACGCGTGCTAAGATCACCGCTTGAGGAGGGCGATATTGTCGAAAGTGGCCAGACCACGGTCGCTGCCATCGAGCCGAGTCCACCCCCGTTTCTGGACCTGCGAAGCCGCCGTGAATTGCAGGCACAGATCGAAGCCGCGAAGGCCTCGGTTGATCTTGCCGAGGCCGAGGTAAAACGCGCCGAAGCCGAACTGGACTTCGCCGAGCATGATCTTGAGCGGGCCCGCTCGCTGTCGAAGAAGAAAGTCGTTTCCGAGCGTGTTTTGCAGAAGGCCAGCATCGAGGTGGAAACGAAATCGGCCGCCTTGGCACGCGCACAGGCCAACAAGATCCTTCATGAGAGGGAATTGGAAACCGCGATTGCACGTCTGACCGGCCCGGAGGAGGACAGCCCCAACAGCTATGCGCAAAGTTGCTGCATGGCGGTGAAGTCTCCGGTCAGCGGACGTGTCCTCAAGGTGCTGAAAAAGAGCAAACAGATTGTCATCCAGGGCACCCCACTGCTTGAGATCGGCAACCCAGAACAGCTCGAACTCGTCGTCGAATTGCTGTCTGCGGATGCCGTTCGAGTCCCGATCGGCGCCCCAGCAATTGTGTCTGCATGGGGCGGCGGCGACCTAACGGCAAAAGTCTCAAGAATTGAACCTGCCGGCTTTACCAAGGTTTCCGCACTGGGCATCGAGGAGCAGCGCGTGAAGGTCATCCTTGACTTCGATCCGGCCGGCCTGGGCGAAGCCCTGCAGCGTCTCGGTCACGACTATCGCGTCTTCGTAAGGATCATTATTGAGGACTTGCAGGACGTGCTCGTTGTCCCCCTGGGCTCCCTATTCCGCGTGAATGACAGTTGGATGGTCTACGTCCTCCAAAATGGTGCCGCGGCACTAAGTAGCATTAAGCTGGGGCAGCGCAACACGGAGTACGCCGCCGTTCTGGATGGGCTCAAGAAAGGCGATCGTGTCGTGCTGCATCCCAGCGACCGGATCACTGACGGGGTCGATGTAGTTGAGCGGGCCCAAATCAACTAGCAGGAGGCAAGGCAATACCTTGCTTGCGAGTCCCCGTCTTGTAGACGCCAAGAACCATCACCGGCACAAGCATGAGCGGGATAGCGTTGCCCATCCCGTCGTTCGAGTCAGTCCGCTCCCGTTCAGGCTCCTTTACACTCGCTAGAGGTTGATGTCCGCTTTGTGGAGAGCCTGTGTGGAAACGTTGTGCGACCGAAAATTGTAGGGATAGTTTTCTTCGTCCAAGGCAACGGCTGAGTTGCGCACGGCCGGCAGCGGCAGCAAGCGGCTCCCGCTTAGAACTGTATTTCTTGATTTACAACAGCGGTATATGAAAATTTGTCGATGTTGAATATGCGTTCTGCGTGACCCGTCATTCCAGCGCCGAATTGGCCGTTGTAGGAATTTGTTCTTGAACGAGCCATGGCTGGTGCGTTTTCACACAGGCTCGAGACTCTGCGGACCATGTTGACATGCGCCATGCTCGGCGCTGTGATGTCCGCTTTCCAGCGTGAAGTGAAACATCCATGAACTGCGGTTCTCAAATCAGCACCTTGATGTGCTAAGTACAAGACTTGTAAGCGCTGCTTAAAGCCGAACTCGCAAATCGCCGAAGGCCGAACCAAAAATTTTTCACTACTTGCCATCGAGTGCTGGTGCAACGCGCCTATTCAGTTTTACCGATCGCACAGTGACTAGATGGCCTGGGGGCATTCGGACTTAGCTATTGTGATGTGCTGAAACCGATGCCGCAAGCTCGCCGGTTAATTCATGCGACGCTGCGTGAGAGACGTCGCCCAGGCTAAGCATACCCACCATGCGTTTCTTGCCGTCGATCACGGGCAACCGGCGAACCTGGTGGTCTTCCATAATCCGTAGTGCATCATCGAGTTCCTCGGTGTCGCGGCAGTAGATTATGCCTTCTGTCATCACGTCGCGTGCAGTGAGATCCTGAACCGCTGCACTTTTGGCCACTCCTTTGATTGCGATATCCCGGTCCGTTACCATGCCGATCAGCTTGTCGTTCTCGCCGATCGGGATAGCACCTATGTCTTCCTCTTTCATTTTTCGCGCAAGTTCAAACAAAGATGCGGTCGGCGCCATCCATTCGGCACCCTTGTGCATCGCCTCTTTTACCTTCATTGAATCCTCCATCGTGCAACGTCGTCCCAGCCGACGAACGGACCGGACGATCTTCTTTAAATTCGTGTCTTTGGCAATGATCGTGGCAAACAGAATAGTGCACTAACGCGACATAGCTTTGAGAATAATCAAGAGAACAAGTCCGCTACTTGCGCTAGAGCTCTGTTCTACATGTCCGGTCTCGGTCGGAGAGCAGATATCCGCGGCGGACAAGGGCAAGGCCCGACAAATGCGCCTCAGATATGTTTCGCTCTGCATCCGAATGCGGACTTCAGAACGGCGAACCCGGAAGGGGCTTTCGCGCATCCCGAGACAGGAGATCCAAGCCAAATGCAAATATCGGCATCGGGCGGCTTTCAAGAGGGCGCCCTTTCAGAAGGGAACAGGAGGTAGAGATGTCAAAGGTTGAGTTTAAGGGCACCAGGAATGGCGTGCATGTGTATCCGCCGCCCACAGGTTCGCAGGGCTTGCCATGGCTGTTGGTGGTTTTCGACGGCGGAAAGATCTCAGCACATGCCTATGAGACTGAGACGGCAGCGCAGTCCGCAATAGATGAAGAGGTGTGGACTTGGCTGGACGAGCAAGACGAAGTTGCGAATCGGAAATAAAAATGGGTCGTCACAAGGACGACCCGCGAGCTGCTTAGACGGGGTGGGGCAAAGGCACCTTCCGCCCAAAGCGATTGCTATACATCGAACGTGACAGAGGTGTTGAACGAGTCAGGAAACATCCGCGGGTTCGATCAACGTTGAGCACACCTCCGAAACACTTCTGACGATAAGAATTGAACCGGTCACCAGTTGCCGGCCCTACGCATACTAAAAATTCAGTCGCAGGACCTTTCAGTGTGCCTCTGACCCAACCGCTCGGCCAGAAGTCAAACAAGACCAGTGGCAACAATGATGAGGCCAACAAAAATAAGCACTTCAAGCCTCTCTGAGGCGGAAAACTGTTATGATCCTTGAAACAGGAGATTTGCTTTTGTCGTCCGGCACCCGGGCGTCATCTCAGGACCCGACTCTGGGATAAAGCACGAGGCAGGGACACGCGGCATGCTTGTGCACAGCCTCTGCCACACTTGGGTGGAACAAGGACTCGATTCCTGTGCGGCCTTGGCTACCCATCACAATAAGGTCCGCCTTGAAACTCTTCGCCGCTTCAATGATGCAGGCATCCGGCTTCCCAGATCGCAATAACGTCAAGACTTCGGGCACGTGCTTAACTTCCGCAAAGCGCGCCTCCCGCTGCACGATTTTTTCAGCAATAGCAGATGCGGCGCGCGAGAGAATGGCCTCTCGGTTCAAATTGGCTTGCGTGGAAGCGATGCTCGAATAATCGAGCGTCTTTACGAAATCCTGATAGCTGGAAGGTCGTACAATGCCCTCATTGATGGCGGCCTCAACCGCTTCCTCAGAAAGATGACCTTCGCTGACGCAAAGCAAGATGATGCGTGCATCAGTCTTTTCGGCTAGCAGGCATGCAATCCTCAGCCCCTCGTGGGCGTGCTCGCTACCATCAATTGGAACAAGAATCCGGGAATACATTGGATCGGTCCTTCTCAAGCTAGTCCTTGCCGGGCAAGTAGTGGCCGAGGGTAATTTCCGTCAACTGTGATAGTCCTACACCGAAGCAAAAACCGATGAGCCCAGCGGGGGCGTCAAAAAATAGCGCGGTGAAAGCGACCGCAGTAAAAAGCACAAAAAGTGTCCCGCGCACGCTCAAATCCAGGTTTGTATTCCAGTGCACTGACGCCTCCACGTTTGGAAACCAGTCTAACTCGCGAGCACCTTTAGCTCACAACCTCGCTGCGCGATATCATTGTTGACGACACTCCTTGGTGATGAGAACAGTCCTTGGGTCCTGAAAACAAGTGAAGAGCCCAGATAGCGCGACACAATGGGCTTCATGCAGCAGGCCTTTCAAAACAACTGACTTGTAGCGCTCACTTCGATTGAATAGTTGAGAGATGCTCAATCAGCGCCAGGATGCGTGTCCTTGCATACTCGCGAACGTCCTCATCTGTTGCGAAGCCAGCATCCTCATCATTTTGGGGTCGGGCGCGGAACCGGTTCCCCCAGACGGGCATTTCACGCGGGCCGTGGACAAGTACATCTTCACTACCTTCAATGATCTTGTAGACTCTTTCGACAGGAAAAACGCCGCCATTATTCTTTTGCAAGATTGTGAGGTCTGAGGGAGGCTTGTTCAGGAACCCGCCGAGCCACCCATCTCCTTTGCCAGACGCGCCATGGCACTGGACGCAACTATTCCTGTATTCAAATTTTCCCAGGCTAATGCCGTGGGCATCTATGGAGGCGACTCCAAAAGATGCGATTGCAATGATTGCGCTTACGCTACCCCTCAACATACTTTCAGACTCCAACAATTGTCGGCCCAGCCGAAGCACCCGGGCGAAGCGGGGAGGGCTCAGCCAATTATCGCACATAGGAACGACTTAAGTTGAAGATGCCGAAAGTAAGGACGGCAAGCCTTGATAATCATCAACCGTTTACGCCGGAGTGATGACTGAACAGCTTGGCACAATCGCAAGCTGCTTGCGTCCGTTTTGTAGAATGGGACGCGGTCCGCAGAACCCATCAAGTCCAGCGGTGTTTAAGCCGCACCAATAGGCCGGACACAACACTTTGCGGATATTCGCCGTGTACGCCTGGACCGCTGTTGACATGTCCGCCTTCAAGGTCAGAGCGGAACATGCCTGGGGTGCGATCATCAGACGCCGGCCATGTCCGCTTTGATCAATAAGCGGACTTGTGCAACGGTTGCTACCCGATAGCATAATCTTCGTTGTTGCAGGCCGATTCTAGGTCTACCTGACACGTATTATGGCTGCTCCAATCGGCTTGCTCTGGGTCCGTAAACATGAACCGTTCAGCGGCTTACCTCATTTCCATAGCTGCATCACTCATCCTCGTATTGTGGACTGGAGCCACAGCAGTAAGCCAGCAGACATCGCTCCATAATAAAAGGCTATCAGGCGCGCCATCCTCCATCCCAGAGATTGCCATCGCCGGCGCCTCCGCGGAGGAGCTAGCCGTCATCCGTTCAGGAGCTGAACGCTCAATAGAACTCTTTGCTCAATGTGGATTGGAAGCGCTTGATCCCATCCGAGTTCAAGTTGAAAATGACGCAATCGGTGTGTGCGGTGTCGATGCATTTGGGGCCTTCGACACGAAAGCTCAAACGATACGGCTAGCAAGTACCAAGGCATGCCGAGCGATGGCGAAAACCAACCCAGCATACGCCTCTTTGCCTTTTATAAAATTTTACGAGAGCATCGTAGTCCACGAGGTTGCGCATCAGATTTTCCGGAGCCACATCGGAGAGAGGTCGGTATCACTTGCGACCCATGAATACGTGGCCTACGCCCTTCAAATTACTTCCTTGCCTCCGGACGTCCGCCAGACGTTTCTGAAGCCACTCAACACCAAGCCGCCAGCTGATTTGAGTCCGTTCGTCGACATGGTTCTTCTAATGTCTCCCGAGACTTTTGGTGCGTTAGCGTACGCCCACTTTTCCGAGTTCGGCAATGGCTGCAGGATTTTGACGGAAATCATAGAGGGCAAAATAAGCTTTCCGAGTTCGGAAGAGTTCGAATGATGCCTCCAAGTCAGGATTTCAACTGGTCGTAATTCGGAGAAGTAGACAGGTCCTGCACTTGTTATCGATGCAGCTTATAGTTCCCATGCCGGATCAATGGCAATAAATATCGAGACCATTGACCAAAGTCATAGCGACCTGCCACACCTCGATACAGCATGGAGAAAGTATCAACCCTGCAGTGAGGTCACGACCGCTTGGTCGAGGTCAACGTCAGGTGTTGAATGATCAAACCGATAAGAACCGATATGGCAGGAGAGGAAGCATGAGGTTGAAGAATTTGGTCTGGATTGCAGCTTTTTCCATGCTCGTCACACCGCAATTAGCACAGGCTGGCATGTCTTCTCTGGGAAAACAGGAGTATGAATCAAATTGCGCCTCGTGCCACGGCGGCGCTGGCAAGGGGGACGGCCCCCTCGCAGGCTATTTGCAGAAAAAGCCTACGGACTTGAGTCAGATAATGAAGAACAATAACGGCGTTTTTCCATTCACGCTATTAGTGAAGATAATTGATGGAAGGGAAGTGATAGCGTTGCATGGTACTAGAGATATGCCGGCATGGGGTCACCAATATAATGACAAGGCATCCCAATACTATCAAGATTTCTTTGGCAAGTATGACTCAGAGGCTTTCATTAAAGCACGTGTTCTGGCATTGACGGAGTATATCCATTCATTGCAGGCCAACTGAGGGCGCGTGCGCCGGACGGCTGAACTCAATTCAGCGTCAACGAAGCATGCATGCCTGACGTCCAGTCCCGGCCCTTATGCTCAGCTTCTTCGCGATAACGGCGAACTGGAACCGCGCAGCACGACAAAGCCGTCTAGGAGCTGCCGTTCGACGTCTGTCGCAATCTTGGTTCAAAGGCCGTCCGCTCGCGATAGTTTCCTGTCTGGTATTTGGACTTTGCAGATGTCGGCGATGTGCTGTCGGGCCGCCGATGAAATGGCCCCGTTCGGGATTTAGGTAGTACGCATATGGCCGCTATATTCGCGCTTATCAACAAACTGATATTTCACGAAGCTCGTAATTTTTTGTCCGCTACGACTAATGGGCCAGTTGCCGTAGACGAGGATAGAGGCTGTCTCTTATACACATCTCCGAGCCCACGAGACCAACGACCTAATCTCGTATGACGTCATATGCTTTAAAAATTGGCGGGGGGGGGGGGGGGGGGGGGGGGGGGGGGGGGGGGGGGGGGGGGGGGGGGGGGGGGGGGGGGGGGGGGGGGGGGGGGGGGGGGGGGGG
>JARFQY010000101.1 GCA_029287535.1 Filomicrobium sp.
AACTGGGAGACCTTTTATCGGTTTCCGCTTCTCCCGGATGTCGACACAACCTTGAGCTACCAGGCTGTAATGGACCCCGCATTCACGACCGACTTCGATTTTTCGTCGGTGTATTCTCTGAGAATGACGACTTCGTTCTAGGGAACCTGCCTGCCTGGCTCCGTGTTGAGCCGCAGTGGGTCGTCCTAACGACGTGAATTTGGTTCGTCGTCTTGGCCCCGCTGCCCTGCGCGGGGTCTGCATAGGGGCTGGATGGATCAAGCCAGAAACAGCCCGAGAGTGGCCTTGGGCTAAAGAGGGCCGTTGTCCAGAGTGGAAATTAGATTCACACCGCCCCAAACTTAGAAGGTGAGCTGCGCTTGAACAAACGCCTCCGCCGCTTCTTCTCGTTGCGGTGGTTCGAGCGGCGACGCGTTGGCTTGCACTAAGTCGGAAATCTCCCTTAGTCCAGAAGTCAAATAACCGACCCATTGCTTACCCAATTTTAGCCTCGCTGTTCAACTTGGGCCTTGCCGTGAACTTCCGTAAGCATCTCTTTGCGGTGCATGATGGATTGTTCTTGTGACTCATGGGCTCATAGGAGCCGGAATTATGAGCATGTATCCTGAAGCTGCCGCGGGTAGAAACTGCGCACCAAATTGACCAACTCGCTACAAATGATCATGGAGTGGCCATCGTGGGTTCGAAGGTTCCCTCACCGTGTATTGATGTAAGTAAGTTCAAACGCCAGGGGTACTGCCAACGCTCTGACATGATGTTAGCTGAGTTGTTCCCAGTCTCTTCATATGTAGTGAGTCATTACGCGTCGCACCAAAGGGACTGCGCATGAGACATTTGCCACAGATTTCAACCCATCATGCGGATCCGAACACATACCCCGAGGGTGTCGCGTTCATGGATGGCCAGTATTTAAAGATGGCTGACGCCAAGATTTCGGTACTGGACTACGGCTTCTTGCATTCTGATGCCACCTACGACGTCGTGCATGTCTGGGATGGCGCCTTTTTTCGTCTCGACGATCACCTGACCCGGTTCTTTCGCGGCTTGAAGAAGCTGCACATGACCATACCGTTTGAAAGGTCGGAGGTTGCGCAGATCCTGTACAATTGCGTGGTTTTGTCAGGCCTTCGAAACTCCTATGTCGAGTTTATCTGCACGCGCGGCACCTCCCCAAGCTTCAGCCGCGACCCGCGCGATGCAGTCAACCGGTTCATTGCTTTCGCGATACCTTTCGGGTCCGTCGCCAACTCCGAACAGATGCGGCGCGGGTTGCACGTGGCGATCTCGGATATCGTCCGCATCCCGCCTGCGTCAGTCGATTCCACCATCAAGAACTACCACTGGCTCGATCTGGTGACCGGCCTCTACGACGCCTACGCACAAGGCGCGGAGACCGTGATCCTAAAAGATGCGAATGGAAATCTGGCCGAGGGGCCCGGCTTCAACCTCTTCGTGGTCCAAGGCGGCAAGGTCGCCACCCCGGATTACGGCGTTCTGTTGGGCGTGACCCGCCGAACGGTCTTCGATCTGTGCCGCAAATTGCAAATCGACTGCGACTCGAGACCGATCTCCCCTCAGCAGCTGTTTGACGCCGACGAAGCATTCGTCACCTCGACAGCAGGAGGGGTTATGCCCGTGACGAGAGTTAATGATCGCAGCATCGCTACCGGCGAGGTCGGCCCCCTTACCGAAAAGATCAAGGAGGCCTACTGGCGGCTTCATGCAGCAGAAGAGCATCGCACGATCGTCGAATACCCTTCGCCCGCTTCCGGCGATTAACAGTTCCCAAAGCTCTCCTTGAGGCACGCCTGCCGCTTTTGCAATGACGGAGCGCTTGGAAAGGAAAATAGAGCCCGTCGTGGGCAGGCAAGTTCTACTTCGCTTCCAATGGCGCATTTCAGGAGGGTACTGACCGGTGGTGACAGCCGATTAGCTATCGGAGACTTGCAACCGGCAGCTGCTCATGAGGTTCAGTAGTTAAACGGCTTAGGTCGCGGCATCTTGTCAGACGAGGGCGGCGAGATCGGCAGTGTGAACCCGGGCTGATCTCCAGTTAAGAGTTTTCGGGAGAGCAACGATCTTCGCGTTCTCTTCCTCTGTGGTTCCTATGCCCAATTGTAGACAACCCACGATGTCTTCGGCTTATAGCAATGTTTGCGAGACGTATCGGACTGATCAACTGGAGCTGGATCAGTGCTTGACCTGACCGACTTCGCTCTGCTGCATGTTTCGGTCGGCGATCAGAACACGGCACCGTTGCTGTTCTAGTTCCCTCATTGCTGGCGAGCGATTGTCAGAACTGCTTTGGCACTTCGCTATGACACGCGCCTCGTTTTCTGCGATGAGCGCCTCAAGCCTTTCCTGTGTTCCAGGTGTTATGGAGTCCTTGTTTGGCGCAGTATTGGGACGGGAAATCGACCCCGTCACAATCCCTGCTTTCATTTCGTTGTCACTTGCTGAGCACCCGCCCCAACAAGATGGCGCCAATTGTACAAAAAAGTCGAGGCCAGGTGAGCAGCATGGAGCCTCCCGATCAGAGCTGCGCACAGCATAACTGACATAAGTCAGCGATCCCTAATCGCATTTGCGCGCGTTGTGCTAGCACGCGTGCCTTAGAACCCGTGGAAATCTCAGCAAAACGGTTCTGGATTACAAAATTTTCGATCAGGTGTGGCCCAGCGCAACTAGATTTCGTGCTCCGCAACTCCACTTCTTCTTCCATCCAGCAGCCTGACGTACAGGTTCTCCGGCTTCTGCTGATGAGTCGAAAAAGAGTTTGACGAACGTCCAAGATCTGTATGTCCGCTTGTTGATCAAAGCGGATACTGCGGCCCTCTGATAATGGCAGTCCTCACATATTCCGCTTTGCACCTGAAAGCGGACTCAGACACACGACGGGAAGTCGCCGACCTCGTCACCAGGGGGTCGGCCTGCTTCGTAGCGTTGAATCTGACTGTGAGGTCACTGCAGCCGATTAATCAATCGGGCCCATAAAACAAGCCTTAGTCGAACCCATCCTATTGCACAGCGATCGCGGCTCAGGGTCGACCTCTGGTACTCGCTTTGGCGATTGCATGATCGTGATACCAACAGCCAACGTTTTCCGTATTGGCGAGAAGACGTGCCTCCGCCTCCAATCGAGCTAGTTGCGCTGCCGATGATCGAGCCCTGGGCGTGGCTGGAAACGAATAAATTTTAGCCATCTTTTGCTCTTCGAAATTCATAGCCGCCCTCGTATTTTTCCCAGTTCCTTCCAAACGCACTCAAATCTGGTTGTTCCGGAAGGCTATCACTTCTTCACTCCCGCACAAAAACAAAACAGCAATTGCCTAATCTTTGGACTTTCTTTTACGCTGCGCAATTTGCTAGCAAATGGAAGCGAGCGCTTTCACGGAAGCGTCAAACATGCAGGTTGATGTTCAGTATGAATGACGAGTGGTTCGTAGCTGCACCAAGGGCTGTAGACCGTGCAACGACCTGGTTCGCGGTTCGAGCAAACCACCCCACCAGACTGCTTCTAATTCCAGACATTGCCACCACGCCCCCTGCCAACATAACGGTCCCTCGCATGTCCGGCCCTGCGTCCCCGTCACCGGCGCGCATTCGGACTTACCTAGGGCCTCAATCCCTGCCTTTCCCCGCCAAGTCCTTCCGCTGCTTTCGCAGTTCCGAGCAAGTAAGAGGAGATAAACTCAATGACCAAGTTTAAGCTCGAATACATATGGCTCGATGGCTATACGCCAGTTCCAAATTTGCGGGGCAAGACACAGATCAAAGAATTCGAGAATTTTCCCCAGTTGGAAGAACTGCCGCTTTGGGGTTTTGACGGCAGTTCCACAAAACAGGCCGACGGCAGCAGTTCTGATTGCGTCCTGAAACCAATACGCGTATTTCCAGATAGCCAGCGCGCAAACGGAGTTCTTGTTCTGTGCGAGGTCATGATGCCAGACGGTGTTACACCGCATCCGTCGAATAAGCGCGCCACCATTCTCGACGACGACTCCGCTTGGTTTGGTTTTGAGCAAGAGTACTTCTTTTACCAGAACGGTCGCCCGCTCGGCTTTCCAGACAGCGGTTACCCGGAGCCACAAGGCAAATACTATACAGGTGTTGGCTATGGTGCTGTAGGCGACATCGCCCGGCAAATGGTTGAAGAACATCTCGATGCCTGTTTGGAATCAGGCATAAATCACGAGGGCATCAACGCCGAAGTTGCCAAGGGTCAGTGGGAGTTCCAGATCTTCGGCAAAGGGTCAAAGCGGGCTGCTGATGAAATGTGGATGGCGCGCTACCTCCTGCAGCGGCTTGCAGAGAAGTATGGCGTCGACATCGAGTACCATTGCAAACCGCTCGGCGAGACGGACTGGAACGGGTCCGGCATGCATGCAAACTTCTCGACGGCCTACATGCGTGACGTTGGTGGCAAGGAGTATTTCGAGCAGCTTATGTCTGCCTTTGAAGCGAATACCGAAGACCACATTACGGTCTACGGTCCCGACAATCATATGAGGCTGACGGGTCTGCACGAAACGCAGAGCATCGATAAGTTCAGCTATGGTATCGCCGACCGAGGCGCATCAGTCCGCGTCCCTCATAGCTTTGTCAACAATGGCTATAAAGGCTACCTGGAAGACCGCCGACCGAACTCCCAAGGCGACCCATATCAAATTGCTTCCCAAATCCTGAAAACGATCGCGACAGTACCGCTTAAGAAAGCTGCCGTAGCTTGACGAACCGCATGAGTTTGGGCGCGTCTCCCTACTCCCTAGGCGACGGGCTCTTGTGGGATGCGGTTGGAACGAGCTGCATCCCACACACTCCAGGTGGCCGCGTCCTAGCGCGTCCAGAGCGCGACTCGTATCTGACATCTTCTTAACTCCGCGCAGACCTCATCCAGGGTCAAGTTCACCGCGATCCTCACATCATTGTCGAGCAGGATAGCCGTTTTGCCGTCCGCCGAGGGGTCGGGGTCTGTCTCAATGGATCGGATACGGTCAACGTGGAGTAGGATCTTCTCGGCATTTGCGGTTGGCGGCCCCCGCACCGGCACCAAGATAAACTTGGTCATGTCATTCACTCTCCTGTTTTTGCGAGTGCAGACTTACGGTGCGCTGATACGGTACTCAATCGTTAACCGACGGCGCAGCGCTAAACGAAGCGCGCCTACACGGAAGCCTGGTAGGCGGCACCTGGCCAGTTCCGACTTTGTCCCTTTTCAGCCCTCAATCAGCCCGCCCGTCCGACTACGAAGTCATTAGAAACCGTCTCGGCTCCGCATGGCGTACGCAAACCGTACAGCATGTCGCCCATTCAAAGTGGCAATCTTCGGCACTTTTCGTTTTCCTGACACTAGCCCTGAGATGCCGTCGGCTTTCCCAACTTCCGCGTGTTTGAATTTGGGCACTGACCGGAAATTCGCGCCCCTTCGGGCCATGTCGGCATTCGGCGGCGAAGCCGAACAAGCCTGAGCGGCTCTCGTCTGAGGGCAGCCTAGCATGCCTTGATCAATAAACGGACATCCAAGTCGACCTCTTCGTGTTCAAACGCCGTGCATCGAAGGAACTCATACCCCGTCATCAATGCGCTTTCATTCTTGGTAGGCGCTTCTGACTTCGCCATGAACGTGGGGCACCATTTCAGTTGCCAGGATTGGCAGAGAAAGCCCTCAGCCACATTCGCGAGGATGATGGGTAGCTGGCACCTATCGCAGAAGCCTGGAAGAGAACGCCAAAGTACAGGCTCAAACCAGTTGCGTTGCTCTCCCAACCAAGCAAGAACACGGCAGTCATTGCATGGTGATACATCTTTGCGCTAATCGTGTGTTCGCAGCTCAGGTGGTGCACGGTAAGATTGGTCAGACACGACATGCGCAGGCATCAGCAGATTTGGTTGTTGGCGGTTGTAGCGATTGTTGCCTTCGCTCATGATCCCGCCTCAGGCCGCGGTCAACCTGGGCAGCCCGACGACGGTTCCTGCTATTTCCGAGAGTACGGTTCTGCACACCTAAAAAAGCATCCCGACCAACTCGTGAAACGCGTTCGTGTTCTAATTCAGCGGTCCGTCGGTTCGGGTAATGCGCAGCAATCCTACGCAATGAGCATCGATGTCGACATTCGGGGTCGGTCATCCACCTACTCTGCCGTAACAGAATGCGAGTGGGACGAGGGCTGGCGCTTTGAAGAACCGTTGTTGTCTTGCGCGGTGGAATGCGACGGCGGCGGGGTCGGAGCCTCATTTTCCGACAACAAGGAAAGCCTCCTGCTGTACCTAAAGCAGCCGGAAGGCCTGGGGCGTTTGGTGGTTGGTCGTAGTGGTCACGGTTGCGACAGGTCCACCGATCCTGACACAAGTTTCGAGCTCACAGAGGAGTCTGATGACAAAGTCTTCAAACTCTTCGCCGTCTCCCCAGCCGAATGTACTCCATTGAAAGCGTATGGAATCTCCGAACCGGATTCCAAGTGACGATCTGGTTCTTCATCGCCACTCGCCATCGAGCTCCATGTCTACCTAACCTTGGCCGTTGATCCGAGCTAGCGCCGGCTGTTCCGTCCGGTCGCAAGGATCGTGAGGCCTATACTAAGTACTAAGACTGACCACCGGAAGCCAGCAAGGCACTGGTGTCCGCTTTCGGCGCAAAGCAGTCGAACTGACTTCTGCCGATGCTGAAGCTTTCTCTTTCTGATTGATTGACCTCAATGATGAATTGCCGTCCAAGTGGTGCACTCTTTTGACTGAACAACTGTCCGCGCGGAACAATCTCCGCCCACACCGTATTTTGCCGTTTTCAGTTGAGATTTGAATATTAGAGTTTGAGAGGAAGTTATGTTGCGAAGACTGTTTGAATTGATGGCCTTATCTGCGTTTGCACATTGCACGATCATGGCTGTTTCGGTGGCGGCTCAGGATGCGACCCCTGGCTTCAATACCAAAATTCCAGAGTCAATCCTCACACCAGATAAGGTGGAGACCAGGATCGGCACACTCGAATTCTTCGATGGAATCCCCAACGCAAAGGCTGCGAAGGCGCTCTTTGCCAATCTGGACCTTAATCGCGGTGTGCAAGTCTTCCTGAATGGTATGCCCGCTTCCAACTTCGAGGCGGGCCGCGAAGGCCACATCGCGCTTGGCCAGAAAAAGGCCAACCAGGCGATCATTTTTGACGGCTTGATGGACAGCAACTCTCTGTTCCTGACCGGCAATGCAGGCACTGTCTATTTTACATCCTTCCTCGATCTGGAAAGGGATGGGCCGACGGTGGTGGAAATTCCTGGCGGGAGCGGTCCGGGGATCATGATCGACGCGTTCTCGCGAAACATTGTTGATATGGGGCCGCCTGGTCCCCATCGCGGCAAGGGCGGCAAGTTCCTGATCCTGCCGCCTGGTTACAAGCCGGCAGATTTTGATGGGATTGTACCGAAGGGCGTCTACACGATGGCAAGCTCACGCAGCTATGCCGTCTGGGTCCTGCTACGGGGATTTCTCAAGGACGGAAAGCCGGACTATTCCAGCCAATTGTTCAGGAATGGCATCAAGGTCTATCCGCTTAGCGCTGCTGCGAACCCTCCGAAGATGGAGTGGATCAATGGAACCGGGAAAGATTTCAACACCATCCACTCAGCGAACTTCAAGTTCTTCGAAGAGCTACACGAGGTGATCGACCGTGAGCCTCTCCAATTCCTCGATCCAGAGCTTCGAGGGTTGTTTGCATCCATCGGCATTGAGAAGGGCAAACCGTTCGCGCCGGACGAACGGATGAAGAAGATCCTGGAACAGTCCGCAAAGCTGGGCAACGCGACCGTACGTGCTCTCTTCTGGTACGAACGCAACAAATCCGAGTTCCTCTACAAAGACAGCTACTGGAAGCGCGGCATGATCGGCAACTCACACGAGTACTTAAAGGATCAGGGACTAGGCGGCCGCAATATCGATGCCCGGGCGCAATACTTCTACATGGCGACTTTCAATTCTCCGGCTATGGTTTGGAAACTTATCGGACGCGGATCTCAGTACGCCTGGGGCTATCTCGACAGCAACGGAAAATACCTGGATGGCGGTAACTCATACAAGTTGAACCTCCCAGCCAATGCGCCTGCCGAGAAGTTCATGTCAATCGTGGTCTATGACTCGCAAACCCGCTCCATGCTCCAGACCAGCCAGCCGTATCCCAACAAGAACAACAAGCGCGATAAGTTGCTCGTCAACAAAGACGGGTCGATCGATATCATCTTCGGCCCGAAGGCACCGAACGGCAAAGAGGCAAACTGGATCGAGACGCGCCCCAATAAGGGGTGGTTCTGTTTGCTGCGGCTCTATAGTCCGACTGAGGCCTGGTTCGACAAGACCTGGCGGCCCGGCGAGATTGAACTCCTCAACTGAGGTTGTGAGAGCGGCAGAACATGCCGCTCTCAACAACGCCTTCCATCATCGAAACGCATGGGAGCCTTCTGTCCTGGCCCCGCTCAGACCGGTCGTGGCTGACACGAAACGTCACGTGATCAGTTTCATCCACGTCGCGCAGCGATAGCCAAGCCGGCAACGAAGCCCGATGACCAGGCCCATTGAAAATTGTAACCCCCCAGCCATCCCGTGACGTCGACGGCCTCACCGATAAAGTAGAGCCCTGGAACCTGGCGGGCCTCCATCGTCTTCGACGACAGCTCGGCTGTGCTGATACCGCCCGCCGTGACTTCGGCCTTGGCAAAGCCTTCTGTTCCGCTGGGTCGGAACGTCAGCTGCGTCAGGGTCTCGGAGGCTTTGTCGAGATCGGCATCCGCGATATTGCCCAGCTCCTTGGCAATGCCCATTCGTGTGGCGAGTGCTTCGCCCAGCCGATTTGGAAGATGCTCTGCGAGAGCCGCTTTCAGGTGCGCGCGCGGGTTCCGCCGTTTCGCGGCTCGCAGCACATCGGCTGCATCGGCGAGAAGATTGATGGAAACCGTCTCACCGGGTTCCCAATAGGATGATACCTGGAGAATAGCCGGACCTGAGAGCCCCTTGTGTGTGAACAGCACGCCTTCTTTGAATTTGACGTCGCGCACCCTTGCCACGGCCAGACACGAAACCCCGGCAATCTTCTGGAAGAGCTTATCCTCCGGGCCAAGAGTCAGGGGTACAAGCGCTGGGCGTGGTCTCACGACATGAAGACCAAAGTGATTTGCGATCTCGTAGGCTTTACCCGTGGCTCCCATTTTAGGGATCGAAGGGCCGCCTGTCGCGATGATAAGCTGCGGCGCGATTGCGTTTCCCACTCTGAACTGTGCGTCGGCATGACCGATTTCACCGATCTCCGTGGACAGCTTTATCTCCACATTTCCGCGGCGGCATTCTTCCAGCAGCATGGCAACGATCTGTCGCGCGGAACCGTCACAGAACAGCTGGCCGAGTGTCTTTTCATGCCACGCGATGTCATGACCCTCGACCAGCGCGAGGAAATCCCACTGCGTGTATCGGCTGAGTGCGGATTTTGCGAAATGCGGGTTTTCAGACAGGTAGCACCGTGGCTCCGTCCACATGTTGGTGAAATTGCACCGGCCACCGCCCGAGATGAGGATCTTCTTTCCCGGCGCGTCAGCGTGATCGATCAAGAGAACCCGCGCGCCAGCCTTCCCGGCTGTCGCGGCAGCTAACAGTCCCGCGCCGCCCGCGCCGAGGATAATCGCGTCGTAGTTCATACTGGCCCTAGGTACCTGCGCATCGGCGCAATTAGTCGGTGGCTTCGTGTTTGGGGTCCGGCCGGTCGGCGAACCACCGATAGAGCTTGTGCACCGGTTTGCAGAGGTGCATGTTGCGTGCCGAGGGTGTCAAGCTTCCCGCGTTTAGTCGAACCAATGAGCTCAAGAAAGGTAAAGCCTCATGTCGTTGCCGTGCAAATTCGAGCGTAGTCTGTTGGACTATGAGGAGTTTGAGAAGATCCGCGACACGCATCATCCATACATCTATGATCTTGATGCCGACAAGCTTCGTGACCTTCAAGTGATCTTGCGCGACATGCGCGGCAAAGAACGCACCATGGCTCGTCAAAAACAAAGGGAGGTCCGCGGCAAATCGGAAGAACGCGGCGGGAGCTTTCCTGGTGTCGCCAAGCTGCCGCAACAGCGTAAGCAAGTATTTGCCGCCGCTCTAAAGCGCGTCAACAAAGAGCTGAAGCGGCAGCGCAAGATCGAAACCAAGGCTGAAAATGTAGACGCCGCGAAGCGAGCGCTAAGGCTGCGTCGGGAAGCAAGTTATCAGCACTGGCCTTCATCTCAGACCGCGGATGAAGGCATGACCTCGCTTCCCTCCCGCAAGGGCCAAAAGTCTTTGAACATCAAGTTCAGGGCGCATCCAGCGCGGATCGGTGCCATCTCCCAGATGGGCAAGAACTTTCAGGCCAAAAAGGATGCACGAAGCTGATAGAGGTTGCAGACGTTGCTGGCTCGGGCCGTCCTCATGTGATATTAATTGAGTCGAACACCTCTACACTTTTCAATGGTCGTAATCCAACAGAGCCTCCGGGACGGTCGTCTCGGAGGTTTTCTTTGATCGTTCAGACCCAGGCGCACATTCGCTAAGGAGTGCAATAGGCGCCACTCTGGATCACGACCGGCCCCATAAATCGGGCTCACGTCAGCGGCGTTGGCGCGCCACCAACTCTCCTGTTGGGGTCTATGGGCCCTGTCCCCCCCGTCTTCCTAACGAGGCACACTTGAACCTTCCTGCTTTCACGGTCATGCTCTCGATATGAGGAAACGCAACCAAGCGGCCGCCCTTCCATTGCGGCTGAAGAAGTCTGGCACGGTGAAAATCCTCCTGGTCACGAGCCGTGACACAGGTCGCTGGGTGCTTCCAAAAGGTTGGATTGAAAAGGGGTTAAAGCCTCATGAGGCAGCAGCCCGCGAAGCGGAGGAGGAGGCTGGTGTCCGCGGCCGCATCGATGATCAAGCCATCGGCACCTTCAGCTATGCAAAAGTCTTGGACCGCAAGACCGTCCAACCGGTAGAGGTCAGTGTGTTCCCTTTGTATGTCTGCGAGGTGAAGGACACCTGGCCCGAAGCAGGGGCACGCAAACGCCGTTGGGTGACCCCAGAGCAAGCTGCCGAGCTTGTCGCGGAGCCGGGTTTGGCATCCATCTTCGATGAACTCGATGATGTCTTGGGCGACGTGCTTGAGCGCCTTGATTTTGAAGAAAAGCCGCCCATTGAGCGGTCTTTGGGGCCTTACCCAAAGGCCGCCGATCCGAAGCTCGATTGACGGCCAGCAGGGCGCTTCGTAGGTGAAAGCAGCAAGCCCATCAGAGGCAAACTGGTGCTGCTGGGATGCGCTTGAGGGACAGCGTCCCCACTATGGCGCCTGGACGACAAAGCATCCCTTGCCCGATAAACGCATGGACCCTTGCAGAAGGAGCTAGGGCGACCTGCTGCGCGTGTTCGTGATCCGTTTTCTAGCTCGCTCTTCGTTGCTCGGTTTCCGAGGTCGATTGAGGAGCGGAGACTTGGGCGATCCAATAACTCAAAGCCTTTAGGATGCGGGCATCGTCATAGAAATGGTTATGCCGCATTCCCTTGACCTGCGGGCTTGGTTTCAACGGCACGACCTCGGTGAAACCAGAGCGCACCTCCTTGAACTCAGGTGACCTTTGCGCGCCGATTTCCGCCCAGTTGTGGAGGAAGGGGCTCTCCCAACCAAACCCCCAAGGATGACCCCGAAGAAGGCTGAGCAACGAGCGAACGCCTGCAAGGACAAGCCAGAGAAGCCCGATCGTCAGGCCAATCAAGACGAGAGCGTTCGATGCCAGCTCTACGGCTTGCCCGGCTGTGGTAGCGATTTGCGGGCCCAAGAACTCCTGGAATGCGCCGGCGAAACCTTGAACTTTCTCTGCGTAAAAATGGAGAAAGAAGAACGGAACCATACAGGCGAAGCCAACCCCCAATGTCGACTTCATCAGCCAAGTAGGGGCCTTGGTGAACAGCTCCAGCCCGTCCAGCAGCCGTGCTGCCTCATCGTGAGGGTAGGCAAAGCTAAGGACATGCGTTCGTGGCAACCTCGGAAATTCTATCGCCTTGGCGAGGCGCAGCGCCATGCGCCGGCCGCTATAGTTATGCAAGGCCGGTGCGAGACGAGGGAAGAGAACGAACTTTATCAAAGGGTACGTGATCGCGAACGTCAGAAGCGTTGCTGCCGCGACCATCATCCAACCAAACAGATCGCTACTGCCGACCTTGATGCTGCTCTGAATGATCAGGAATGCCAGGATCGCCAGTGTGAAAGCGAAGACTCCCGAGAGGATATCGCGTTCGCCCATGACTTCTTGTTCAAGAGACCTGGGAGACATCTTCTGAAGGTCGTCCTTAAGTTTCGCATATAGAAATGGTGTTCCGAGAGTTGCAATGCCGAGTGAGTGAAGCTTCTCGGGCAGATGTTTGTGGGCAAACAGTGCGATGTTGCCGCCGTGGCTGTGCGCCACAATGAAGTGACTGCAGCTTGGATAGGACTTGCGCAGTTTGCTGACGTGGTCAGCCAGCTCGTAACCTGCTTTGATGCGCGCCTTGTGCGTGTTGCGACCCGACCATTCGAACGCATCGAAGTGGACTGAGCGGCCTTGCTCCCCAAGGGCGTCGGCAATCTGCCGCCTCAACTTGGAGCCATCCTTAGTCCAGTCGGCAGCGGTTGCGAAAGTGCCATGGACAAGTGTTACGACAACTGGAGTTTCGTTGGGCGGCTCCGGGTGGCGACGCGCGTTCTGAATGTCCTCGACAAGATGGCTTGGCGTTTCCATGCTGCTTTCTCGACTCCCGCCTCAAGATCCGGTTCAGAAACTACGAGCGGTAGAACCGCGATGGAAGCATGGCTCCACCGGGGTACAAAGGTCATCCCCAATACAGTAACGGCTCGTTCAGTTTTCGCGATGGTCCGAGGGAGTTGGGCAACACACGACCGCCCGACATCAATGCGTAAAATACCTGTGGCGCCCGTGCAGAGAACTTGCTTCACCGCTCGATATTCTGAAGCGAGAGGCCTTAGTCTGCATTCATCGCCTCTCGGACCTCCATGCTCAGCCCGCCTTCCCAAGTGGCACCAAGGCCAGCGGCGGGGCATGTTGAGCCAACGCTCCGGCCACTACAAAGGATGTTGTGGCCACGAGACGCCAGTTGCCATAATCTGATCTAGGTGCAGCCGCCGCCGTCACCAGCCAATTGTCTCAATCACTTAATCCTACGATTTCCGCTCAACAAATTTAGGCTATTACGAATGTCGACGGATTACCCAAATCAGCCGATCGCTTACCCCGAGCAATTATCACGCGACTTTTCCCGACTGGGGACGCTGGGGTTCTGGATACAGATTGTACTTCTAATTATCCCGCTTGCGTTGCTCCTATACGTTCTTGTCCTCAGGACGCCGGGCCCCGATGGCACCTCCTCGATAGGCTTCATGAACTACCTGTCGATTGCCAGCCTTGCACTTCTCGTATTCACGACGTTCTGGTTCTACCGGTACATCGGCCTTGCGAAGAAAATTGCCGACCCCGCTCATCGCCCCTCTCGCGATAGCGTGACGAACACAATTTGGATCGGGATCTGGGCGGGATGCATTGGTATTTGTTTTTCGATGATCTTGTTGTTCAACACGGTCGGACAGCTGCTGATCGCCTTGCTGTCGCTTCCTCCTGGCGTTGTAATCGCTCCAAGCGATGCCGCCGGTTCGACAGGCTTCGTTACTGCCGCCGATGCGGTGACGCTGTTGTCGGTGATCATTGTTTTGACGGCTGAATTGATCGTCCTCGGTTTGTCCATCTGGCTACTCTTCCAGGCAACGCGGACGCCTAAGGCCGTCGCAAGCACGACAGCTTGAGTGGGGTCGCTGTTTTGAATTCCTGAGGCCTAACCGTGTGAAGTCTACGCGGGCGGTTTAAAGGCCTGCGTGGCCTGCATAGGTCTGATCACAATCGTCGAGATGCTGCTTTAGAAACGCGACCATGACCGACCCGCAGGGCTTCTCTTCCATCTCTCGAGCACTCTTAGTTCTAGCCGCGATCGCGATCATCCTGCTGTTCGTGAAATTCGCAGCCCCTATTCTTGCTCCGGTTCTGCTCGCTGTCTTTATTGCTATCGTGTCCCTACCGGTCTTGCGTTGGATGACGCAGCATGGAGTTCCCAAGTGGATAGCCTTGGCGGCCATTCTGTTTGTGCTGTTTGATTTCGGGAGCATCCTGGCCTTGCTGGTGACCAGCGGTCTGGAAGGGTTCCGGGAGAATTTGCCGGGCTATCAGCAGCGTGTCGAATTGCTAAGTCAGCAGCTTGGAACCTGGTTGGAGGCTGCAGGCATAGAAGGCTCCCGGGCCGCGCTTCCAGACATGGTCGATGCTCGCAAGGTGGTCACGCTTGTCCGTGCCACGCTAGCAGGCGTCGGAAACACGCTGGGCGTTGGCCTCCTTGTTTTGCTGACCGTCGCATTCGTTTTGGCCGAAGCTTCAAAGCTTGGACCAAGAATAAAGAAAGCCTTCGGTGCCTCGGAGAGTTTTCAAGCCAAATTCGACCAAGTGCTTGAGTCCCTCAGCCAGTACATGTTGATCAAAATCATCTCCAGCTTTGCGACTGGGCTGGTTGTCTGGGTCCTTTTGTGGGCTTTGGGAATCGATTTCGCCGCACTATGGGCAATCCTGGCGTTTGTCTTGAATTTCGTTCCCTTCGTCGGCGCCATACTCATGATGATTCCGCCGGTATTGTTGGCGATCGTGCAGGCCGACTTGGAGACCGCATTGCTCGTTGCCGCCGGCTTCATTGCCGCGAATACGATCATTGGAAATGTGCTGGAACCACGCTTTATGGGCCAGGGCCTTGGCATCTCAACTCTGACCGTATTCTTGTCTTTGATCGTCTGGGGATGGCTGCTTGGCACAATTGGGGTCTTTCTCTCAGTGCCTCTGACTGTTGTCTTGATCGCGATGCTCGATGCCAACGAGAGTACGCGCTCGCTAGCCGTACTGCTTCGCACGGATACCGACGAACCTGAGACGACGGAAGACAAGTAGGCCGAACCCATGCAGGCGCCTCGGATGGCACGACGGCGCTTTAATCTCGAGATTTTTGCCTGTCCATTCCGTTCTGACAGCAGGCCGCGCCGTCACAGTGCCCGTTGGCTTTGGGGTTACGGCGCCGACTCTTGCGCCAAAGAACACCACCACGATCGACCATAAGCAAATCGTGCGCTAACACATCTCTTGGCCCACCAAAACGATGTACTATATCTTCATTCAGCCGCAGCCGAAAACAGAAGGATGGCGCGATGCCGATTACCGAGACCGAACTAGCTGAAGCTCGCAAAGCTTGGGGAGACGCTCTTGTTGCGATCTCCAAAGCCTATGAGGCGGACGGGATAGACGGAGCCCGCGCCGTCGCCGGAAGCGTGCTGGATGCAGCCTACGGTTACAACCTCGGTCCGGTCTTGTTCAAACCGACCTTGGCGAGCGGCGAAAAGACATTTCGACCGACCCGGAAAGGCGCCCTGTCGTACTTTGTCGGCCACGACCCGGACTACCCCCTTGATGCGGGCTTCGGCATCAAAGGATGGCGCGAATGCGTGTCCGAGACGTCTGCGTCCTTCATCGAAGGAGATGTCGCCATGTGGATGGGGTGGGTAATCATCACTGATAAGGATGGACAGGTCACCAAAGTAGATAAAAGCTGGGGCTACAAAAAAGATGCCGAAGGCACGTTGCGCATCGTGCTGCATCATTCATCCCTGCCATACCAACCGTGAAGGGTAACGGCACAATACCAAATGGTTCACTCGGGAAAGAGCGCGTTGCTCTATGCTCAATCATCCAGATTGACAGACCACTATGACAGACCAGAACCCCAAAAGTGTACTTCAGCCCGTCGACGCGGAGGCCCGCCGGCTAGCGAAAACGTTGTTGCGCAAGGCGCGCTTCGCGGCGCTCGCGGTTCTTGATCCATCCACCGGGTCACCGTCCGTCAGTCGTGTCAACGTGGCGACGACCATGGACGGACGCCTGGTGTTCCTGATTTCAAGTCTGTCGCCGCACTTCGCAAGTCTCGATGCCGACCCGAGAGCTTCTTTGCTGGTTGGCGAGCCCGGCAAGGGGGATCCCCTGGCGCATCCGCGCATGACCCTGATTGGGCGGGCAGGTAGAACGCCCCGCCAGGACATTCAAGAGTCGATCCGCCGCCGCTTCCTGGCGAAACATCCCAAAAGCGAGCTTTATGTCGACTTCGCGGACTTTGCATTCTGGACCCTCGAGCCCGAGCGCATCTCTCTCAATGGTGGATTCGGCAAGGCCTTTGAGATGCAACCCGGCGACCTCCTTACAGAAACCGACGGGTTAGCCGATTTGATCGCAATTGAGGCCGGTGCGGTCGAACACATGAATGCCGACCACACGGACGCCATCGACAACTACGCACGGGCGACAGGACAACGCGATACCGGGTGGACTTTGGCGAGCCTCGATCCGGAAGGCGTGGACCTGGTACGCGGAGATGCCAGCGCCCGCATTTGGTTTGATCAACCTCTGGCCGCCGCAGGCGACCTGCGTCCGGCGTTGGTCAAACTTGCGAAGGACAGCGCGCAAGGATGATGGGCTTGTGCTTGGGTGCCGAGCAAAATGTCGAATCCCGATTACCGAATGAACTTCGCGCCTCGCCATCCCCAAGTCCGGCGTTGCCAGTTTGATGTCACGATCGCTGAGCAAAACAATTTTACGGCGGCGAAGGTGCGAGCAATAACTTGGCCGAAGACCCAACCTTACGAAGTTGAAACTACTTCTGGAAACTCTTTGGTGCTAGAACCACTTCACGCTTAGCAACGCCCGTCATGGCCTCCTGGGATGAGTCATGGCACCGAAGGGCCGCTAAGT
>JARFQY010000133.1 GCA_029287535.1 Filomicrobium sp.
CAGGGATGCAAAGTCGTCATAACTTACGCAGAGCCAATGAACTGGGACGCGCATCCAATACATGTGACAACAAGGTTGGAAACGACCTTAGAAGCGGAACAGTGGACGAGTTATATGTCCAGCGAAGGTGAATCGCTGCAGCTCAATTGCGGATCAGGCGCTCGCACGCTGATGGTAAAGGCGTTGCCTCGGCAGTTCGGTGGCTGAAACTTATTAGATCAGCAGCCAGCGCAATGGCATCATATTACGGTAGGGCCAGGAACAGGTGCCTCAGCAAATACCCGACCTCTCGCAGGACCATCTGAGATGAACATGCCGCTGCAATCCGGCATAGGGAATACTGAAAGGAAAGGGGGCGTGCTACTGGGAGCAATTCTCCTGTCCCCCCTGCTCCTGGCAATCCTTTCCGGGCACACAGCCGCAGATATGGCAGAGAATAGGACCGCTTTTAACAACCATTGCCGAATGTGCCATTCGATCAAACCCGGTGACAACCGACTAGGTCCAACGATGCATGGTATTTTCGGAGCCCAAGCAGGGCGAGTCGCAGGATATGGGGGCTACTCGGGCGGGCTGAGCGGTCTGGTGTGGGATGAAGTTACACTCGACAGGTTTATCGCGGATCCTGCATCAATCTCCCCCAACACGAACATGATCTATCCGCCGGTGAAAGATCCCGTTGAGCGCAAGAAGATCATCAATTTCCTTGCCTCGTTGAAGAGTTAGCAACTCAACAACACCAAACTCAGATCGCTCGCACCCTATTCTCGGCGATGCTCAAGCGAATTGGGGCGGCGTCAATTTTCCAGCAGTATCGCAAAGTCAACTTTCCTTTGAGCAATTTTCCGTCGGAGTATAAGGTTGGCGGGAAAGTTCTAACGAACAAAGCTTCCTATCATATTCAACCGCCGAAAATCTACGTGCGGGGGCGGGCTGCCAAAAGAACCCTCTGACAGAGTCAATAACTGGTTGCTCCATTATCTGCATTATGATTGGCGACTGCCCGGAAGTCCGGATATGGCAATATTAGCAAGAGCAGTGAAACGCGGGGCTACTAAATACGTCCGACTCGCTTTTTTTGTGCGCCTATCCAATTAGTGCGGTCATTTCCCATACGCTTCGAAAGTGGACATCATAAGATTGTCGCGAGAATTTGCTCCCGAACCTAGTCGGGGCAGCTATTCGGGGGCGTGCGCTGTGCATTTAGAGTTAGGAATTTGTCTGTCGAATAGAGGAGCGTACTCTTCACGGATTACATGGTAGCACTCACAGGACAGAGCCTCCATTGCTGCTCGATCTAACAATCGGATGCGCCGGTGCTCGTTCAAGACCAGACCCTCACGCGCAAGATGAGCCAAGGCGCATGAAATACTCTCGCGCCGGACGGCTAGCATTTGCGCGACAAAATGATGAGACAGCATTAGCTCGGAGGTGTCAGCTCTGTCGAGCGTCATCAGAAACCACCGACAGAATCTCTGTTCAATGCAGTGCAAACTATTGCAAACCGCCAACTGGGATATTTGCGTGATCATCGCTCTTGCATATCGTAGCACGGCATGACGAAACGGCTCGCATCGTTGAAATGCGTTGACGGCGGCTGTCCGCTCCATGCGCAATGCTCTTCCATCTACATGCACCAATGCCTCATTGTTTGCCGTCTCGGCTCCCAGAAGCAATGAGATTCCAACAACTCCCTCATGGCCGACCATCCCCATCTCCGCGGTGTGGCCACAGGTTGCGAGATACGTCCGCGTAACAACAGCGCTCGTAGGAAAGTAGAGGTGATCTATGCGCGACTTGTTTTCAAAAAGTGTTTGACCGCGCGTCAGAAGAACGTCTTCAACGTTGGGGTGTCTGTAGGGTGGTAGGCTCCCAACAAGCTTTCTGCAGAGAGCATTACTGTGGGATGCAGTCGGATACATGACTTTATCTCTTCTTGTTTCTTGGCGTACCCTAACTTCTGTTGTCTTCACCATGCCGCCACCGGCAGGATGTGCAGGACAGTGTCTTCTGTGATTGAAGGGCCCGTTGGAGTATCCACTTCCCTCATTCTATCCTCAAAGCTGAAGATATTTTGATTATTAGAATTGGGCTCTTGGTACGCAAAAAGAGCCATGTGGGCGGCATTAATTCTGGTCCAGCTCTACTGAGCGTCGGGCTCCGAAACTCGGCTTCGCCTTGGCTGCGCCAGCAACTGAGGCGCCGAGTAGGAGCAACATCAATTGCACCATGATAGAAGTTGCAGGGATCAGAAATTTAGACACCCTATCTCGGCCCTAAGCATCGGGAATTGTAAGTTATTGATGGCTGATAATTCGATCGTCATAAAATTTGTTCAGCGCGAGTTATTATCTGCATGGGGAACATCGCGACATATACATTCCGATGCCGAAGCATTTAGCTCTTATGTTCCAGGTCTATAAGCCAACCCCTTTAGGTTGTCCGTGCGCTACCGTACAACTCAGCCGCAACACCCAAGTCAAAACACTTGGATCACCGAAGTAATCCCTCACTTTCTTTAATTAGCCGCAAGCACTCCCGGCCCTTGCGTTCGATCTATGGCGTACTTTTGACGTGTCGCCTTGTTGATCGAAACGGAGCAGGTCACGGTCCGGAAGCTGCGGCACACATGTCCCATTCTGCATCCGAAGCAAGAATTCCAGGAGACGTCCGCGCAAATTACCATGTCCGCTAAGTTCAGCAAGCAGAAGTGAAGATTGGCGCTAATTCTCTGTCCCGGATCGCCAACGGATCGCTACAGCGAAACTCTATGGAATTAGGCGGTTCCGCATTGCAGCGCCTACGGCACCAGCAATCGTATGGCTTCCAAGTTTCTGTCGACAATGCGCCGTGTGCGCCCTCACAGTCTCGGGACTGATATCCAGATACTCCGCGATTTCGCCAGCATCCTTTCCCAGACTTGCCAGGCTGAGAATTGTGCGCTCGCGCATTGTCAGCCGAAGTTCCTCGCTTTGCGGATCTCCAACGAGGCGATAATACATATGGCAACAGGTTTCCGCGCCCAGTTGAAGGACATGCTTCTGCGTATCCGTCAGTGTGACCGGGTGTTTGCTCCAATAACCGAAAATCCATTTTCCGCTGACCGGGCAGATGATGCGCTCACGCGCGCCAAATCGGAACTTTAAGTCGATCGCGGCCCGGGCCTCGCCGACGGGATTCAGCTTTTGAGAAAGCTCAGTATCGGTAAAAACTAATGGCTGTGACATGGCATGGCAGACAGCAATGTCCGGCGCCCGACGAGTCACTTGGGTCCATTCCTCTAACCAGTCGATGGGTAGGCTCTTATGCGGAGTAAAGTAGTCACTCGGCCTCTCGATGGCCTTCTGCAGATTGTACGGGAGTACCATGAAGCCAGTGACATGGATGCCTAATTCGTCATGAACCACTGCATCGAGGTCGTCCATTATGGCGGTCGAGGTGTCGTATCTTTCAAAAGCTAAGATAAGCTCGAATATACGGTTGCAGAGGTCGCCCATCGTCTTGTTACAGATCCATTTTGGGTTTCTTGGAAGCCTTGCCCCGAGGCGTTCCCTGTGCTGACAATATGCTCAGCTGTAACGCTACTCGGTAGCCAAAGATTAGGCCAATCGAACGTATTGTATGTTGGGGTCTTTTGGCAGCGAACTCGCATTCGCTCTAATCGCTCACGGACCTTTCGACTGTTCTCAAGCCGGCCTCGCTCAAACCTCGTCCCAGCTCAACATACGACCACTATCTTTCCTTGATTTCTCAACTGCTCCCCCAATCGGGGGATAGGGATTTGTAATTCGCTACGCTAGTCTAATTCCGATCGCTAGTCCACGAACCGCCAAACTCGGATGTGGCGTGGGATCATGGTGTGTTTGGAAGCATCCGCGCCGCGGCTGCAAAAAGATAGTATGTCTTGATCGAAGCAGACTAGGTGAGATTACTCCAGTTTTTTGATTCCGTAATTCGTTGAGCTGCAACAACAGCGAGAAGGCGCGCACACCCGCCACGCGAGACTCTGAAGTTCCTCCTTCTTGAGCCGCTCAGTAAAAGCGGCCCAATTTTTCTGTTCCCTGGACGGTTGTTACGCGCCCCCAAAGAGGCCGCCTGGTTCCGCGGCTGTCTCTTCCTATGGTGTCCCGCTTCACGTCTTTTAGTGAACAAGGGCTACATTCCAACGGTGACCCAGGCGGAGGATATCAGCCAAACGATAAGAGCTTGCCGCAGTCGCTACCAGCGCAACGTCACCTGTTACCAGAAGCGCTCTTAGTTAAACGTCATGGCCGCACTAGCTTGCTGTGCGATTGTGACTGATCTATTGGGTGATCTAACGTCCGCTTATTGATCAAATCTATGGACCGGCTGCGGGACGCAAGTGAGTTTCGTGCGAGGAGATCGGAAGTCGCTGATATCTATCCGGCCTTTTGGATCGGCTTGCGAGCCTTGGCCTTGATGGGAATACGCACGCGCCATGGGTCTCATTAGCGGACAGGCTGACGAGCAGCCACTTTGCTCATCAGGCTTTGCGAACGTTTCCTCTCCCAACGTTGATGGTGCCCCGCAGAATATCGTTCGGCGCAGACTGCAGATATGCGACCGAACGTGCATTGTGATTGGCTACTTCAGACGTGACCCTGTAACCTGTTTAGTTGGGCGCTACCAAACTCAACGAGTGTCTTTGCATATCGCTGAAAACATACGTTGAAGTTTCTCGGCTGACGAAGTCATTGGTAGCGGAGACGTATTATGACAGAACTCCCAAACAAATCATTTGTTGTTGCTATTGCCGGCACCTTGGTGCTTCAGCTCGCTCCCGCCCTGAATGCAAAACCGATCAGCCAGGACGATTGGAAGACCGCAGCAATTGCGGATGCTTCTCTAGCCGCGCCGCCCTCAGTTACAGCTGACGCGAAAATCTACGGCTGGAACAAGGACGGCAAGCTCACTCTCGCCCGCGACGGAACAGGGTCGTATGTCTGTTTAGCAAGCGGCGCGTTTTCGACCCGAGTCGGAAAACCCGCCCTTCCCTATCCCGACCCAATGTGCCTCGATCAAAATGCGTGGACGTTCATTCAGGCACTCTGGAACAAGAAGAAACCGCTACCCACGGCGCCGGGACTGGTCTGGATGCTGGCTGGTATGAATGTCACGAAGAGCGCAGTGGATATTGGTGCAAGCACAATCGCGACGAAGGGTGCGACAGATGCGAAGGTCGCCCAGATGACCCCACACGTGATGATTATGCCATTGCCGTCCAATGAATCAGCCGCAGGCATGACAACAAAGTACAATCTTGAGAATCCCCTTGATGCTTGGATCATGGCAGCCGGCAAGCCGCATGAGCACTTGATGGTGCACTTCTCGGCTGAGGATACGAAGGCATTGATGAAGCCGACTAAATGATCCCTGCAGCGCAACTACCAACTCTTGGTGGTATTGCACCGCGTCGATCATGCCGCGCAGACATCTTAATGCCTAAAGAATGGGCATACCTATCGGGTCCATTTGTGTTAGCCTCTGAGTCGTAAACCTCTACACGATTCAGGTTATCGACTATCTCCAGCTCTGCCCCTTGGGATCCCGATCCCAGGGGCCTTACAATTATGGCAACTCACTGATGTCCGTTGCCCAACTACAGTCATACCGCACGTTGTTCACGCCCTAGATGGGCTGATCGAAGCTTTGTCATTCAAGCAGGATTAATGCACCAGCAGGCTCCTCGCTTTCGTCGAAATGACGGAGTCGAACAGAATCGATCCTGGACTGCCTGTTAAATGGTTCCGCAGATTACCAGGGCCGGCAAGGCGGGTGCGATTGGCTTTACCGCGTGTAGGCGCCGGCACTGACCTTTACATCATGTCGCGCCATGAACCATGCGCCATCGCTCAACTGTGCGACTGCAATCAGCTGACACGTTTCACTGACGCGGATTTTAGTTGTGGCACTCGCCTCGCCGCTCAGGGGCGTAAAGTGGAAGCTGACTTATGCGCCGCCATGGGCCCTTCGTGGCAAATACATGCACGACTTTCACGTAGTCTTTGCTGGTCATTGGACTGCTCACGGAGACTGTGAACAGCAGGGGTTCACCCAACTTCGCAATATTCGACGCGCTGATTAGAACGCGTCCCTCTGTCGGCTTGCGATTGCCGACAACCTCCTTAATGGCCTCTCGCCAGGACTCCTCGCCGTTGGAGCCGCCGAAGGTAGGCACCGGGGAAAGGATAGAAGTGCCAAGCAAAACACTAAGCGCCAGAAGGATGAATAGGTGACGCATCGCCATTGTCACTCTCCCAAACAAATTTGTACGAGAGAAACTCACCTGCTCACGGTGGTCGTCTCGCTCATCTATTTCTGCGCAACGCGCGGCATGGTGTCCGTTTTCGAGCGGAATGCCCATATGTCGAGCGCAGCAGCAAGGACCAAAATGATGATCCCCGCTGTTTCAATCGGCCTCACGAAATCAACCAAATACGAATAGTAGATCGCGCCAGCTGCGAGCAGCGCCAAGAGGATGGGAAGTGGGTTTCCGTGTTTTCTGAAATTTATGAGAAAGCCGACAAGCGCCAGGGTCACCAGAACGAGGATTAGGTTGACCCAAATCGTGCCATCAAGCGTCATGGAAACACCAAATGCGGACATCACGCTGAAGAAAACCAGAAGCCCCTTGCACGCGATTAGTGCGCCAACGCTTCCGATAGCCGAGACCCACTGCAACATCGCCTTTTCT
>JARFQY010000181.1 GCA_029287535.1 Filomicrobium sp.
CCGCATTTACATGGATTTCCTGAGGATGGAAGGCGAGGCTGCTTTCCTGCTGTTGCTCCCTGGAGAAGCCCGCGACCGGGAACGCGCAGACTGGTATCGCGAAGCGGAGAAAGAGGTACAGGAATTCATGATGCTGCCGAGATTTGAAGGCCGCCTGGCTCTGGATATCGATTACCAGACGAACGACGAGAAGAGTGAATTGTTTTCCTTGCTTCGCCGGCGACTTCAGCCTGTACTACCTGCTACGCGCGAACTGTCGTCACTCGGCGATCCTGGCATCAGTGAAGCGCTGGCGCCGCTCCGCGGCCTTACTGGCGCATCGGTAGGCCAGCTGCCGCAAACCGTATTCGTCGAAATACGGGCCGGGGAGACGAGTCGTTACGTCACTATCCTGCGCAACAATGCACATCTCAATATCACCTCAATGTTTGCAGAGAACGACAATCGCGTACCGGAAGAAGATACGCTCTCTGTGGTCAACGGCCTGCTGGGCTCCTACCCCAATGCGCTGTGGCGGGTGGAAGCGTCAGAGCTACGGAGTTTCACCACCTCGCTCGCATCGATCGCGAACATTGCAGACTACGAACGGTTTGTTGACGAGTATGGTGTACGCCGAACAGACCCACTTTTCTGGCAGCATAGCGACGCATTACACGCGGCGTGGCAGCGTGATGCTCGGATAGAATACGGCATCCTGGATTTCGGTCGTTTGGAAAATCGTTAACAGGCCCTGGCTTCGTAGTAGTCCTGTGCTTTGTGCCAGATCACAGCCTCTTTGTTCGCGCAGAAATTCGGCAGGCCAGCGAGAGTTGCATTACGCGGAGCTGAATCCGCGTTGTCGGAACGGCACAAATCAGACCTCCGCTACCATAAATCGAGCCGGCCCCATTCTCGGGGCCGACTTTTTTGACTCTCACACCCGCTGTTCAACGACCGCTGTCTGTCCTGAAGCGGTCATTGAGCTAGAATCGGTGTGAGGGTCCGCTGTTGACCCAAAGCGGACATTGTCGAAAGACAGATTTGACCGACCGGACGACGCAAAGAGTGGTTAATAAGGCAGCATTGGACTGATGAATCGGCTTTTCATTTACGGATCACTTCAGCCGGGCGGCCCGAATGAGCATGTGCTTGGGTCGGTCGACGGTGAATGGGAGCCCGCCGTTATCAAAGGCAAACTCATCGATTCAGGCTGGGGTGCCAGCCTGGGATATCCTGGCCTTGTGATCGATGACGAAGGAGTGGAAATCCCCGGATACGTGTTTTCGTCTCCAAACTTGCAATCCAAGTGGGATGAACTGGATGAACTTGAAGGACGCGATTACGAACGTACGATCGCAGAGGTCGCGCTTGCTAACGGGTCTTTCGTTCGAGCCCACGTATACATACTTCGCGACTAGGAGAGGCCACTCCTGGCCGTTGGCTGCCGTTCAAGTTGGGCAGTTCCAGGCATTCTGAACGTCCGGTATTGGTGAGAGCGGTCATTCGGCCAGGTTGATTGTCCGCTTGCCGCCCCAAAGCTGCCATTCGACTATACTCATTCCGAACGACCGCTACTGGCCCGAAGCGGACCTCTGCAATTTATACAGCGGCAAAACAGGAGATTCATCCTATCCACAATTTACATTAGCGGCATCAATCGCAGAGAGTTTTTCCGTCAGTCATCATAGTGACTTCTTGGGGCGCGTTCGCAATGGCACTGACGGCGGCAGTTGGTCGATTCTTTGGCGCGGTTGCCTGAAATCCGGCATTACTCCAGTTCATGATGTCTTGTACATTTAACGACCGAACGCTTCAACCAAACAGTGCGACACGAATGGCTCGAGGAGCACGTGCTCGAATCGATCCAGCATACTCAACAGACTGCAACTGGGAGGATTACCGGACGACATGGGTGTTCTTGTCTCCAAAAGTCGTAAATTGAGTCCACTAGGCTGGATTGGCTGGATGCTTTACCAGCCCTACAAGTGGATTATTTTCGCGCCCTTTTTTGTTTCGACGACTCTATTCTTTGGTTTAGCGACGATCGTACTTTCAATTTTCTTGCCGTCACGATGGGTGAGTCTGATTTGTGGCACCTTTTGGTCGCGGTTGAATGCCTGGCTGACACCGATGTCTGTGAATGTCACGGGTCGGGAAAACATTGATCCTCAACAATCCTATGTAGTTGTTGCGAATCACCAGAGTCTCTACGATGTTTTTGTGCTTTATGGTTTCCTTGGCATTGATTTTAAATGGGTGATGAAGCAAGAAATGCGAAGGGTTCCTGGCCTCGGTATTGGCTGCGAAAAAGTGGGCCACATTTTTGTCGACAGGTCGAACCGTAAGGCTGCTTTGGCGTCGATTAAGGCTGCTGAAAGCAAGATCAGTAACGGGACTTCGGTGGTATTTTTTCCTGAAGGTACTCGCAGTCGCGATGGCGCGCTCCGACAATTCAAGAAAGGCGCATTTCGTTTTGCTCTTGATCTAAACTTGCCGATCCTGCCGGTTACAATCGTTGGTACACGGGAAATTCTTCCTTCAGATAGCCTCGATCTATTGCCCGGAAAGGCGCGTCTCATCATTGATGAGCCAATACGTGTCGACGATTTGGATGGGGAAGACATTCCGCGCCTCATGGAACAGGTGCGACGTGTCTTTGAGGATCGGCGGTCATGTTAATTTCCCCTCATTGATCGAATAGCCAGTGTTTGCGGATAGCCTGAGAGTCATTGGTGCCCACTTTGGTTCCCAAACCAGGCTTACCTAACGTGCTGACTTACTTTCGGGAGAGCTTCAAACCGACCTTGGCCAGCCCCGCAGTCTGCTGAAACGCCTTTAAATTCCTTGGAGTACCGGCACAGCCCGACTTTCCTCGGACAAGCCGTTTGACTGACGGGTATAAGGGAGCGCTGCGATCATCGACTCGACTTTTTTGCCTGAAGCCAATTTCGAGACGATAGCATTTTTTCCGTATATGCCTTCTAGAGTGGTCGTAAAAGCTACGTCTTAACTTGGCAGGAACATGAACATGGCAACTGCAGCATGAAAACTCAATTGCATCCGTCTGCTTCTGGCCGTTAGCGGACAGGCAAACCAAGCATTCTCAGGGCGTCGGAACGTGCCGTATCGGTGAGAGGGGACATTCGCTCAGGAGGCTCATGAATGGGTGGCAGAGATGGCGAACTACATTAGCCCAAATCAGTGCGGGCTATTCAGATCTGACCGTTCAAGACGTTTGGCGATCAGCATTTCAAGTTTTGCTTCAGAACCATCAATGACACCATCAGCTCGAATGACCTTCTCGAGATAGGCTAGAAGGTTTTTCTGTGTTTCCTCATCTTCTTCGATCAATCGATCAATGCAGGAGGCTACAACGCTGCCGGAAGGCTGGAGACGCTCGACATAGTGACGGAGCTCGGAAAGTGCTGCTTCGTCCGCCGTTACGCCCTTGCGGGCACCTTCGGAGCGGGCATATTCCATGATGACGTCAACTTCTTCAGCATCAAGCTGACCATCGGCT
>JARFQY010000213.1 GCA_029287535.1 Filomicrobium sp.
CCGGTCTTGGGGCGGTTGCGTTATTGGTTTTGGATCAGGGAACTGTAGCGAGCGTGGGAAAGTCGGTGATCGGCGGGAGCAGATGGCTATCGCCGCAAGCGCTTTGACTTCAGGTGTTGGTTTTCTAGAATTTCGCCAAGTGACGTAAGGAATTCGTCCGGAGAAGCGTTTGGGTTGCCGCGGTCAGCGAAGGAATTTGCGATGAGCGTGCGAAGACTGGAACCTGAATTGCCTGATCCGCATCGGTCAATTCGTCCAAGAAGTCCCGCCGAAATGTTGGAGCCGTCTCGGGCGCCAGCCCGGCCGAAGGGTCGGCGCAAGCGCCGCGATTCTGGTTCATTGAGCCGTTGGGTGCGTTTTGTCAGCAGTGTCTTGACCGGCGCGGTGTTGATTCTTGGTGTCTTAGGACTTGGTATTTTTGTCCTTCAGCACCAGTTTGTCGCCGCGGGTCCGCTGGCCGAAGAACGTACAATCATCATCCCACGTGGTGAAGGACGCCTGGAAATCGCGGCCAGGCTGGAGCGTGAAGGCATTATCGCCAATCGCTGGACGTTTATCGTCAACCATTTGATCCACGCCAGACTGATGGGTGAGCGGCTTGATATGAAGGCCGGTGAGTTTCGGCTTGAGCCCGGCGCCAGCATGAAGCACGTGCTCAAGACGCTCGTTGATGGGCGCTCTGTTGAGTACAAGATCACACTCCCGGAAGGACTGACCAGCCAGCAAATCGTGGGCCGGCTGCAGGCTGACGAAAACCTCACGGGTGAGATTTTGACGGTTCCTCCAGAGGGGTCGTTGCTGCCCGACACATATCCCTACTCTCGCGGGCAGGATCGTCAGGCCGTGTTGGATGCCATGGCGCAGGCGCAGCAGGCATTCCTGGATGGACTCTGGGAGAAGCGGCAGCCGGACTTGCCGATCAATAGCCTGGAAGAAGCCGTCATTCTGGCCTCCATCGTGGAGAAGGAAACAGGAGTTGCCGAGGAGCGCGCGCTGACCGCGGCCGTGTTCATGAACCGGCTGAGAAAAGGCATGCGGTTGCAATCGGACCCTACGATCATTTACGGGATTGTCGGTGGCCAGGGCCGTCTGGGGCGACCGATCCGGAAGTCTGAGATCAAAGAAAAAACGCCCTACAACACCTACAGGATCAATGGTCTTCCTCCGACGCCTATCTGCAACCCAGGGCGTGAGGCTATTCTGGCTGTTCTGAACCCGGCGGCGACAAAGGCGCTTTACTTCGTTGCTGACGGCACCGGCGGACATGCATTCTCCGAGACGCTCGCTCAGCACAATGCGGCCGTCGCACGCTGGCGTAAGATCGAGCGCAAGCGCGCAAAAGAGAGGGCTGCAAGGGCGGCAGCGGCGGCCACTGCGGCCTCGGCGGCCACCGGGCCCGTGACGACAGTATCCGCGGCGCCGAGTGAGGCAGTGGCGGCTGAAGAGCCTCCGGCGGTGGAAGCGGCAAGTTCTGGCGTTGCGGCGTCGGAGGCATCGCCCGCGGCGGCGAGCGAATCTGCAGGCGGAGTGCTGCTGCCGAAGAGAAAGCCCCGTTAGCTCCCGTCATTCGTTTATCGTATGTCTTATGACGCGAACACCGCTAGGTGTTGGCCATTGTCGCTCTGCGTCCGCCGCTGCCTGCATGCGTTTGGGCATGGGGGTCAGGATTCGTTCTAGAGGTATTGAAGATGCCCGTTCATAGCATGACTGGATTTGCGCGCACGGAGGGAGGCTCGGAGTTCCTGAGCTGGTACTGGGAGCTTCGAAGTGTCAATGGCAAGGGCTTCGATTTGCGTCTTCGACTGCCACAGGGTTTGGAGGCGCTGGAGCCGAAGCTCAGAGCTTCGGGTTCCAAGAAAATTTCTCGCGGAACCTTGCACGCTTCGCTGGTCTTGGCACGCCAGCAGGGAGACGTTGAAGTGCGTCTCAATGAGGCGACGTTGAAACAGGTCATGGATGCTGCGAAACGTGTCTGCGAGCTCACCGGAGGAATGATGCCAGACACAGCCAGCTTGCTGTCGCTGCGAGGCGTCCTGGACATTGTGGATCTTGAGGCCGGGACGGCGATAGGTGAGAGAGAGGGCAATGAAATCGTCGCGAGCTTCGATGGCGCGCTCGATGCGTTGGCGGCATCCCGGGCCGGTGAGGGCGCCAGGATGCAAGAAATTGTTGGGGCCCAGGTTGATGAAATAGAGCGTTTGACGGAACTGGTAGAGACTGCCCCGGCGCGGAGCGTTGAAGCCGTTCGCCAGCGGCTGGCCGATCAGGTTGAAAGATTGTTGGCAACGGACCAGAAACTTGAACCCGAGCGGCTGCATCAAGAAGCGGTGCTGATCGCAACACGGGCGGATGTCGAAGAGGAAATTAAACGTCTCAGGTCACATGTTGCGGCAGCGAGGGACTTGTTGAAGGAGGGCGGCGTCATTGGTCGGAAATTCGATTTTCTTGCGCAAGAGTTTCAGCGCGAAGCCAATACTCTATGCTCGAAGTCCAATGACGCGTCGATCACCGAGAGTGGTCTTGCGATGAAGGTGAAGATCGATCAAATGCGCGAGCAGGTTCAAAATCTTGAGTGACGATATGACGGGTTCACCTGGAAAGCACGAGCGTCGTGGTCTTTTGTTGGTTGTCTCATCGCCGTCGGGAGCCGGCAAGACGACATTGGCGCGGCGGCTGCTTGAAGCCGAAGCAGATACGTTGCAGCTGTCCGTTTCGGTTACGACGCGTCCAATGCGTCCTGGCGAGAATGATGGCGTGGACTATTGGTTCCTCGATGGGGCTCGCTTTACGCAGATGCGCGAAGATGGAGAGTTGCTAGAGTGGGCCCAGGTCTTCGGCAACTCCTATGGCACGCCGCGAAAGGACGTGGAGACGGCCATCGAGTCCGGCCGTGACGTGCTTTTTGACGTTGATTGGCAAGGCGGCCGGCAATTGGCCGAGAGCATGCCTGACGATGTGGTTCGCGTTTTCATTCTGCCGCCCAGCGCTGAGGTTCTCGAGTCCCGTCTCAAGAGCCGGAACCAGGACAATGCCGATGTGATCGCGGTGCGTATGGCGCAGGCATCCAATGAAATTAGCCATTGGATCGAGTACGACTACGTCATCGTCAATGCGGATATCGATCGGAGTTTTGATGAACTGCGTGCGGTCCTCGCAGCGGAACGGTTGAAGCGTGAGCGTCAAACAAGGCTGACCAGTCTGGTGGAACAGCTTCAGCGTGATCTGGGAGAGAGTTTCAGATCCTGATGAAGACGGTGAGCAGCGTCCGGGCTGTGCTCGAGGGGTCAGTTGCCGTCAAAGGCGGCGGCGAGGTGGGCGAACTGCTCAACGGTCAAATCCTCGGCGCGCAGGGTTGGCTCTAGGTCGCATTTTTTAAGCAGTAACTCCGGCATCGGTGTGAGCGCCTTTAGGCTTTGGCGGATCATTTTGCGCCGTTGACCGAATGCAGCGGCTGTAACGCGGGCAAGAGTCTTGACCGATGCGGCGGGTGCCGGGTTTGGACGAGGTGTGAACAAAACCACGGACGAGCTGACTTTTGGGGGTGGCGTGAAGGCCTCGGGCTTGAGGTTGAGTACGACCTGAGGAATGGTCCGCCATTGGGCGAGTACGGCAAGCCGTCCGTATGCCTTTGTGCCGCATTCGGCGACGATGCGATCGGCGACCTCCTTTTGGAACATCAACGCCATGCGTTTGTACCAGGGCGGCCAGGGCTCGGATTCCAGCCAGCCGACCAACAAGCTGGTCGCAATGCCATAGGGAAGATTGGCGACAATAATGGCGTTCCCCGCCTGTTCGCCGACGTATTCCGACCAGTCGATATCAAGGGCATCACCGAGGCAGACTTCGAGCCGTCCGGGGTAGGCCGCCGCAATTTCCTCGAGGGCGGCTTTGCAGCGTTCGTCGCGCTCAACGGCAATGACGCGTGGCGCACCTTCCATTAAGAGTGCGCGCGTGAGGCCCCCGGGCCCGGGGCCGATCTCCACGACGACACTGTCGGCCAATGGACCCGCGCAGCGGGCAATGCGCCGGGTGAGGTTGAGGTCGAGGATGAAATTCTGGCTCAGTGTTTTGCGAGCGCTGAGGCCATGTTTGCGAATGACTTCGCGCAGTGGTGGAAGCGCGTCGTCAGGCCGGTCGTGGCTGGGAGGCGTCATGGTGACCTGGGTGCGGCATGCCGCGCAGCCATCTGGGCGGCAAGTTTGAGGCTTTCAATAAGGCTTTCCGGCGAGGCGTTGCCGGTGCCGGCAATATCAAAGGCCGTGCCGTGGTCCGGGGACGTGCGGACAAAAGGCAAGCCGAGTGTCACGTTGACGCCTGTGTCAAAGGCCAGTGTCTTGATCGGGATCAGGGCTTGGTCATGGTACATGGCGATTGCCGCGTCGTAACGCTGACGGGCGGCATCGTGGAACATGGTATCGGCGGGATGCGGTCCGCTGACATTGAAACCAGCCTCTTGAAGAGCCCGAACGGCGGGGATGATGATCTCGTTTTCCTCTGATCCAAGGCTGCCAGACTCGCCTGCATGAGGATTGAGTCCTGTCACGGCCAGTCGCGGGGCGGGAATACCAAAGCTCTCTTTAAGGGCGGCAGCTGTGACTACAATGGTTTTTTCAATCAATGCTGGCGTCAAAGTCCGGGGGACTTCGGCAAGCGGAATATGGATGGTGACGGGAACAACGCGCAACTGCGCGGAGGCCAGCATCATAACCGGCGTGTGCATCGTGCTCGGATCATGAAGTTCCGCCAGGGAGGCCAGGTATTCCGTATGACCTGGATGCTTGAAGCCTACTTGATAGAGGATCGTTTTCGAGATCGGGTTGGTTACGATGGCGGAGGCCTTGCCGCCATGAACGTGTCCAACCGCGGTTTCGATCGATGAGAGGACGGCGGCGGCGTTAACGGGGTCGGGCTGACCCGGGATACACTTCGCCCGCAGCGCGATGGGTATAACGGGAAGTTGGTCCAAGAACCGACCCTGCACGTCAGCGGGGCTCTCCGCGATGTACAGAGGCACACGTAGTCCGAGAGCATCAGCGCGGGCTTGCAGAAGGTCAGGGTCGGCGTAGACGGCGAACTTCGGAACGTTTGGCTTGGTGCGCGCGAGCCAGGTTAACAGGGTAATGTCCGGACCGATGCCCGCCGGGTCTCCCATTGTAAGGGCTAATGGCGGGATACGCTGAGAGTTGTGGTGCGTGTGTTCGCTCGACACTCATCGGTACTCGATATGGGCGTCCCGGCGAAGATCGTTGAGGTGGCGTTGGGCCAGCACCTGAAATTCGCGTTGACGCAATTCCTCGGTAGCGGCATCGCGCTTTGTCTTATCCGCTTCGACAGTCTTACGTCCGCATAGCACCCACAACTCGACACCGCTAGTGCCAACGCTTGGCGGCAGCATTTCGCCGTCGGTGGCGTTGATCAGCATGGTGCGGGTTGGTTCCGGAATCCGGGAGGCTTCGGTCGGTCCGAGATTCGAGAAGCGAGCACCGCCGGCCTGTTTGGCCAGACTGCCTGTCATGGAACAACCGGTGAATTTGGTGCGCAGGGTGCTTGCCTGCTGTAGACGGCGTGCCAGCTCTTTTTGTCCGAGGTTTTTCGCAAACAGCAAAGTGATGCGTTGCACGTTCAGTTCGGTTTTATCGTCGGCGTTCGCTGTGGCAACGGCACGGTCGAGGTCGCGGCTGGTGATGGCAATCTGGTGCCCGAATTGCCGGCGAATAACGTTACGCCAGGAAACCATGGCCTTGAAGCGGGTCTTCATCGTGTTGATGCCCGCGCCCATGGATTTCATGTGCTTGTCGAATTGCTTCAAGTCCATCTTATTGCGCTGAGCGATGCCCATCACAATCTTCTCGACTTCTTCCTTGCCGGCAACAACGTTGAGCCGCTTGGCTTCCTGGATTTTCAGTCGCTCCACTATGAGTTCGTCGAGGGCTTTCTTGCGAAGTCCCGGAATGATGCTCTTACGTGCGTTGGCTACCGCGCGTTGTTGCAAGGACTTGGCGTAGGCTTTTTTGCGCCTCTCAAATATCGCGAGGATTTGTTGTTTTGATTTTCCGGGGTTCGCCTGAATGATCTCGCGCAGGATGGCGCGGAGGCGGTCGTTGGTGCTCTTAGACTTGATGAGGCTCTTGAAGTTTGCCTGTGCTTTTTTCTGGATGCCCGATGCGCTCAGCCCGAGGTAGCGTTGACGCTGGTCGACTTCGTAGTTGGTGATGGGCTCATCATTGACGAGGACGGCGATGCCCTGGGAGCGGACACGATGGATGAATTGAGACTGTGTGTTCGCCTGCTTCGATAGGTTTGTGGCCAGATTGCTTGCTGGGCTGGCAGCCGTAGCCTGGGGCGACATCAATGGAGCTGTTGCCAGAAGAACGGTGCTGGCGATCAGGACGTAACTGCGTGAGTTCATGACTTTGGTCGGAGCATCAGACATGACAGGCGTTCATCCTTGCTTTCGTCGAAGATTGCTGGCGCGCGGTTGTCTCACTTGGTCAGGCGAGGACAGATATCAACGCTGTTTGCAATGATTCTTCGAAGATTGCAGGCCCGCCGCGCGACTTATCCGCTTCAAGGACAAAAATGGTCGGCGTGTGCGCTGCAACTTCAAACCCGGCAGCAAAGCGTCTTGCAAGTGTTCGGCAACATCATGACCATAGGCTCGGGCGCTGCATAAGAGGCGTGGATCAGCAGTGCTCAGCAGGACACATCAGTTCTCGTCGGCTGTGTCACCGGACGAGAAGATATCGGTCTTGTAGTCGACGAGGCCGAGATGCTTGAACTCAAACGACACGTACACCGAGCGATCAGGTTCGAGATCCTCTGACTCGTAGAGTCGTTCGGTGTACTGGGCCGTCAGCACGAAGCACTCATCGGCATATCGAAGTTTGACGCCATCCGAGAGGAGAAATTCTTCGTCGATGTCATAGCGAATGAGTCCGGTGACACTCCAACGTTCGGTGAGTTGGAGCCCGAGGGTGCCATAGATTTCCTGCTCGGACTTGTCGATGCCGAACTCTGGATTGGCCGAGGTGTAGCTGTACGTTGCGGAAGCGCTGGCCGGGCCGAAGGACGCAAGGGCAAACAAGTCGGACCGCCGTAGCGCCAGAGAATCCTCATCAAATCGGTTCTGCGTCAACAGCCGGAAGTTGTCTACCGGGGCCAGGTATGACCCGATGACATAGTCTGAACGTGTTGTCTCCAGCCCGCTTGACGGATTGAGGACAAATTGCTCAACGATTTTGCCGTTTCTGTTGACGTATGCAACTCGTCCTGGATCGGCAAATGCGTTCTCGCCGGACAGCTGGAAGCTCTGTCCTCCGAGAAGCCTTGCATAGCCGCCGGTGTGTAGCTGGAATGTGTACTGGACACCGACGTTGGCACGGGTCCCCGTTTCAACACGGTCATAGCCTGAGAATTTGTCGATCTCGAAAAGGTTGGTGTCGTCAAAAACCAGGCTCTTGGCATCTTCATTGGGCGTGTTGCGCGTTGGATTGGCTTGTGTTCGCCCAATGACCTGACCGATCGGCTCGATGGTGTGGGACGCCCGGGTGGTTGTCGCAACCCAGGGGTAAGCAAGGGTAGCACCAGCGGCGGCGACCCCACGTGCGGACGTTTCATCTTCAAGCTGGTCAGCGCTCAGGTCGCTGGGATTGGCGGCAAAAGGATCCTGATAGTTATTAAAGGTTGTGACATCGCCACGCACGTTGGCGAATGGCGTGTATGTGATCCCGATGCTGTCAATCAGTCGGCGGCGCCAAGTAAATTCGGTGACCGCACGTGTGGCGTCCTGGTTGAAAGTCGACTGCGTTCTGCCTTCCTCGATCACGACGTCATCTCGGGTCAGGCTATAAAAGTTGGAATCCCACCGGAGTTCGCCTCCGAGAACCGGACCGTCAAAGACATAGTTGTAGTCAATCAGTGGGTGCACCCGGCTTTCGGAGTTCGGAGCGTCCTCCAAAAGCAGACCGCCGAAGTGGTAGAGGGTTGCGCCCAGATAGTTTCGGTCGGACAGCCCTTTGAAAAAGACTTGGTTGACGCGGTCGGTCACCAGGCGTCCATCAAACCCATAGAAGCGACGGAAGCTATCATCGCTCTCAAGCGTCACGTCCCAGCCAAGCTTCCACCAGCTCGACAGTGAGAACAGGCCCTTGGTTTCAAGGGTCCCGCGAAAGCCCTCTAAGTTGTCCTTGTTGTCTTCGGTAAGCGTGTCTGGAAGTCCGCCACGGCGCTGGTCGATCCCAGCCATATTGATCACGTACTCGCCATTGGCCAGACGGTGGCGCCACTGGCCTTGGTACATGGTGCCCTGCTGGGTCATGAACCGCGGCGCGAAGGTGAAATCATAGTTCGGCGCCAGCGCGAAGTAGTAGGGGATCGTGGTGTTGAAGCCGAGCTCAGAGGAGGTGCCAAACGACGGCGCCAAAAAGCCCGAACGGCGTTTTACTGACGGGTCCGGATGCTGGAAGTAGGGCAGATAAAAAATGGGTTGCCCAAAAATCTCGAACTGCGCGTCGTTGTAGGTGATCGTTGCTTCTTGTTTGTCGTGGATAATCCGACGTGAAGAAATGCACCATAGTGGCGGCGTGTCGCCGTCCGATTTACACGGTGTGAACTTCGCGTCCGAGAATTCGGTGACGTTGCCTTCCCGGCGGGTGGCTTGACGGGCCGCGATGCGGGTGTCGTCCTTAGCGACAACGCTGAGCGACTGCACGAAGCCGTCTCTGAAGTCATCGGTCAGGGTGTAGCTGTCGGCGCGTATGATGCTTCCATTGGGTTCACGCAGGATAACATTGCCCAGCGCGTTCAGAGTGTTGGCCGACTGATCATAGACGACCTCATCTGCCGTCAGGACATAGTTGTTGTAGTAGATCTCGACGTTTCCGCGCGCGATGTCGTTATTGCCGGAGTTGTCATAGATCAGCTGATCGCCTTGCAGATATAGAGGCTGCGACCGATCGATGTCGGTCGACGGCAGCAGGTCGCCGCTTGGTTTGTCGAAGGTGGTCTTCTTTTGCGCCCGATTGCTGAGGCTGGGATCTTGGGCGAGCACAGGCGAGGCAACGGTCAGCACGCAGAACGCGGCCGCAATGCAGGCAAGGGTGCTGACAAACCCGCCTCGCCACCGGTTATCAGCCGATGTTGGAGTGTTCCCCCGTACGAAGTCAGGCATTACAGCGCGTCCCAAGCCGCAGCGGTTCTGCGGATCTCGCGCCCAATGCTTCACTCAACCATCCTCCTGGTGCAACAACACCGTCAGCGAGATCAGGATCACAAGTAGGATGGGAAGCCAGACCGCTGCCCAAGGCGGCACCAGTCCAGCTACCCCGATCTGTCGAGAAACTTCAGCGAATAAGAAGAATCCGAGACCCCCGATCATTCCGGTGATCACCATAGTCTGAATGCCGCCGGACCGGAATGACCGCAACGACACAGTCGCCGCCAAAAGGACCATGGCTACACACAGTAATGGGCGAGATAGGAGAAGCTCATATTGGATATGCAATCTGGAGGCGGAAAGATCTGCCTTTTCAGCGACTTCGATAAGTCCGGGGAGGTCCCAGAAGGAAACCGATATGACCGTTCCCAAGGCGTCCTGGACGCGCTCGGGGGTCAAATAGGTTGATAAGATGTAGGTATCGTATTTTACGGGCTTCCTGGAGGGGGCGGCGACCCATGCTTCTTCGAATTGCCAGTAGCCCTCTTTGAGTTCCGCGGACTTCGCATCAATGTGCTCAACGAATTGACCTTCTTTGTCATAAACGAGGGCGTTGACCACGGAGAGGCGGAGGCCCTGTTTGGAAGCTTGAACGGCGGTCAAGACCGACTGACCGTCGACCCCGTTTTGGCGCAACCAGGATTCACCGGACTTGGCGCGCAGCAGATTGGCCTCGCGTCCGAATGCCTTGGCGAACAATTGTTCAGCTTCCTCGCGCGCAGCGGCCGCAAGCGGATTGTAGAGGGTTGTTGTTAGAGTGCCCAAAATAAAGGCAACGATGATAGCTGGACGCAAAAACTGCCAGACGGACATCCCGCCAGCTCGCATCACGGCGAGTTCGCTTTTGCGGCTCAGGAACAAAAGAGTGGAGATGGAACCCACTTGAACCGCGAATGCCAGCAGGAATTCCGTGTAGGCAGGCAAACGGAGCAAGGTCATCCAAACCAGCAGCCACGCGGGCACAACGTTGTCGGCGTCGTATTTGCCGGCCTGCCGCAACAGCTCAACGAAATCGATCATGAAGATCAGGACGGAACAAAGTCCAAACGTGCCCAGGATGGCCGCGAGGAACTTCCGCGTCAGATACCAATTGAGTGTAGAACCGATCATCTCAGCCGCTCCGCCCCGCTAAGGCTCG
>JARFQY010000325.1 GCA_029287535.1 Filomicrobium sp.
GATGTGTATAAGAGACAGGAACTGGAGAGCTTCTTGAGGTGTGACTCGCGCTTCCGTGAAGCGGCCGGGCTGGGACATGAGTGAGGTCCAAGGGAGGGATTTGATTGGATAGCCCCGCCGCGGCGGGGCCGGCAGCGGGGCGCTTCGGTACCACGATATGGTGCATCGCCCTTGCACACAACAGACCTGTTTGGCCAAGCCTTTAGCGGGCGTTTTCACGTTTTGGCGGTTGACAGCGTCGACAATGGGGGTTTTCGGCCAGGAGGCTCGCGCGCTATGGCTTGCGAAAACTAGGACGATCGCGGCGGAGGACCGGAATTCCCTCGTAACGGTCACAGGTCACGCCCCGGTGGGAGCGCATGTCGCGAAAGAACGATACCGACAAGGTTAATGAGGCAAAGAAGCGTTCTGGTGCCAAGGCGGGCGCCGGCGCCACGCCGTCTATGGCGCAGTATCTGGAGATTAAGGCGGCAAATCCCGATAGCCTGCTCTGGTACCGCATGGGCGACTTTTATGAACTGTTCTTTGAGGACGCCGTGACGGCTTCGGCGGCCCTGGGAATTGTGCTCACCAAGCGCGGCAAGCACTTGGGTGAGGATATTCCCATGTGCGGCGTTCCCGTGGTTCGGGCTGACGAGTACCTGGAGCGGCTCATTCGGCAGGGTTATCGGGTTGCCGTTTGCGAACAGCTGGAGGACCCCGCTGAAGCACGCAAGCGGGGCGCCAAAGCGGTCGTGCACCGGGATGTCGTTAGACTGGTAACCCCAGGCACGTTGACCGAGGAAACGCTCCTTGAAGCCAACGCGCGCAACTATCTTACCGCCATCTTTCCGGCCCCTGATGCCGTCAGTGGGCCTGCGGGGGAACGCCGGATCGCGCTCGCCTCGCTCGATATCTCAACGGGTGAGTTTGAAGTGGGCAGCGCCTCGCTGGTCGACCTGCCCGGCGAGCTGGCTCGCCTTGCCCCGCGCGAAATTCTCACGCCCGACAGCACGGCGGCGGATCAGCTGTTCGAGCGCGCCCTTGCGCTCTCACCGGCCGCTCGCACTCCGTTGCCGGCCGCGCACTACGATAGTCGTTCCGGCGAGCGCGACTTGAAAACCCGTCTCGGCGTCGGCGACCTTCGCGCCTTTGGAGAATTCACTCGGCCTGAACTTGCCGCCATTGGCGGTCTCCTGAAGTACGTCGACCTGACCCAGATAGGAAAGAAGCCGGTCATCCGCCCGCCACGCCGGCTGGCCGGCGAGGCCATCTTGCTCATTGACCCGGCCAGTCGCGCCAGTCTGGAATTAACGCGGTCCGCGTCCGGGGAGCGCAAGGGAAGCTTGCTATCCGCCGTCGATCGCACGGTGACGGGGGCCGGGTCCCGCGAATTGGCTGCCCGGCTGGCGAGCCCACTCACGGATATCCCGGCCATCAATGCCCGTCTCGATGCCGTCTCCCATATGCTGGGTGAACCGGCCTTGCGTGAGGACGTGCGCGCTGCGCTGAGCGGCGCGCCCGACATTGCCCGCGCCATTTCGAGATTGTCCTTCGGCCGCGGCTCGCCGCGTGACCTCGGCTTCGTTCGAGATGGTCTTATTGCCGCGACAAAGTGTGCCGGCTTGCTCTCAGACAGCGTCCGCGCCGTAAGCCTTCCAAGTGAGATAGGTCTGCCAAGTGAGCTCGCCGATATCGTCGATCGGTTGAGTGTCGCCGCCGGACCGCTACTCGACGAGTTGAGCAGCGCCCTGGGGGACGAACTTCCCGTTAACCGGCGAGATGGGGGCTTCGTGCGAGTCGGCTACCTTGCTGAACTCGATGAAGCGAGGCGTCTGAAGGAGGACGCACGCCAGGTCCTTGCTGAGCTGGAAACCCGCTACCGTGATGAGACCGGCGTCAAGTCACTCAAGGTCCGGCAGAACAATATCCTTGGGTTCTTCATCGAAGTCACGCAGGCGAATGCCGGCCCGCTGACCTCTGCGCCTCACGACAAGATTTTTCGCCACCGCCAGACAATGGCCAACGCCATGCGCTTTGTCACAGATGAGCTCGTCGAAACGGAAGGCCGTGTGGCGACTGCCGGCGAACGCGCGCTGGCCTTGGAACAGGATGTCTTCAACGATCTTGCGCGGCGCGTTGGAGACTCCGAGCAGGACCTTTGCAACATTGCCGCATCTCTTGCAGATCTCGATGTGACCGCGGCGCTGGCCGAACTCGCCGAACGCGAGGATTACGCCCGCCCTCACCTGAGCAACGACCAGACTTTCGAAATCCGGGGCGGCCGCCATCCGGTTGTCGAGCAGTCACTGAAGGCGGCCCGCGAAGGCCCATTCATCGAGAACGATTGCCTGCTCGGTCTTGCAAACGACGAACCCTACACCCAGTCGGGCGAATACGACGCCCCGCGACCGCCTGGCTTCGATGACAATCGCGCCGCCCGCATCTGGCTGGTCACGGGCCCCAACATGGCGGGGAAATCAACATTCCTGCGCCAGAACGCGCTGATCTGCCTGCTCGCCCAAATGGGATCGTTTGTACCGGCGCAGAAAGCGGCGATTGGTGTGGTGGATCGGCTGTTTTCGCGTGTCGGCGCCTCGGACGATCTCGCGCGCGGGCGCTCCACATTCATGGTTGAAATGGTGGAAACGGCCGCAATTCTCAATCAGGCCAGCGACCGCTCCCTTGTTATTCTTGACGAGATTGGCCGTGGCACGGCGACATTTGATGGCTTGTCCATCGCCTGGGCCTGCGTTGAATATCTGCACGAAGTCCGCTGTTGTCGCACATTGTTTGCGACGCATTATCATGAGCTGACCGCTTTGGCCGACCGCTTGACACAAGTCGCAAACGTCACAATTGACGTAAAGGAGTGGCGTGACGAGATCATCTTCTTGCATAAGGTCAAACCCGGCGCCGCCGACCGGTCGTATGGTATTCAGGTGGCAAAACTCGCCGGCCTGCCCGCCAATGTGATATCGCGAGCCGGCGAGGTATTGAGATTACTTGAGGATGCTGATCGCAATCAGTCGAGGACGCCTGATATGGTATTGGACGAGCTGCCGCTGTTTGCGGCCACACGGCCGGAGAACCCGATGGCCGCCTCGAGCGCACCGTCCGCGGTCGAGACCGAGCTGGCGAACATTAACCCAGATGAGCTTACGCCTAAGGCCGCTCTCGACGCCCTTTACCGCTTGAAGTCGATCATGTCCGACGATGACAGATAGCAACCGAACAGATGGCCGCGCTGCGAGCCTTGGAGCATATAGAATATGGATAGCCTTGCCCCTAGCGCTGCACCAAGAACGTTGAATGTGCTGCGGCCCGCCGAGCCGCCCCCGCCGACCCGCTACATCGACCCGGAGGACCTCAAGCAGGAACTCTCGGAACTGGTCGTCGCCGACGGCGGGCCGGACAACGCTCGCCCGCATTTTGTCGAGCGGGTGAAGGAGGTGATCGCCGCCGCCCGCAGTCAGGCGCGCGAGGAACTCGAAGCCGATGGACTTGGCCGACGCTGTGCGGAAGGCCTTTCTGGCTTTCAAGACGACCTTATCCGAACCCTGTTCGATTTGATCGTCACCTACCGTTGCACCGAAGAGGAGCGCAAACAGATCGAGGGTATGGCCGTCGTGGCCACGGGCGGATATGGCCGAGGGCTATTGGCGCCGGGTTCTGACATCGACTTGCTTTTCTTGATGCCCGCATCGACCGGCAGCGGACAGACACAGGTCTCCGAACGCTTGCTTTACCTACTTTGGGATTTGGGCTTCAAGGTCGGACACGCCACCCGCACGATTCCCCAATGCATCAAGCTTGCACAAAGCGATACGACGATTGCGACATCGATGCTGGACGCCCGTCTCATACTCGGTGACGCCTCCTTGTTCGCGAAACTCGAAGAGCAGTTCAGGAACCAGGCCATCAAGGCCAACACGCGTGCGTTCATCGACGCCAAAATGGCCGAACGTGACGAACGTCATCGTCGCTCCGGCGACGCTCGCTATCGGGTGGAACCCAACATAAAGGACGGCAAAGGCGGCTTGCGCGACCTGCACACGTTGCACTGGCTTTCCAAGGCGATCTACGGCGAAGATGTCGGCGAAGCGACGATCCGAGCTGGAATCTTCACCGAGGAAGAGGTGACGACGTTCCACCGTTGCGAGGACTTCCTTTGGTCGGTGCGATGCTTCTTGCATTTCCTGACAGGGCGACCGGAGGAGCGGCTGACATTCGATCTGCAACCGCAAATGGCCGAACTCCTCGGCTATAAGCGTCATGGCAGCCAGCGCCCCGTTGAGCGCTTCATGAAGCACTACTTCCTGGTTGCCAAGGACGTCGGTGATTTGACGAGCATTCTGTGCGGCGCATTGGAAATCCAACAGCTGAAAACGGTTCCAACGCTGCGCAAGATGCTCAATCCACTAAGCTGGCAGGTGCGCCGGCAGGTCCGCACGCGCACCGATTTTCGCATTGACTCGGACCGTCTCAACGTTGCTGACCCCAAGGTCTTCGAACGCGATCCAGTCAATATTCTCCGCCTGTTCGATCAGGCTGCGCGCACCGGAACGTTCCTTCACCCGCATGCCGTCCGTTTGTTGCGCACATCGAGCCGCCTCATCGACAAATCGGTCCGCATCAATCCAGAAGCCAACCGTATCTTTCTGTCGCTGCTGACCAATCGCGAAACGGCGGCAACCTCGCTGCGCCGCATGAATGATGCTGGCGTCCTCGGCCGCTTCATTCCACCCTTCCGACGAGTTGTCGGTATGATGCAGTTCAACATGTACCATCACTATACGGTGGACGAGCATCTGATCCGCACGGTTGAGAAACTGACTGATATCGAGCGCGGCGAGGCCGTTGAAGAACTGCCCTTGTCCACCAGGATCTTCCGCACGGTACGGAATCGGAAGGTGCTCTATGTGGCCGCCTTCCTCCATGACATCGGTAAGGGGCGTCGCGAAGACCACTCCAAGGTTGGGGCCCGCATCGCGCGCGAGCTTTGCCCACGTATGGGTCTCACAAACAGCGAAACCGAAACCGTCGCATGGCTCATCGAAGAGCACTTGACGATGAGCAACATTTCCCAGCGGCGTGATCTGGCCGACCCGCGTACGATCCGGGACTTCGCCAACAAGGTGAAGAGCATAGACCGCTTGAATTTGCTTCTGCTGCTGACCGTTGCCGATATCAGGGCGGTTGGTCCGGGGACCTGGAATGGCTGGAAGGGTCAGCTGCTGCGAACCTTGTACAACGAGACCGAGCTGTTGCTGACGGGCGGCCATACGCGCGAGGACCGGCGTGACAGGGTTCAAAAGGCTCAGCAGGCCTTGGCCGAGGCCTTGCGCGCAAAGGGCTGGGACAAAGCCAGTATCGACGCCACCCTTGGCCGGTTCTTTGACGACTATTGGCTGCGCTTCGAAACCGACGCGCACCTGGAACATGCCCTCTTCATGCGCCGGGCGCACGAGAACAATGAGCGCTTGGCGGTGGCCCATAAGACCGACGCTTTCACGGCCGTGACGGAGCTGACCATCCTGGCGCCCAACCACGCACGGCTACTGTCGCTGTTTGCCGGCGCCTGTCTTTCGGTTGGCGCCGACATCGTTGGGGCGCACATCACGACCACCAGAGACGGGCTCGCTCTGGACACCTTTCTGCTACAACGCGAGTTCGAAGACGATGCCGACGAGGAACGTCGCGCCCGCCGCATTCGCGAGCTCATCGAGCGCTATCTCAAGGGCGAAGCCAGGGTACAGAAAGTGCTGGCCGACCGCCGCAGCGAACACCGGGTTGAGGCCTTCAGCGTCAGTCCCCGCGCCAACGTCAACAATGAGCTCTCGGACCACTATACTGTCATCGAGGTCGCCGGTCGTGACCGGCCGGGATTGCTTTATGAATTGACCAGCGAACTGTCTGATTTGTCGCTGGACATCTCATCGGCACATATCGCCACCTTTGGTGAGAAGGTGATCGACGTGTTCTACGTGACCGACCTGACGGGACGTAAGGTTTCCGGTGAAAAGCGCCAGGAAGTTATAGGCGAGCGGCTGGGCGAGATCGTCGAAATTGAGGAAGAAACTTAACCAGGAACGCAAGCCGATAGCCTAAGCCTTGGCAAGGCCATCAGCACGGCAAGATCTGTTGCCAAAACACACCCTTGCGATTTTCTCATCCTGGGTCTACTGCGCACGTCATGCTCTATCGCGCTTTCGCAACCGTTGGCGGCCTGACGATGGTCAGCCGCCTGCTCGGCTTCATCCGAGACATTCTGATCGCTGCAACCCTGGGGTCCGGCGTCGTTGCGGACGCTTTCTTTGTCGCCTTCCGCTTTCCAAACCTGTTCCGCCGCCTGTTTGGCGAGGGTGCCTTCAACGCGGCCTTTGTGCCGCTGTTTGCTAAGCGCCTGGAAGGCGAGGGAGAGGGCGAGGCGCGCCGTTTTGCCGAAGAGGCAATGTCGGTCTTGTTCTTTTCCTTGCTGGTGCTGTCAGCCCTCATCATGCTGGCGATGCCATGGCTGATGGTGCTGCTCGCGCCTGGTTTCGTGACGGACCCGGCCAAATATGACCTTGCCGTTCGGCTGTCGCAGATCGCATTTCCCTACCTGTTATGCATGTCGATTGCTGCGCTGCTGTCGGGTGTCTTGAATTCCCTGAACCGGTTTTGGGCCGCCGCGGCAGCTCCGATTCTGCTCAACATCGTGCTCATTGCTGCCATCTCGTTGGCGATCTGGCTGGGATACACCGAACGCTTCGGTGCCGGCGTCATTCTGGCGGTCGGTGTCGCAATTGCCGGCGTGGCGCAGCTTGCAATGCTATGGGTCGCCGTGCGTGCGGCTGGCCTCAAACTGAAGCTGCGCTGGCCGCGCTACACTGCCGGTGTGAAACGTCTCGTGGAACTTGGCATTCCCGGAGTCATCGCCGGCGGGATCACCCAGATCAACATTGTCGTGGGAACCATGATCGCGACATTGCAGGCCGGCGCGGTTTCCTACCTGTACTATGCCGATCGCCTTTATCAGCTGCCGCTCGGCATCGTTGGGGTTGCGATTGGCGTCGTCCTTCTGCCGGACCTCTCGCGGAAGCTGCGCGCCGGGGAACATGCCACCGCCATGCACAGCCAGAACCGTTCCCTGGAAGTCGCTTTGCTCCTGACGATCCCTGCCGCCGTCGCGCTCGGCGTCGCCGCCGAACCAATCATTCGCGTACTTTTTGAGCGCGGTGCGTTCACCGCCGCCGATACTGCTGCCACCGCGCCGGCCTTGGCCGCCTTCGCAATTGGGTTGCCGGCGTTCGTTCTCATCAAGGTCTTCCAACCCGCCTTCTTTGCGCGTGAGGATACAAAGACCCCAATGCGTTTCGCCGCCGTCAACATGATCGTCAACGTCATCGGCTCTCTGGCGTTGTTTTTCATGTTCAAACAGATGGGCTATCTGCCCCACGTGGGCATTGCCCTGGCAACATCCGTAGCTGGTTGGGTGAATGCACTCTTGCTATGGGGCACCTTGAGCCACCGCGGGGATTTTGCCGGTGATCGCCGCCTAGTGCGAAATCTCCCAATCATTACGGCCGCCAGCATTGCAATGGGCGCAGTCCTGTGGTTCGCGCTCCCGCTATTGGCCCCGTATTACGCCACAGAGGCCAACTTGCTCGTTCAGATGGCGGCCCTGGCGGCGATTGTCTCGCTCGGTCTCATTGTCTTTTTTGGTCTGGTCCTTGCCACCGGCGTTCTTGATTTGCGTAATCTTGCCGGAACGGCCCGCGATCGCACGGCGTGACGAGCCTGAAGACTGTTTATTCCGAAGTCGGGCAGGAGCCTAGGACCACGCCGACTGTGCCATTCTGAATGGCTCAATCGTTCTTTCCAAGAGGGCTTGCACGACATCCCTCGACGCGCCATAACCCGCGCTCGTCGAAAGCCCACCAACCACGCTCGCGCGGAGCCCCACCGAATGAAGTTTCAAGAGCGCGTTTTTTCAGGAATGCAGCCCACCGGCAGCCTGCATCTAGGGAACTACCTGGGTGCGATGCTGAAGTGGATCGACCTGCAAAAAACGCACGAGTGCATCTATTGTGTCGTTGATTTGCACGCGATAACCGTTTGGCAGGATCCCGCCGAGCTGCGCCAGGCGATCCGCCAGGTGACCGCAGCCTACATTGCAGCCGGCCTCGATCCCGAAAAGAGCATTCTGTTCAATCAAAGTCAGGTTTCTGCGCACGCCGAGCTGGCTTGGGTTTTCAACTGCGTGGCCCGCCTGGGTTGGCTTAACCGCATGACGCAGTTCAAGGAGAAAGCCGGCAAGGACCGTGAAAACGCATCGGTAGGGCTATATGCGTATCCCAACCTCATGGCCGCGGACATCCTTGCCTATCGCGCCACCCACGTTCCCGTCGGCGACGATCAAAAACAGCACCTGGAGCTGTCGCGCGATATTGCCCAGAAATTCAACAATGATTTTTGTGCTCAAATAGAAGCCGCCGGTTATGACGGCGGCGACTTCTTCCCGCTGCCTGAGCCGGTCATCACTGGCCCGGCAACGCGAGTCATGTCACTACGCGATGGTACGCGCAAAATGTCGAAGTCAGAGCCTTCGGAAATGTCCCGTATCAATCTGACCGATGACAACGACACCATCGCCAAGAAAGTCAAGAAAGCCAAGACCGATCCCGAACCGCTACCCGCCGACACAAAGGGCCTTTCGGGTCGTCCCGAGGCCGAAAATCTTGTTGGCATTTTTGCCGCTCTCTCGGGAAGTCAAAAGGCGGACGTTTTGGCCGAGTTCGGCGGCCGGCAGTTCTCCGAGTTCAAGCCGGCGCTGGCCGATCTCTGCGTCGCCCGTTTGGGCCCGATCGCTGACGAGGCCCGCCGCCTAATGGACGATCCGGCGGAAATCGACCGCATTCTGGTCGATGGCGCGGACCGTGCGCGGGCGATTGCCGCTCCTATACTTGCCGATGTGAAGGATATTGTCGGTTTCGTCCACGCCAGACCATAGCCTTGAGCAGCCCATTGTGCAGTCGCGAGAAACGCCGAACTTTGGCCCCAGCTGACTTTGGTGCAAGCGTTTTCGTGGACAGGGCCGCATCCTTCATGGACAATCACACCGAATTCGCCGTGCCGCGTCGAAACCGGCACGGTATCGTCTTTCGCTGCTGAGGATGGCGAACCAAATATGAAACCACGCCGATCGTTCGAAGCCGGTCATCATCGCAAGTTCCTGCTCATTATCGATGAAGAGCCGGAGGTGGAAAGCGCCGTCTATTTTGCCGCCAGCCGTGTCGCTCACTCAGGTGGTTCTCTGGTCCTGCTCTACGTCATTGAACCGCAAGATTATCAGCACTGGATGGGCGTGCGTCAGATCCACGTCGAAGAGGAAACGACCAAGGCCAAGGCGCTGTTCCGCCTGCACCGCCGCAAGCTCAACCAGGTCGGCTTTGATGATGTGGCGACGGAGGACATTATCAAGGAAGGCTCCAAGGTCGACACCATCATGGAAATGATCGACGAAGATGAAGATATCGCCTTGATGGTTTTGGGCGCCTCTACCGATCCAAAGGGGCCCGGGCCGCTTGTCTCAACGCTTGTGGGCGGAAAGGCCGCGGGTGCGTTCCCCGTGCCAATCACCGTCGTTCCCGGCCACCTCTCTCTCGACTACATCAAGGCACTAGCTTGAGCTATATGAGCTCGTCGGACTGTTTTCTGCGCTGGGAAACTCGACGTCGGGGCTCGACATTTGTATGGTCCTCACCTAATTGATGTCCTAGAATGGTTCTAAAGAGCCGAAGCTGCGACTAGGCGTGCATCGGCCAAGAACGAGAGCCTAGTGTCCGAATTCGAGAGATGAGCGATGTTTATCCAGACAGAAGCAACGCCAAACCCGGCCACTTTGAAATTCATCCCGGGCCGGTCCGTGCTGCCCACCGGCACTGCCGATTATCGCGTCGGCGACGATGCCGAAGAATCACCGCTTGCGACGCGGCTGTTCGAGATTGACGGGGTCACCGGCGTCTTCCTGGGTTCCGACTTCATCTCGGTAACCAAAGGTGAAGCCGATTGGCAGCACCTTAAGCCGGCGATACTGGGTGCCATCATGGAGCATTTTATGTCCGGCGCTCCGATGATTACCTCCGGCGAAGGCAATGATGTCGCCGAGGGCAATTATGATCCCGCTGACGAGCAGGTGGTTGCGACCATCAAGGAACTCCTTGAAACCCGTGTCCGCCCGGCGGTCGCTCAAGATGGCGGAGATATTACGTTCCAGGGGTTCCGAGAAGGCATCGTTTACCTTCAAATGCGCGGTGCTTGCTCGGGCTGCCCGTCGTCGACGGCGACCTTGCGTCATGGCATCGAGAATCTTCTTCGGCACTTCTGCCCGGAAGTGCAGGAAGTTCAGGCAATTCAATAGCGCCCCCGGCGGGGCGGCGACGCGCCGTCGATTGTATTCAAAACCCCGCCGCTTGGCGGGGTTTCTTGTTGATCCAAATTGCACAGAGGATGGTATGTCGAACCCTCTATCCGTCGCAGCGTTGAACCAACTCTTTTTGGAGGCTCGAACGTTCAACACATGGCGTGACAAAGAGGTCACGGACGAGCAGCTCCATCAGCTCTTCGAGCTGCTCAAAATGGGACCGACCAGTGCCAATTGCTCCCCTGCGCGGTTCTATTTTGTGAAGTCCGACGAGGCGAAAGCCAGGCTCAAACCGTTTCTGTCAGACAACAATGCCGAAAAGACAATGCAGGCCCCGGTTTGCGCGATAATCGGTAACGACATGGAGTTCTACGAGCACCTTCCCAAGCTCTTCCCGCACACCGACGCAAAGAGCTGGTTTGTCGGTAGTGAGGCCAAGATTGCAGACACTGCCTTCCGCAATGGCACGCTTCAGGGGGCCTATCTCATCATTGCAGCGCGCGCGCTCGGTCTCGACTGCGGCCCGATGTCTGGGTTTGATCAGGCCGGAGTAGATCGTGAATTCTTTGCCGGAACTTCGATACGGTCAAATTTCTTGTGCAATATTGGATACGGTGAACCCAAGGAACTGTTCAGGCGGTCTCCGCGCTTCGACTTCGACGAAGTCGCCAAAATTCTGTAAGCCCTTGAACTACATCATGCCCCCCCTGTCGGTAAACGATTGGACAGTCGCCCGGCGCCGGATCGGTAGGGCTGAACGGGTCCGTTGCTGAGTTGCGCGCGCAGTTTCTTTCCGCAAGCTAGAGGATGAAAACCGACGCGGGAGCCTGTAGGCTCCAGTTTATGACGATCCTTGCCTTTGACACCTGTTTTGACGCTTGCTCCGTTGCGCTGCTTCCCGGCGGCGGCGGACCGGCAATCTCGCGTTTTGAAGCGATGTCGACGGGCCATGCGGAACGCCTCATGCCGATGATCGACGAGGTCATGAAACAGGCAGGTGTGGCATTTGAAGAAATCGAGCGCATAGCAGTTACCGTCGGGCCGGGCACGTTCACAGGCACGCGGATCGGTGTGGCAGCGGCTCGGGCGCTGGCACTTGCCCTCGACCGACCGGTCGTGGCGGAAACGAGCCTTTCCGTCATGGCTGAACAACTCGCCGACGAACAGCAGTCGAGAGTTGGAGCCGCGGACAAGGAAACGCTGATTGCAATGGATGCGCGCCGCGACGAAGTCTATTGCCAGCTTTTCCGAGGCCGTGATGCGCTCACGGCGCCAGCCGTGCTTCCTGCTCGCGCGGCGGTCGACTTGGGCCAAGTTGAGAACGCGCTCATGGTGGCCGGCTCCGGTGCTGGCGCTATTGCCGCCCAGGCGGACCAAGTGGGAAGATTGGTGAGCGCGTCCCACGACGAGTTGCTTCCTTCAGCCGTCTTTCTTGCTATGCGTACGGCTCGGCGCAAAACCGGCTCAGAACCCGTTGCTCCACTCTACCTGCGTCCTGCCGATGCCAAGCCGCAGATCGGCAAATCGATACCACGGACCCTGTCATGACAGTGACCAAAGCAACCTATCCACCTATCGAAGATCGGTACATCAGCCTGCTGTGGGCGGAAATCGAAGCCGCCGAAGAGCTGGCCACGTTACATGCGCAGATTTTTGACCCGGCGTGGGATGAGAATGCCTTTCGCGACCTGCTTGCCGAGCCGGAGACGAGCGCGCTCGTAGCAAAGGTGCGATTGCGCGAGTTGGGCCCGCCCGTGCCTGTCGGTTTTGCGATTGGGCGTATTGCCGCCGACGAAGCCGAAGTGCTGACAATTGGCGTTTCCGAGCCCTTCCAACAACGCGGTATCGGCGCCAAGCTTGCCGGCGGCTTGTTGCGCGCCATCGGAAGCGCCGGAGCCAAGCGCTTGTTCTTGGAGGTTGCCGAGGACAACGTAGCGGCAATCAGCCTGTACAGCGGTCTCGGGTTTACCGAAGTCGGCCGGCGCCAGGGCTACTACAAGCGACGTGACGGTTCGGCGGTTGATGCTCTGACTCTAGCGCTCGACCTCGCAAGCAGATCATGAGGGCACTTCGCGCGATCCGAATCCTGTCCGGGTTCTTTCTGCTCACGGTGCCGCTTATGCCGTTGCAGTTTGCATTCGTGAAGTTCTCTCAACGATACGCCCGCACGCTGCCGCACTGGTACCATCGCCAACTCTGCAGGCTTCTTGGACTGCGCTTTACCATTGAAGGGGAACTTGTAGCCGACAAGCCTGTCTTGCTGGTCGCCAACCACACTTCATGGCTGGATATCCCGGCAATTTCCGCACTCGCTCCGGTATCATTCATCGCCAAGAAGGAGGTGTCCCGGTGGCCGTTTGTTGCATCGCTGGCAAAGCTGCAGCGAACTGTTTTCGTGGACCGTCAGCGGCGCTCGGCCGCCGCCTCGTCTGCCGGCGAAATAGCAACGAGACTTGCTGAAGGCGACACATTGGTCCTGTTCGCGGAAGGCACGTCCAGCGACGGCAATCGGGTTCTGCCTTTCAAGACTTCGCTGTTTGCTGCTGCCAAGCCCGGGCGCTTCAGTCGGGCGCAGACCGGAGACAATGCAGATCCAGAGGGCGGGGCCAAATCGGCACTTTCATCGCAGGCTGATGCACCTTCCACACCTTCCGATGCTCGGGTGCAAACGGTCACCATTTGCTACACACACCTTCACGGGATTCCCCTGGAGCGCGCCGAGCGGCCGCTCGTTGGATGGTATGGTGATATGGAAATGGGCGCCCACGCCTGGGAACTGCTCAAGGCCGGACCGCTTGACGTCAAGATCAAGGTGGGTCCACCCGTCCCCCTTGACGCGTTCGCCGATCGAAAGGCACTGGCCCGCCACAGCGAGCAGGAAATCCGCACTGAGTTGGTGCGTATTCTGCGCGGCCGCCCACCGGGAGAGGACGTCCAGGTAACCGATATTCCACAGGAAGATCGCCACTCCTATTCGCCGCGTTCTCCGTCAGACCGGAACTGGGTTTGAGGCGTTTCATAAGCGATTGTGGCAATCGGGTATTGGCAGTTTGGCTTGTTGACATGGGTTTCGCACTGCAGCAATGTCCCGCGCCGTTCAGCTGCGATACATCGGTTGCGGCCTAAGATTTGCACGGCTGTGTTGTCAAAACGTCCAAGCCAATCCGCCCCGACTCAGGATAGCGTGTATCAATTGCGGATTGCCGGTAGTGTCATTCAAAACGGGGCCTTACCCGAAGCCAAGGGTACGCCCGAGCGGGAGAAAAACGATGCCGGGGACCAAGAGGGTCTTCGTAAAGACCTTTGGGTGTCAGATGAATGTGTATGACTCGGAACGCATGTCCGAGTCCCTCGTTCCTTATGGCTTCACCGAAACCGACCGCATCGAAGAAGCCGACGTCATCATTCTCAATACCTGCCATATCCGCGAAAAGGCCGCCGAAAAGGTCTATTCCGAGCTAGGCCGGCTGCGGCACATTAAGGATGTCCGCCGCCAGAATGGTAAGAACACGGTCATCACGGTCGCCGGATGCGTTGCCCAGGCGGAAGGCGCTGAGATCCTGGCTCGCGCGCCTGTTGTCGACCTCGTGATTGGCCCGCAAAGCTACCACCGTCTGCCGGATCTGGTGTTCCGGGCGCAGTCTGAATCGCGCCGTCTCGTCGATACGAACTTCCCCGAGCAGGACAAATTCACAAAGCTGCCGGACCGAAAAGTCAAAAGCGCACCGCCGACCGGTGCCGCGCGCGCTGCGTCGGCCTTTCTGACCGTCCAGGAAGGCTGTGACAAGTTCTGCACGTTCTGTGTCGTGCCCTACACGCGCGGTGTCGAATACTCGCGGCCGGTCGCCGACCTGGTGGATGAAGCGCGCGAACTGATCAGCCGTGGAGTTCGCGAGATCACGCTTCTGGGGCAAAACGTCAATGCTTATCATGGTGTTGGGCCAGATGGCAGGGATTGGTCCCTGGCGCGCTTGATCCGCGCCCTTGGCGAAGTCGAAGGGCTGCAACGGCTGCGCTATACGACAAGCCACCCCAAGGACATGAGCGATGACCTCATCGCCGCCCATAGGGACGAGCCCAAACTGATGCCGTATCTGCACCTGCCGTTCCAAGCTGGCGCCGATCGCATCCTCGCGGCGATGAACCGCAAGCACACCGCCGCCGATTACCGTCGGCTGATCGACAAAATCCGTTCAGCACGGCCGGATATTGCGCTGTCAACGGATGTTATCGTCGGCTTCCCGGGTGAGACTGAGGGGGAATTCCTGGAAACGCTGAGACTCGTCGAGGATATCGGGTTCGCCCAGGCATTTTCCTTCAAGTATTCGCCGCGCCCCGGTACGCCGGCCGCAAAAATGGAAGAACAGCTGCCTGACGCGATCAAGTCCGAGCGCTTGCAGCGTCTGCAGCACCTCTTGGCCAGCCAAACATCGCGCTTCAACGATAGCTGCATTGGGCGCATAATTCCGGTGCTATTCGAGCGCCTGGGCCGCCATGCCGGGCAGATTGTGGGGCGTTCACCATACCTCCAGCCGGTTCACGCAACCGGGGCCAGGGACCTGTTGGGACACATCATTCCAGTGGAAATCTCTGGAGCGGGCCCAAACAGCTTGCTAGGTGTCATACGCGCGGCCTGATTTGGTATTTATCTTGGCTGATGATCGAATTTGCCAATGTGATGCTGCCGGTTGCGGTTGACGGGCGTTTGCGGGACTATGACTCCGCGAGTGGCACTCCACGAGATCAGGCTGATGGGAGTCCTCTGATTTGCCAGCTTTTCGCGGTCAACCCTTGGCCGGATCGGGGCGTACAATGAAGCCTCAGCCATCGAATGCGCGCATCGTCGTTCCATTCGAAGACAACCGTCATTTGACGTTGCTGTTGGGTGAATTCGACAGTCACTTGGCGTTAATCGAGGATCGCCTGGGTATTGGGGCGCATGCGCATGGCAATGTCATCATTCTAACCGGCTCCGAGTCCCAATGCGCGATTGCACGCCAGGTTCTCGAAGAGCTCTATGGCCGTATCGCGTCTGGTGAGGCGATCGGGCCCGGTGAATTCGACGGCCTTATCCGGCACGCGCGTCATGAGGCTCCGGTTGACGGGGCACAGGCCCAGATCGCCACGCGCCGCCGGGTCATCAAAGCCCGCACCCCAACGCAAAGCACCTACATGCGTGCGTTGCAGGATGTCGATTTGGTGTTTGGACTTGGCCCCGCGGGGACCGGCAAGACCTATCTCGCGGTCGCCATGGCGGCCCATTGCCTGGAAAAGGGGCTTGTTGAGAGGATTATTCTGTCCCGTCCCGCTGTCGAAGCCGGGGAGCGCCTCGGCTTCCTGCCTGGCGATATGAAGGAAAAGGTCGATCCTTATTTGCGGCCCCTATACGACGCGCTTTACGACGTTCTGCCGCCCGAGAAAGTCGAGCGCGACATTGAGCTGGGTGTGATCGAAATCGCCCCTCTCGCCTTCATGCGGGGTCGTACGCTGGCGAATGCGTTCGTCATTCTAGACGAGGCACAGAATACGACCAGTATGCAGATGAAGATGTTTCTCACCCGGTTGGGCGAAAACGCAAAGATGGTCGTTACTGGAGATCCCTCGCAGATCGACCTTCCGCCCGGAATGACCTCGGGTCTCGAGGAGGCGGTCGGGCTGCTGCGCGCTGTTAAAGGTATCGAGGCCGTGCGTTTTACGGGCGCCGATGTGGTGCGCCGTGATCTTGTAGCCCGCATCGTGGCTGCCTATGATACGGCAGATCAATCAAACGGAAAGTAATGAACGACGCCAGCGACAGTTGTCCCGGCGGGACAGACAGCGAACCTCCACAGCCTAGGCCGGCTGGCCAGATAAGCGTGGACATTATCGAAAACGGTGGCGACTGGACGGCCATCCCCGATACCGTTGCGGCGATACGGGACGCCGCTGCGGCTGCAGCACGCTTCCCGGAATCCGGTTTGCTGGGTGTTGAAGCCGCCGTTGCCTTGTCCGACGATGCGGCTGTGACCAAGCTCAATGCCAGCTATCGCGGCAAGCCCTCACCCACGAATGTGCTTTCTTTTCCAGTTCGCGGCGCACCTTCGGCCAACGCGGAACCAGACTTTGTGGGCGACATAATTCTTGCCGCAGAAACCGTGATGCGGGAGGCCGAGCAACTGGGGATCCCGCCGCGTCATCACCTCCAGCATCTTGTCATACATGCTCTGTTGCATCTGTCCGGTTTCGATCACGATTCCGAAGCCTCCGCACTGCGTATGGAGGAACTGGAGACCCGCATTCTTGCAACCCTGGCGATCCCGGATCCCTACTCGGGAGCTGTGCTGCAGGCTGGCGCTTGAGCCTGGCAATGAGCATTGGATGTCGCCAAGAATGTTGAATTGAAATGAGTATCAGCAACACCGACGAACCCAACGATCTGGCACAAGATGCCGACAATGACCGCACCACCACTCAAGGATGGCTGGCCGCCCTGCGTTCGCGCTTGGGCCTCGGAGAGTCGCCATCGCTGCGCGAAGACCTTGAAGTTGCTGTAAAAAAAGACGATGGCGGTTCTTTTTCCGCGGAAGAGCGCCTGATGCTGCTGCGGCTACTGCGGTTTGGCGGCAGCCGGGTTGAGGATGTCATGGTGCCGCGTGCCGACATCATCGCAATTGAAGAAGACGCCCCCATTTCTGAGCTGCTCCAGACATTCGAGGAGGCCGGTGTTTCGCGCATGCCGGTCTTCCGCGACACGCTCGATGATCCTCGCGGCATGGTGCACATCAAGGACCTGTTCCGCTGGCTCATGGCGCAGGCGCAGGGCAAGACCGTCGCAACGCCGGCCAATGGTACGGGCGGGTCGGATCCCAACAGCGCACCGATCGGTTCGCTCGCCCCGGCTGCGGGCCACGAAACTGATTTCGCGGCGATTGACCTTTCGCGGCCGGTTTCGGTGGCGAAAATCAAACGGCAGGTAATCTACGTTCCGCCGTCAATGCCCGCCATGAATCTACTCATCAAAATGCAGTCGACGCGAATACACATGGCTCTGGTGGTCGACGAGTACGGCGGTACCGATGGTCTCGTTACGATCGAGGATTTGGTCGAGCAGATTGTTGGCGACATCGAGGATGAACACGACGAGGCCGAAGTCGCGAACATCACGGAGGACCCGAAGTTCGGCCTGCTGGCCTCGGCGCGGACGCCAATCGACGAGCTAGAGGAGCGCCTGGGTCGCAAACTGTTGACCGAAGCCGAGGATGAGGAGATCGACACGCTCGGCGGCCTTGTTTTCACCATTGTCGGCCGAGTACCTGCACGCGGTGAATTGGTTCGACACCATTCGGGTGTGGAATTCGAGGTCCTCGATGCGGATCCACGGCGAGTGAAGACGCTGAAGATACATATCGTTCCGGCCGTCCGGCCCGAAACCAAGGATATCGATCAGGATGCCGCGCGAAAGGCCTGACGGCACAAACGCGCAACGGTTGAAACGGTCCAGTTTGGCCGCTGACGCCGTTCGCGGTCCCAAGCGCGGCGATAACGGTGCTCAACAACAGCATTGGCTCCTCCGCCAGTTCTCAGCAGTGCGGGTCAGGATCGGTGCCTCCCGTGGATGGGCCCGCCGCGGCATCGCCTTTGCCGCCGGCTCGTTGTCGGTCTTGGCGATGGCTCCCTTCCACGTCTGGCCTATTCTGCTGCTGACGTTACCTGTTCTGGTATGGCTTCTCGATGAGCCCGCCATACCCGGGCGCCCCATGCGTTCAGCGGCGCTCGATGGCTGGTGGTTTGGCTTCGGCTATTTCTTTTTTGGGCTCTTTTGGATTGGCGAAGCGTTCTTAGTGGAAGCCCATATCTTTGGGTGGCTCCTTCCGTTCGCAGTTACGCTTATGCCGGCCGGGCTCGCGTTATTCACGGCGGCCACGCTGGCGCTCGCCAGAGCACTGTGGCGTCCAGGTGTAACCCGGATTTTCGTTCTGGCGATCTGCTTTGGGCTTGGTGAGTTTGCGCGCGGCCACGTCTTCACTGGGTTTCCATGGAATGTAATGGGTTACGCGTTGACCGGTGACCAGGCCCTCATGCAGTCCGCTGCGCTGTTTGGAATCTACGGGCTGACGCTCTGGACGATCCTGATCTGCGCCACACCGCTGGTGGTGCTCGCGGACAAAGGCGAGCCCGCCCGCCCTCTTGAGAGCATCGTTCTTCCCATCGGATTGTTTTCGCTAGCACCGCTCGCTGGCCTTTACGCATATGGCCTGGCGGTTCTTCCGACTGGTCCCGCTGCAGAGGTCGACGGCGTCAAAATCCGCATCGTGCAGCCAAGCGTCCCTCAGCACCACAAATGGGTCCGAGAAAAGCAGGGTGAAATCTTTAACGACCACTTGGCTCTGTCGCGCCAGGACAAGCAGGGCAACAAAGACGATCTTTCGGGCATAACGCATCTCGTGTGGCCCGAGGCCGCGATGCCGTTTTTGCCGCTTGCCACACCGCAGGCGCTCATTGCCATCAGCGATCTTCTGCCAGACAACACGCACCTCATTTCCGGCGCGTTGCGCTTGGAGCGGTCCGAGCCCGGCGATGAAGTGCGTCCAAGCGTCGAACCCAAGAGCAGGGTTTTCAATTCCATCCTCGTGTTCGCACCCGATGGAGCTCTCGCGACGCTCTACGACAAGCTGCACCTCGTTCCGTTCGGCGAGTATCTTCCCTTCAAAGAGACACTGGATTGGCTCGGGCTGGAGGCCCTCACACGGATTCGCGGAGGCTTTTCGGTCGGTCCAAGCCCGCGCCCGCTGTTGACCATTCCGGGTCTGCCAGCGGTGGGACCACTGATTTGTTACGAGGCCATTTTCCCCGCCGCCGTGGTGCAGGGAGAGGAACGTCCGGGTCTGCTCATCAACGTCACGAATGACGGCTGGTTTGGCAATACGACCGGACCTTACCAGCACTTCCACCAGGCCCGCATGCGCGCTGTCGAGGAAGGACTGCCGCTCATTCGTGCTGCGAACAACGGGATTTCGGCTATGGTCGACCCCTACGGCCGCGTGGTGGATTCCATCGGCCTCAATGAGCGTGGCGTGATCGATGTATCATTACAAATGCCCCGATCACCAACTTTCTACGCGACATACGGTGAACGCTGTTTTATCTTGGTCCTTATTATCTTCATACTTGTCGCCTTTGCACCGATGTCATACTCAACAATCCTTGGAAATTCGGGACGTTAACTGTGGATGGGTATGCGTGGGGAGGTGGAAAGGACTTATGGCGAAACGGCTCAAAAGCGCCACCGACCGGGCTGAAGAAAAGAACACGCGTCGCCCGAATCCAATGGATATCCATGTTGGCAGCCGTGTCCGGTTGCGTCGGATGCTGCTCGGTATGAGCCAGGAGAAGCTGGGTGATCAGCTCGGCCTGACGTTTCAGCAGGTCCAAAAATACGAAAAAGGAATCAACAGAATTGGGGCAAGCCGGTTGTTTGACCTGTCCAAGACACTGGGCGTGCCAATCGACTATTTTTATGAAGATGCTCCGCTCTCCTCGCCGGGTCTCGCCGAAGAAGCAAATGAATACGGTGAAAAGTCTAGCGAGAATACTGTTTTTGACTTTCTGTCGACCCGTGAAGGACTTGAGCTCAACAAAGCCTTTGTCAATATCAGCGATGCACGCGTCAGACGAACAATTGTCGAGCTGGTTCGAAATCTAGCAGGCGAGCCGAACAAAACTTGACAGATCGACACGCCGCCACTTGACCGCTTCACCAAAGATTGCGAGAAGGCCGCAACTTCCCCACTGCCGCATAGGTTCTCGCGCCGATATAAGTTTTGGCTGCAACTCTTCCCATTTGCGACAGGGTCTGACGAAGCACGTCGGGCATGGGGATTGGGCCTGAGAAGCAAGTGAGGATCAGTTTGGCACGCAATTCGTACCTGTTCACAAGTGAGTCCGTTTCAGAAGGTCATCCCGACAAGGTTTCCGATCGGATCTCCGACGAGATCGTCGATCTGTTTTACCGGGAAGGGCCCAAAGCCGGTATCGACCCCTGGGAGATCCGTGCCGCCTGCGAGACTTTGACGACCACGAACAAGGTCATTGTCGCTGGTGAGACCCGCGGTCCAGACAGTGTGACTGTCGAGATGATCTGCGCGAAGATCCGCGAAGCGATCAAGGATATCGGCTACGAGCAAGACGGTTTCCATTGGGCCAATTGTAACATTGATGTCCTCTTGCACCCGCAGTCCGCGGACATTGCTCAAGGCGTCGATCCGTCAGCCAACAAGGATGAGGGTGCGGGCGACCAGGGCATTATGTTTGGCTACGCCTGTAACGAAACGCCGGAACTGATGCCGGCGCCGATCTACTATAGTCACAAGATTCTGGAAGACTTGGCCCGTGCTCGCAAATCCAAAGAAGGCGGTGCCGGTAGCCTTGGTCCCGATTCCAAGAGCCAGGTCACTTGCCGGTACGAAAACGGCAAGCCCGTGGAGGTCACCCAGATCGTGCTGTCGACACAGCACATAGACGAGAACCTGACGTCCGACGATGTTCGCGCCATCGTTGAACCTTATATTCGCAAGTCCCTACCGACGGATTGGGTCACGGGCGATACCATCTGGCACATCAATCCGACCGGCAAGTTCGTTATTGGCGGGCCGGACGGTGATTGCGGGCTCACTGGGCGCAAGATTATCGTCGACACTTATGGTGGTGCAGCCCCACACGGTGGTGGAGCGTTTTCAGGCAAGGATCCGACCAAGGTGGACCGCTCTGCGGCGTACGCCTCGCGCTACCTCGCCAAGAACATTGTTGCTGCTGGGCTTGCTGACAAATGCACAATTCAGCTCAGCTACGCGATCGGCGTCGCCGAGCCGTTGTCGATCTACGTCAACACCTACGGTACGGGGAAGGTTGATGAAGAGCGCCTCGAAGAGGGCCTGCGGCAGGTGATGTCGCTGACTCCCCGCGGCATCCGCCAACATCTGGATCTCAACCGCCCGATTTACGCGCGCACGGCCGCCTATGGACACTTCGGCCGTTCTCCCGACGATGGCGGCTTCACTTGGGAGAAAACGGATCTTGTGAACAGCATCAAGTCGACTGTTGCCTGATCAGGGCGCCCAAAGCTGAGTGATTGACCAAGTCGGGCGCTGTCATGGCGGCGGCCTGGTCCTCATTCAGGGCACAGGAAAATGATCGACAAGTACCCCGGCAATTCCCGCGCCGGTCGCGAGCTCCGTTCCTTCGGTCGACGCCGTGGCCGATCAAAAAGTTCACGCCAGACACAGCTTCTCTCCGAGTCTTTACCCGCGGTCTCTATCGATTTGTCGCAGCCTGCGCCGCGGCCTCTCGAGAAGCTCTTCCTACGGCGGCGTTCGGTCACTGCACCTCATGAAACGGTTCCCGGCGCTGCACAGGACGCCACTCCGACACTCCCGCGGCAATCGATGCATACAATCGACGAGGTCTGGCTGGAGATCGGCTTCGGCGGAGCCGAACATCTCCTGTGGCAGGCGCAGCATCATCCCAACATCGGAATGATAGGCTGCGAACCATTCGAGGACGGCGTCATTAAGGCCGTATCCGGGATCGGCGAAAGGCAACTCCGTAACGTCTTCCTTCACGCCGATGACGCAAGGCCGCTGCTGCGCTGGCTTCCGCAGGCCTCGGTAGGCCGCGTCTTTATACTGTTTCCCGACCCCTGGCCGAAGAAACGACACGCAAAGAGACGGTTGATATCGCCGAAATTACTGGGCCTCCTGGCCCAAATCATGCGCCCCGGCGCCCAACTGCGCATTGCGACGGACATTGGCGACTATCTGCGCACAATTCTGACCGCGTTCCGTTCACAGAGCGACTTTGCATGGACGTGCGGTGGGCCTCAGGATTGGCGTTTCCGGCCTTCGGATTGGCCGCCCACGCGCTATGAGCAAAAAGCGGTCAGGGAGGGCCGCCGCTGCTACTATTTGAGCTTCGTCCGCACGACCTGCGTCAAGTCGCGTCAATAGATTGGGCGGAACGCTCAAAAAACTTTCATATTGAACTTGAAAGGAGGGCCATCCTCACATATTGTTGAGCTGCTCATGATCATCTCAACTCTGTGAGTGGGTCCCACCCGGGTCCACTCTTTTTGTTTTTTTGGCGCCCTTCGCGGCGGGTCTAATCGCGAGGACATCTGTGGCAGAGCGTGCGGTCGCACCAAGCGAGCGCTTCGTCCGTGAAACGGGATTGGCGGCGGCCCTGGCGGAACTTATCGAGCCAGTGCTGGAGGATTTGGGCTTCAGGCTTGTACGTGCCAAGGTTGATGGCCGGGCTGAGACGACCGTCCAGATCATGGCTGAGCGTCCCGACGGAACGATTTCCGTCGACGATTGCGAAATGATATCTCGGCAACTATCTCCGCTTTTGGATGTTCATGATTTGGTGCCGGGCGCTTACCGGCTCGAAGTTTCGTCGCCTGGAATTGACCGCCCACTGGTGCGAGCTTCGGATTTTGAGGATTGGTCCGGCCACGAGGCGAAGCTGGAACTGGCCGAACCGATCGACGGCCGCAAGCGTTTCCGCGGGCGGCTACAGGGTTTTGAGGATGGCGAAGTACTAGTCGAGATTGAGCTGCCCGAGATTGGCGACACTGTTCTTGGATTGCCGCTAAATCTGCTAAGGGAAGCAAAGCTCGTTTTGACTGACGAACTCGTTCGCGAGGCGCTGTCGCGCGCCAAGAAAGAAAAGCGCGGGCAGGCGGCCGACGGGCCGATTAGTCCCGGTGATGAATTGGACCTGGAGGACTGAAGTTATGAGCATGGCCGGCGTTAGCGCCAACCGTCTCGAGCTTTTGCAGATCGCTAACGCGGTCGCCCGCGAGAAGCTGATCGATCCCATGATCGTTCTGCATGCGATGCAGGATGCGATTCAGAAGGCTGCAAAATCGCGCTACGGGCCCGAAAACGATATCCGCTGCGAGATCGATCCGAAGACCGGTGAAACCAAATTGATCCGTGTCATCACGATCGTTGAGGAAGTGGAAAATGAAGCCACTGAGATTGCCCTTTCCGTGGCCCAGCGCAGCGACCCCGAGGCCGAGCTCGGTGGCGAGATCGTGGAGCATCTGCCGCCGTTGGATTTTGGCCGGGTCGCCGCACAGAATGCCAAGCAGGTTATCGTTCAAAAAGTCCGTGAAGCTGAGCGTGACCAGCAGTTTGATGAATACAAGGATCGTATCGGCGAAGTCGTCAACGGCACGGTGAAGCGCGTCGAATATGGTAATGTGATCGTCGACCTGGGGCGCGCGGAAGCCATCGTCCGCCGCGATGAAACCATCCCCCGGGAAAACTTCCGCTATGGCGACCGTGTTCGAGCATACATTTACGACGTCCGGCGCGAGCAGCGCGGACCACAGATCTTTTTGTCCCGTGCCCGGCCTGACTTCATGGCCAAGCTGTTCGCGGCGGAGGTCCCTGAGATTTATGACGGGATCGTCGAGATCAAGTCAGTAGCGCGCGATCCGGGTTCACGGGCCAAGATTGCGGTTATTTCCAAGGATACGTCGATCGATCCGGTGGGTGCTTGCGTCGGTATGCGTGGTAGCCGGGTTCAAGCAGTGGTGAACGAGCTTCAGGGCGAGAAGGTCGACATCATTCAGTGGCGCGAGGAACCGGCCGAGTTCATCGTCAACGCTCTTGCCCCTGCCGAGGTCAGCAAGGTCGTGCTCGACGAGGACAACGACAAGATTGAGGTTGTCGTTCCTGAAAGTCAGTTGTCGCTGGCGATCGGTCGCCGCGGCCAGAACGTACGTCTTGCATCCCAACTCACCGGTTGGGACATCGATATCATGACCGAGGCTGAAGAAAGCGAACGACGCCAGAAGGAGTTCAACGAACGCTCTGCGATGTTCATGGAACAGCTCGATGTTGACGAAGTGATTGCCCAGTTGCTGGCAACCGAGGGTTTTGCCTCGATCGAGGAAGTGGCGTTCGTTGATTTGTCTGAGATCGCCCAGATCGAGGGCTTTGACGACGACACGGCGACTGAAATACAGGAGCGTGCCCGCGAGCATCTTGCCCGGGTTGAATCAGAGCGCGACGCTGAGCGCCGCGAATTGGGCGTCTCCGATGAATTGGCCGGCTTGCCGGGCGTCACGACCGCCATGCTGGTCGCTTTCGGCCGCGGCGGCATCAAGACCATGGAGGATCTTGCCGATTGCGCGACCGACGATCTGACGGGTTGGGTCGAGCGCAAGAAGGACAAGACCACCGAACCGGTAAGGCACGCCGGTGTTCTCGACGGTATCGAGTTTTCCCGTGCCGACGCCGAGGAGCTGATCATGACCGCCCGCGTCGAGGCAGGTTGGATTTCTCCGGAAGACCTGGCTCCGGCCGAGGAAGAAGCGGTCGAAGAGGGCGATGGCGCCTCAGAAGACGAAACCGAAACCGCATCTGTCGAGGATGGCGGTGGGACCGGTAGCGATGCCGGAAGTGATTCAACGCAAGATAGCGCGTCCTGACGTGGAACGCTTATCAGGGAGACAATGTGCCGGAAGTGACGTCGCCGGACGACAAGACCAAGAATTGCGTGGCCAGATCGCCGCGCGACGATCGCCGCGACCGTGCGGCGGCGGTACGTTTTTGCGCGCTAACGCACCGCGAGCGGCCGGCTTCTGAGCTGCTGCGCTTCGTCGCGGGACCCGACGAGCGTATTTACCTTGATCTTGCCCGCCGGTTGCCCGGGCGCGGCGTTTGGATCACAGCGGATCACCAAAGCATCTCTGCGGCGATCAAATCCAAGGCCTTTCAGCGTAGTCTGAAGAAGCAGGTAACTGTGCCGCCGGACTTGGCCGACGCGGTCGAAGGGCTTCTAGCCCGCGGTTCTGCGCAATCTTTTGCAATGGCGAACAAGGCTGGACTCCTTGTCACAGGGTTTGACAAAGTGTCCGCAACTATTGAACGTGGGGAAGCCTCGGTTCTCGTGCATGGTATGGACGCTGCATCCGGCGGTCGGCAGAAGCTTGACTTGAAGTTTCACGCCGTCTGCAGGTCTAATGGCCGGCCGGCGCCCATTTTTGATTGCTTGACGATTGACGAATTGAGTTTAGCCATCGGCCGGCCAAATGTGGTACACGCTGCCCTCAAAGCGGGTGGAGCGGCCGATCGTTTTGCACAAGACGCGGCGCGCTTGGCCCGATATCGCCTTGGCGTTTGCGCCGGCGGGGACCGTTGCGCGTGCACTTCGGAGGGTGCGACGGCATCTTCTCCGCCCGGTGAGGCAGACGCGGGCGGCGATGATCAGCAGGCTCAAGAGACGGAGGGCGCCTCATAATTTCGAGGCGATATGCCTCCGAAGGACCGCCGGGCCGGTCCGATGGAGTTAACGGCATGTCAGGGCGTGCCAATGAATGAGACGGTTCGCGGCGTCGCCGATTAAGGACCGAACGGATTGAACGGAAAACGAATGTCGGAAACTAAGGACTCGGACACGAAAAACACTGGCGGCGGCGGCCGAAAACCGTTGTCGCTTCAGCGCACGGTCGAGTCCGGTCACGTACGGCAGAACTTTAGCCACGGCCGTTCGAAGTCGGTCGTCGTGGAAAAGCGCAAATCGCGCAAGCTGGCCCAACCTGGCGCCGGCGACGATCGTACGACCCAGCGGAGCCGTTCTGACACCGGCGCTGATAAGAAGCAAGGCGCCGCCGCTGGCCGCAACCTCTCCGACCACGAGCGCGACGCCCGCATGCGCGCCTTGGAAGAGGCCAAAAAAGCCGAGGCAGAGCACGTCGTATCCAAACAGAAGGCGGATGCCGCCGAAAAGGCGAAGGAAACAGCCGAGGGGAGCCAGCCGGCCACTGCCAACGAGGCCGCGAAACCGGCTCCAACGGCACCTGCGCCAGAGGAGCAGGCCGCTGCAGCGGCCGAGGCAAAAGACAAAGCCGCACCTGCGCTGGATCAAAAAGACACGTCCAAGCCCGACGCTCGGCCCGTTGAAGAGGCCCCGGCAAGCGCCAAGAGTGCAAAAGTCTCCGAAGCGAAAGCACCGGCCCCCAACAAGGAGCCTGCCAGGTCCGCCAGACGCGGCAAGCCGGAGAGTTCCGAATCCGAGCAATCATCTTCAGCAAAGCCCGCGCGCACGACGAAGCGCACACTCGATACAGCCTTCCGTCCGCGCGAAGGTGGCCGCCCGAAAGAGATTATTCTGCCGGGCGCCGAGCCAATGCCGCCACCTCCGGAACGCAATGAGGCCAAGGAGGAGCAGAAGCCGACCAAGTCACAGCGCTCGCTGCGCCAGGCCGCAACAGCACCGACCGATGAGGATGATGCCCGCGGCAAGGACAAGCGCGGCAAGTCGACGCGCGCGCCCTCACGTTCGGGCGACGAGCGCCGCGAGCGCGGTAAGCTGACGGTCGATCAGCTGCTTAACCGCGAGCAGCGCGAACGCTCGATGGCGTCCCTTAAGCGCAAGCGCGAGCGCGAGAAGATGAAGGCGATGGGCGTCGCGCAGCCGCGCGAGAAGATCATTCGCGAAGTCATCATTCCAGAAGTCATTACGATCCAGGAACTCGCAAACCGCATGACCGAGCGCGCTGTCGATGTCATCAAGTTTCTGATGAAGCAGGGCGCGATGCACAAGATAAACGACGTCATCGATGCCGACACCGCCGAGCTTCTGGTGACGGAATTCGGCCACACGCCCAAGCGCGTGTCCGAGGCCGACGTCGAAGAAGGTTTTATCGACGAGATCGACGATCATGGCGAGACGGAGCCCCGGGCACCGGTTGTCACGATCATGGGGCACGTCGACCATGGTAAGACATCGCTTCTGGATGCCTTGCGCCAGGCGAACGTCGTTGCCGGTGAAGCTGGCGGCATCACCCAACACATCGGCGCCTATCAGGTTAAAACGGACGCCGGCAACAAGATCACCTTTATCGATACGCCGGGCCACGCTGCGTTTACGGCCATGCGTGCGCGCGGTGCCAAGGTCACCGATGTCGTTATTCTCGTTGTGGCCGCCGACGACGGCGTGATGCCGCAAACGATTGAAGCGATCAATCACGCCAAGGCCGCCGAGGTTCCCATCATCGTTGCGATCAACAAGATCGATAAGCCCGATGCGGACCCCAGTCGGGTCCGCACCGACCTGCTGCAACATGAGATCGTTGTCGAAAGCATGTCTGGCGAGACACTCGAAGTCGAAGTGTCCGCATTGAAGCGCATGAATCTCGATAAGCTTCTGGAAGCGATCGTTTTGCAGTCCGAACTTCTGGAGTTGAAGGTCAATCCCGAACGCCGGGCCGACGGAATTGTCATCGAAGCCAAGCTCGAGCGAGGCCGTGGCCCGGTAGGGACGGTCCTGGTCCAGCGCGGCACTCTCAGCGTCGGCGATATTGTAGTTGCCGGATCGTCGTGGGGGCGCGTCCGCGCCTTGATTAACGACCACGGCAAGAACGTTGTGAAGGCCGGCCCCTCCGTTCCTGTGGAGGTCCTTGGTTTCGACACGGCACCCGAGGCTGGCGATCAATTCGCGGTTGTCGAGAACGAGGCCCGCGCCCGCGAGATAACCGAGTATCGCGACCGCAAGCGCCGCGAGCAGCTTGGTTCAGCTGGCACGCCGCGTACGCTCGAGCAAATGATGCAGTCGTTGAAGGACGACGCCGACCGCAAGGAATTGCCGGTGCTCGTCAAGGGCGACGTTCAAGGCTCCGTCGAAGCGATCAACGGGTCATTGAAGAAGCTTGGCACCGACGAAGTGGAGGCCCGCATCATCCACACTGGCGTTGGCGGCATAACGGAATCCGATGTCGTTTTGGCCAGCGCCTCGAACGCCGTCATTGTTGGCTTCAACGTCCGTGCCAACGTTCAGGCCAAGCAGGCGGCCGAGGCCCAGGGTGTCGAAATCCGGTACTACAACATCATCTACGATCTGGTTGATGACATCAAAGCAGCGATGTCGGGGCTTTTGGAACCGACAATCCGCGAGATCTTCCTTGGCAACGCAGAGATCCTTCAGGTCTTCAACATCACGAAGGTCGGCAAGGTTGCCGGCTGCCGCGTGACCGAGGGCAAGGTCGAACGTGGTGCCAGGGTGCGACTCATCCGCGACGACGTGGTCATCCACGAAGGCACGCTGTCGATGTTGAAGCGCTTCAAGGACGATGTGAAGGAAGTTCCCGCCGGTCAGGAATGTGGCATGTCGTTTGCCAATTATCAGGACCTGCGCGAAGGCGATGTCATTGAGTGCTTCCAGGTCGAAAAGGTGGCCCGCACACTTGACGACTAGCGCGGTTCACCCTTCAGCCACCGCGAGTTGAGAACGCAATCCCATAGGAAGCCGTGGCCGGTCCAACCCCGGCGCGGCACATGAAACATGCCCAAGAGAACGAATTCACAAGCGGCCGCAGGGCCCTCCCAGCGCCAACTCCGTGTCGGCGAGATGCTACGCCACGCGCTGGCCGAATTGCTCACCCGTCGCGAGGTCCACGATGATGTCCTGACAGGAACCGTCATCACGGTCGCCGAGGTCCGCATGTCGCCGGACCTGAAGCTGGCCACCGCTTATGTCATGCCATTGGGGGGCGGCGATGTTGCACCTTTGCTTGAAGCGCTCGACCGCAATAAACGTTACATTCGGACGTCAATCGCCAAAGCGGTGAAGCTGAAGTACGCCCCTGATCTTCGCTTCCGCGCCGATGAGCGTTTCGATGAAGCCCTTCACATCGAAAGCCTGCTCAACAGCCCCGAAGTTCGCCGCGACATTGACGGCGACTAACCGATACCACCAACCATTCTGTCCGCGACATCCACACGCCAAGGAAGTGCGAATGGCACGACGTAAGAAAGGCCGGCCGGTCAATGGCTGGCTGATCCTCGACAAACCGGCCGGTCAGACCTCGACCCAGGCCCTCGCCACCGTCAAACGCTTGTTTGACGCCCAAAAGGCCGGACACGCCGGTACGCTAGACCCTCTGGCCACCGGTGTGCTGCCCATTGCCTTCGGTGAAGCGACCAAGACCGTCTCTTATGCCGTCGATGGCGAAAAGGCCTACCGCTTCACGGTTCGCTGGGGGGCGGAAACAACGACTGACGACAGTGAAGGGCAAGTCACGGAAACGAGCGACGTGCGGCCAACTGAAGACGAGATCGAGGAGATCCTTGGTCGTTTCATCGGCGAGATCAGCCAGGTGCCGCCGCAGTTTTCAGCAATCAAGGTCGACGGCCAACGCGCCTACGATCTCGCCCGTGACGGTGAGATGCCGGAACTTCAGGCCCGGGAAGTCATTATCGATGATCTGCGCCTCGTCACCTGTCCCGACGCCGATACTGCCGTGTTGGAGGCCGAGTGCGGCAAGGGGACCTATGTCCGTGCCATCGCTCGCGATATTGGCCGGCAGCTTGGTTGCCGTGGTCATGTTGTGGCATTGCGCCGCCTTCGTGTTGGTCCGTTCGAGGACGAGATGGCGCTTTCCCACGATGAACTGAGTGATGCGCTCGAGGAGGGCGGGTTGGAGGCGCTGGAGCCTTTCCTGCATCCTGTTGAGGCCGCCTTGAACGAGCTGACCGAATTGGCGCTCTCGCCGGCTGATGCGGCCAATCTTGCCCGTGGCCAGACGGTGCTCTTGCGAGGCCGCGATGCGCCGGTGTTCTCCGGGTCATTCTACGCCACGAGCCGCGGCAAGCTCGTTGCCCTGGGGGAGGCTGAACGCGGCCAACTCCGCCCTACCCGCGTGTTTAATCTGGGATAGGACGGTATATCCTCTCAGCCCGATGAAAACGCTGGCGCACGCGCTCAGATCATGTATAAGGAGCAGTTATCGCGGGCCTGAAAGCCCGCGTTTTACATTTCGCGACCCCGCTGGACGACATCCCGGCTGCGGCCGCAGGCGCCAACAAGGTGCCACCCGACCAATCCACAATCAGAAAGGATGCCCGATGTCGATAACGCCTGAGCGCAAGACCGAACTGGTCCATTCGTTTGCCACCAAGGAGGGCGATACAGGATCCCCCGAGGTCCAGATCGCTATCTTGACCGAACGCATCAACAACCTGACCGAGCACTTCAAAAGCCACAAGAAGGACAATCACTCACGTCGCGGCCTTTTGAAACTCGTCTCTCAGCGGCGCCAGCTTTTGGACTATGTCAAAGGCAAGGACGTGCCGCGCTATCAGACGATCATCGAGAAACTCGGCATCCGCCGTTAATGGCTCCGTTGCCCTTGCACTCATCAATCGCACGGCATCAACCAGAACGACCCGACCACCACACTGCGCCGGCCCGGACCGTTGGGACTCGGTGCTCAACACGAGCTTGCGCCGTGCGGCGCGGCTGGGTGACGACGGCCAGATTGCGCTCATCTTCCGCCTGCACAACAACTCGGGGCTGCGCCGCGCCGGCCGGCCCGGGGTCGCAAGACAAGATGCGCGCACGTGCTACAAGACGCTCGCAAAAAATGAGAGCGAACCGAAATCCGAAATCAGAAAGACGACCGATATGTTCGATATTCATCGCGTGGAAATCGATTGGGGCGGCCGCAAGCTGTCGCTTGAAACAGGCCATGTAGCCCGCCAGGCTGATGCATCCGTTTTCGCGCAATACGGCGAGAGCAGCGTGCTCGCAACCGTTGTTGCCGCGAAGCAGCCCAGACCCGGCATCGACTTCTTCCCGCTGACCGTAAACTACCAGGAAAAGACTTATGCCGCGGGTAAGATCCCTGGCGGCTACTTCAAGCGCGAGGGGCGCCCGACGGAAAAGGAAACGCTGACCTCGCGGCTGATCGACCGACCCATACGTCCGCTCTTTATCGATGGCTTCAAGAACGAAACCCAGGTCATCATCACCGTGCTCTCGCACGACATGGAAAATGACCCGGACATCCTCGGCATGGTCGCCGCTTCCGCGGCCTTGACCCTGTCAGGTGTGCCGTTCCTTGGTCCCATTGGCGCCGCCCGCGTTGGCTACATCGAAGGCGAATTCGTCCTCAATCCGATGATTGACGAGATGCAGGAAAGTATTCTCGACCTTATTGTTGCCGGCACCGAAGATGCCGTCATGATGGTCGAATCCGAAGCCCAGGAGCTGTCGGAAGACACCATGCTCGGGGCCGTGATGTTTGGCCAGCGTCATTTCCAGCCCGTTATTCAGGCGATCATCAAGCTTGCCGAGACGGCCGCCAAGGAACCATGGGACGTTTCTGTTCCCGACAAGGACAAGTACCTGGAACAGGTCCGCGCCATCGCCGCTGATGCGCTCTCCGATGCTTTCAAGATTGCCGAAAAACAAAAGCGCACTCAGCTCGTCAGCGAGATCAAGGAGAAAGTCTTCTCCGACATTGAACTCTCCGAGGACGACCCTGCCGAGCAGGCTTTGTTGGCCGGCACCTTCAAGTCGGTTGAGGCCGACATCATGCGCTCCTCGGTCGTCAAGACCGGCCAGCGCATCGATGGCCGTGACCTGAAGACCGTTCGTCCCATTATAAGTGAAGTACAAGTCTTGCCGCGCACGCACGGCTCAGCGCTGTTCACGCGCGGCGAAACCCAGGCCCTGGTTGTGGCCACGCTCGGCACGGGCGAGGACGAACAGTTCGTCGATACGCTCGAGGGGACGAAGAAGGAGCGCTTTATGCTCCATTACAACTTCCCGCCCTACTCCGTTGGCGAAACCGGTCGCATGAGCGGTCCTGGTCGACGCGAGATCGGTCACGGCAAACTCGCCTGGCGCGCGGTGCACCCGCTCATGCCAACCAGCGAGGAGTTCCCATACACGATCCGCGTCGTTTCCGAGATCACCGAGTCGAACGGCTCCTCGTCAATGGCGACGGTCTGCGGCACCTCGCTGGCGCTGATGGATGCGGGCGTCCCGCTGAAGGCGCCCGTTGCTGGGATCGCCATGGGTCTCATCAAGGAAGGCAATGACTTTGCCGTCTTGTCGGACATCCTCGGAGATGAGGATCACCTTGGCGATATGGACTTCAAGGTCGCCGGCACGCAGAACGGTGTCACGTCGCTGCAGATGGACATTAAGATCACTGGCATCACCGAGGAGATCATGCGCATCGCCCTCGACCAGGCCAAAGACGGGCGGCTGCATATCTTGGATGAGATGTCCAAGTCTCTGACAGACGCACGTGCCGATCTCGGTGAATACGCGCCACGAATTGAGACGATTAAGATTCCAACCGACAAGATCCGCGAAGTCATCGGAACCGGCGGCTCGGTCATTCGCTCCATCGTCGAGGAATCTGGCGCCAAGATCGATATCGCCGACGACGGCACGATCAAGATTGCCGCTGCCCAGCGAGAGTCTATCGAAGAAGCCACGCGCCGCATCCTGGAAATTACGTCTGAGCCGGAAGTCGGCGTGGTCTACCGGGGCAAGGTCGTCAAGATCGTCGATTTCGGCGCTTTCGTGAACTTCTTTGGTGCGCGCGACGGGCTGGTCCACATTTCCCAGCTCAACCAGGGGCGCCCGGCGACGGTCGATGAAGTCGTCAAGGAAGGCCAGGAAGTTTACGTGAAGCTGTTAGGCTTCGACGATCGCGGAAAAACACGCCTCTCGATGAAGGTCGTCAACCAAGAGACCGGCGAGGAGATTCCCCGCGAAGAGGGTGAGCCGGAAGAGCAAAGCGGTGGTGGTCGCCCAGGCGGCGGCCGTCGCGATCGCCGCCCTCGCCGCGACCGGGACTGATCGAAGTCAAAGAGATCAGACCGAAATGATAAAGGGCCGCGCGGGTGTTTCCCGCGCGGCCCTTTCGCTTTGAGTTGATGTCCCGCTCGGCGGTCTACTTGCAGTCCACGGTGACCGTGAACGACCACGAGTTGTTGGCCTCGTTGGATTCTTCGACAAGATTGTAGGGATCAACGACGGCAAATACCCTCACCTTCGTCTCGCCGCGTGCACCGTCTCCGATGGCTCCGGCGAAACCCGCCTTCTTATAAAGCAGCTCTTCCTGGTTTAGGGTCATTTTGCCAGTGCGCAGTTCACCGATACTCTCCTGGAACTCGCGAATTGCCGAGACCGTGTTGTAGCCCAACTGTGCGTCGACGCCCTTGGGATCGAAACCGATATCAAGAAGCGCCTGCTGAATGTTGCGGATGCGCTCAGGATTGCGAGTGTAGCTGCCGTCGGTGTCGGGTTTGGAGGCGGTTTGACCAGGATTGAAATTGCGGCCCCGCTTTACGACACCCTCACCCAGACGAAATGCGATGCCCTGCTGGTCGTAAGGCTCGAGCTTCTGGCGCTCGGGCCGCTTATCGATCATATCGATGCTTTCTGGAACATAGACGACCAGCATGGACCGCGTCAGCCGCTCGGCAACATTGACCTGGGCGATATCCTTGCCCTGGTTCTTAATGGCGATCCGACCTGTGGCAATGGGCTCGTCAACGGAGCACCCGCCGGCCAGCACGTATGAATCTCCGGTGTTGATAACGAGGTCGGGCAAGGCGTGTGCCGCCGTTGCCGTCATCGCAAGAGTCGCAGCCAACACCCCCGACAGGGCTGCTATCCGTTGATTGATCGTCCGCATATCATTTGTCCCCACTTGTCCTGCGCCCCATCCTCGGACGGCATTGGGCGGTCCTTGTGCCCCAAAATTCCAAGACCACTTTCAAGAAGCCGATCACGCGATCGTTCTGATCCAGTCAGCAGCCAATACGCAATCGGCCCAACGCAACGTCTTCAAATGAACAGATTGAAGCCCTTTCCGATTCCAAATAGGGATTCGCTGCATAAATCAATTCCGCCAGGGCACCACTCGACGGCCATTGTGCGTTTACCATTTCTGCATGTGGAACAAGTCGTTCCATTGGCGAGTACTGATTGCGCAAGCAAAGTGTGCAAGATTCCCCTAGTCATTGTGCAAGCCACCAGGGGGAATCGTCTTTCGGCCGTGCGTATCGCGCTTCCACAGGAAAAAGCCTCGAATCGCCGTTCAAAGCGCTGGACTGCGGGACTTCTCTTGTTCGCCATGGCGTTGCCTGCCCCAATCAGCGCCAAGACGCCCGGCGGGCAGCACTGCTACAAGGGCATATGTCATCGCGTCAAAACCATCAGCGAGACACGCGCGCTGATTGGTAAGACACTGCGGTTGAAGGCATCGCATTATGGGCATTGTCGCAGCGATCGATACAACCCGTGCCGTCTGACCAGTTCAGGTGAGAAGTTTCGCGCTGACGCCCCGGACAATGCCGCGAGTCCGGACCTTCCAAATGGCACCATTCTGCTGATCTACTACCCCGCGACCGGGCGCGCTGCCGTTGTGCGCGTCAACAACGCCGGACCCTATTGGCATGGCCGCCGCCTCGATGTCTCACAAGCAACGGCACAGGTGTTGGGATTTGCCCGTAAGGGAATCGCCAAGCTGCACGTCAGGGTCCTGCGCGCGCCCATCGAAAGTGAGGCCCGTTACCGGAATGGCCGGCGGTACCGGCGGGTGCCGGGTTACATCGGCAGATTCGCGTCGCTCGATGCTGCCGAAAAGGCTGTGCGATTCATCGCCTCATTCGCGGCGCGCTCCAGGCTCGCGCAAGTGGACTTCGCGGACTTTGACGAACTCGCGCTGGAAGCTATTCCGGTTCGCAACGTCGAACGCGACGAGCCCTTTGCCACAAACGCTCCCGCACGCCTGTCAGCCCGCAAGCTCGAAGCAGCACGGCCTTCGTTCGAATGGTTGAACGAGGCCCAGCCATCGGGAGTTGTGCGGCTTGCCGCCACCGCCAGCGGTGTCCGGTTAAACGAGATGCGAAGGTTGGCGCAGGTTGCTCCCTCAGCCAACGCGCGCTCCCTTGCAGCTGCGCGCTCCGCCGAGAGGGCGAGCTTGACCAGGTCCCGTCAACTGCCGGGGCACGTTCCCGAAGTGGTAGTGTCGCCCTTGCGCTTCGCCGCATTGAATCGCGAGTTGTTGCCGCGAGCCATGCATCAGGAAAGCCGGGCCGATCCACGACAGCTGACACCGCTGTCCGCAATCCGCACAGTGACTGCCCGGTCCGACGAGGATTCTCTGTATCGCCGCATCATACAATTCGCGCAGGCGGCACGCGCGGCTGCGCGCAGAACGATGTTTCGGCCAAGGGCGGCGACAACCAAGCCCCCGCCGCGCGAACAAAGCGTCGGATGGTGGAAACGAGCCTCCTGGAACTGGAGCTTTAAATCCGTTTTCATGGCGCTGGCCGATGCCGCCAACGAAGCCTCTCGACGGGCCCGCGCCAGCGTGAGCCGCTATCCGGCCCAATTGCCAACGCTCCCGTCCGAGAAGGCGGCGCAACGCGACCCTCACCAGGGCATTCCGGCACGCCCGGCACACCAGGCGTCACGGCCAGAGTACGCGACGCAGTTTTCACCTTGATAGCGCAGCATTCGGGCGCTTACAGCTTGATACTGCGTAGCCGCAGGGCGTTGCTGATCACTGAAACCGAACTGAGGCTCATAGCCGCCGCGGCGATCATCGGTGACAGCAGAACTCCGAACACCGGATACAGGATACCGGCGGCAACGGGCACTCCAAGTGCGTTATAGGCAAAAGCAAAGAACAGGTTCTGTTTGATGTTTGTCATGGTCGCTTGCGACAGTCGGCGGGCCCTGACGATGCCGCGCAGGTCGCCCTTGACCAGCGTGATGCCAGCACTCTCGATGGCAACATCCGCGCCCGTTCCCATCGCAATTCCCACATCGGCCTGTGCGAGTGCCGGAGCATCGATGACGCCGTCACCGGCCATGGCGACTTTGGCTCCTGCCGTCTGAAGCTCGCGCACGATCGCCGCTTTTCCTTCAGGCAGGACATCAGCGCGGACTTCGTCGATGCCGAGCTTTCTGCCAACGGCTTCAGCGGTGCGGCCATTATCGCCCGTGACCATGACGACCGTGAACCCTTCAGCGTGAAGCGTCTCGATAGCCTCGGCGGTTGTCTGCTTGATGGGGTCTGCGACAGCGACCAGGCCCACGGGCTTTCCGTCGATGGCAACGAACATGGCGGTCTTTCCAGCATCACGAAGGGTATTCGCGCGCTCAGAAAGTTCGGCGCATTGGACGCTGATCGCTTCCATCATCGCCGCATTGCCAAGCGCCACGTCGCGGCCGTCAATGCGGCCGCGCACGCCTTTGCCCGTAATAGCCTCGAAGTCGGATGCCTCGGAAAGCTTGATCCCCTTCTCCTGCGCGGCGGCAACGATAGCCTCCGCGAGCGGGTGTTCACTGCCGCGTTCAAGTGCTGCCACAAATCCGAGTAGCTCCGTCTCTTCAAACTGAGCGGTGGGGACAATGTCCGTCAGGATTGGCTTGCCGACCGTGAGCGTACCGGTCTTGTCAACGATCAAGGTATCAACGTCAGCGAAGCGCTCCAGCATCTCGGCATTTTTGATCAGCACCCCGGCTTGTGCGCCACGTCCTGTCGCCACCATGATTGACATCGGAGTTGCCAGACCAAGCGCGCAAGGGCAGGCAATGATGAGCACGGAGACCGCCGCGATGAACGCGTATGCGAGCGCCGGTGCCGGTCCGAAATATGCCCAAGCAAAAAAGGCCAGCACTGCAACCGCCAGAACAGTGGGAACGAAATAGCTGGCGACCACGTCCACCATCTTTTGAATCGGTGCTCGGCTGCGCTGCGCTTCGGCCACCATCGCGACGATGCGCGCCAGCATGGTGTCGCTTCCGACACGTTCTGCTGTCATGACGAGAGAGCCCGAACCGTTGAGCGTGCCCCCGGTCACGGCATCACCGGTCGTCTTTTCAACGGGAACGGGTTCGCCCGAAAGCATCGATTCGTCGACGGATGAGCGGCCTTCTGAAACGATGCCATCGACGGGTATCGCCTCACCAGGACGCACGCGCAGTCTGTCTCCCGCCTGCACGTCTTCCAATGCCACCGTCTCGTCCGTGCCATCGGCGCTGACCCGAAGGGCGCTCTTCGGAGCCAGATCAAGCAGCGCGCGGATCGCTCCGCCGGTCCGCTCGCGGGCGCGCAACTCCAGGACCTGTCCCAGAAGTACCAGGACGACGATTACGGCGGCGGCCTCGAAATAGACCGCCACCGAGCCCTCGGGCCCGCGGAAGGCGTCCGGGAAAATGCCCGGTGCGACCGTTGCGATAACGCTGTAAAGATAGGCCGCTCCGACACCAATCCCGATCAGCGTCCACATGTTGGCGGAGCGGTTTCTGATCGATGCCACGCAGCGTTCAAAGAACGGCCAGCCGGCCCATAAAACAACAGGCGTGGCCAGTGCGAACTCAATCCAGTCCGCCGTTCGTTCGCCAATCCACTCACGAACAGGAAGCCCAAGGTGCGGCCCCATCGCTATAAACAGGATTGGCACCGTTAGGATCGCGCCGACGATCATCCGGCGCGTGAAATCGATCAACTCGAGATTGGGGCCTTCTTGTCCCGGTGGCACGCCCATCGGCTCAAGCGCCATCCCGCAAATGGGACAGGTTCCAGGCCCCTCTTGCACGATCTCGGGGTCCATAGGGCAGGTGTATTGCGTTCCCGGCGGAGCGGAATCGCGGGCCGCATCGGCCGCCGCACGCTTTTCAGGGTCAAGGTAGCGCTCGGGATCACCTTGGAACTTCTCTTTGCACCCCGCGCTGCAGAAGTGATAGTCGATGCCGTCGTATTCAGCCGTCGGTTTGCCTGCGTTCGGGTCCACACTCATCCCACACACGGGATCAATGACGGTTGAAGCGTTGGGTCCGTGTGCGCCGCCGCAGCATGCAGGCTCGGCAAGTTTACTAGCCATGGTCCCCCTCCTTTTGAAGGGCATACCCAGTGGGGGTATCTGTACGTTCTTGACCGATATACCCCCAGGGGGTATAAAGTCAACATGTCAAACGAGCAAAAGACCAAACTGACAAAGCGGCTGGCGAGGGTTGAAGGCCAGGTCCGCGGCGTGCAGCGCATGATCGAGGAAGACCGCTATTGCATCGACGTCGTGACGCAGATTTCAGCCGTCCGCGCCGCCTTGCTGAAGGTGGAACAGGAGATCTTGAAGGATCACGTCGCTCACTGCGTCGAACACGCGATCTCAAGCGGCGATGCCGAGGATCAGCGACGCAAGGTGGCCGAGCTTTTGGACATCCTCAACCGCTCACAACGGTGACCGCACCGGGAGCCACTATCAGCCCTTGTTCCGGGCCCCGGGTAGGAGGCCGATTTCGACAGCTTCAAATTGCGGAACGTCCGGCCAGAAGATGCGTGCCCGCGAACTGATTTCGCTGGCGTCGCCCGTTGTCAGCATCGTCAGGTTGCGCGGCTGCGGATGAAAGCCGCCCAGGTAATGCGGATGCCGGGTAAGATAATCCTCAAGGCTGTCGGCGACCAGCTGGGGTTGCGACAAGATGCGTGTAGCCGGTGGCAGGTGTGTCCGGAACAAATCGTCGACAAGAGGAAAATGCGTACAACCGAGAATAGCCCTGTCAGGCACGCCGCCTTTGGTTTGCTCGAGTAAAGCCGTCACCCCCTCCTTGACAAGCCCGTCAAGTTCATCGCGCGAAGCCTCGTCCTCGATAGCCCCGGCCAGATGGGCGCAAATCTGCTGCAGCACCTCCACTTTCGGGCAGCGCTTGCGGATCTCCTCGCGATAGACACCCGAGGTGATGGTCCGCGTTGTTCCGAATACGGCAATGAGGTCGGAGTTAAACTTTTGCGGGTATTGCGGGGTCGTAACGGCCCAAGGTGTTTGCGTCGCCGCCTCAACCGTCGGCGCTACGATCCCCAGCACATTGTACCCCGTCCACCCTGAACCTGGCAGCCAGCTCTGCTGCAGGCGCCGAGCCGCAACCGCGGTGGCCGTATTACAACCAAGCATGACAAGCCGCGCGCCGCGCGCGAACAAGGCCTCCACGCCCCGCCGGCTGAATTCCACGATCGTGTCCGATGGCCGATTACCATAGGGCACGTTGGCATGGTCACCGAGGTAGCAGAAAGTCACGTCCGGGAAGCGGTTCGCCAGCGACCGAAGCACCGTGAGCCCGCCCAATCCTGAATCGAAGACACCGATCATGGAGGGATGTGTGCTCCGGCTTCTGGGCATCGTCAAGACGCCCGGATGACCATTTGCTCAAGCCTGTGACTTGTGCACTCGTATAGCCTTGGCCGGCGGGCGTTAGGAGCCGCCGCCGCCAGCTTCGATTTCCTTCAAGGCCTCAAGTGTCGGCATTGCGACAGTCGAGTAACCGCAGTCCACGAAGTGAACCTCACCGGTCACACCACTACCGAGATCCGACAACAGATAGAGTGCTGATCCGCCCACCTCGTCGAGCGTCGGCGTCCTGCGTAAGGGCGAATGATCGCGCTGGTAGTTGAAGATGGCCCGTGCATCGGAGACTCCGGCGCCCGCCAGCGTGCGCATCGGCCCCGCGGAAACGGCGTTGACGCGAATGCCCTGAGGTCCAAAGTCAGACGACAGATAGCGCACCGAAGCTTCAAGCGCGGCTTTCGCCACACCCATGACGTTATAGGACGGGACCCAGCGTGTTGCTCCGGCGTACGACAGGGTCAGCAGCGAGCCGCCGTTCGGCATCAGTTTGGCGGCACGGTTGGCGACCTCTGTGAACGAGAAGCAGGAAATCACCATGGTGTTGATGAAGTTCTCGCGCGTGGTTTCAGCGTAGCGGCCCGCCAATTCGCGCCGGTCCGAGAAGGCCAGTGCGTGGACGACAAAATCCAGACTGCCCCACGTTTTCTCGATTTCCGCGAAGACGTTGTCGACGGTTTCCAGATCGCTCACGTCACACGGCACGATGATTTTCGAGCCAACCGACTCCGCCAGCGGGACCGCGCGGCGCCCGAAAGCTTCACCTTGATACGTGAATGCCAGTTCTGCGCCCTGCCCCGCCAGCACACGCGCGATACCCCACGCGATCGATCGCTCGTTGGCAACACCCATTACAAGCCCACGTTTGCCCTTCATAACCGGGCCAGGAATTGCAATGTCAGTCTCAGACATCTGAGTTTCCTCACTTGGGTAATTGGTTTGCTACGATCAAAGCCGAAGTCGTTCGCAGCTTGAAGCGGCAGCAACCTGCCATAGTCCGCCGCCCTGTGTGGTTCCCCCGGGAACGGCATTGGTTTGGCGCTACCCGCTTCAGGCGTTAACCCTCGTATCGGCGGACGATGAGGGTGGCATTGGTCCCGCCAAATCCGAAACTGTTCGACATGACACAGTTAAGCTCCAGGTTGTCGAGCCGTTTCCGGACGATTGGCAGCCCCTCGAATTCCGGGTCGAGCTCGTCAATATTCGCACTTTCGCAAATGAATCCCTCTTTCATCATCAAAAGCGAAAAAATAGTCTCCTGCACGCCGATCGCGCCGAGCGAGTGCCCGGTGAGCGACTTCGTTGCCGAGATATAGGGGATGTCGTTACCGAACAGCTCGCGGACGGCTTCCATCTCTCGCTGATCGCCAATCGGCGTCGCAGTTGCGTGCGGATTGATGTAGTCGATCTTGTCACCAATACCCTTCCCGTCGAGGCCTTCCATCGCAATACGCATGCAGCGCAGTGCGCCTTCACCGGACGGGGCAACCATGTCGAAGCCGTCAGACGTCGCGCCATAGCCGACGATTTCACCGTAAATCGTGGCGCCGCGCGCCTTGGCATGCTCCAGCTCCTCAAGCACGACCACCCCGGCGCCGCCGGCGATCACAAAGCCGTCGCGATCCTTGTCAAACGCCCGGCTGGACCGCTCTGGAGTCGCATTGTACTTGGTCGACATCGCACCCATGGCGTCGAATAGCACTGACAGGGTCCAATCAAGCTCCTCGCAGCCACCAGCGAAGATGATGTCCTGTTTGCCCCAGGCGATCAGTTCCGCGGCATTGCCAATGCAGTGCGCCGAGGTCGAGCAGGCCGACGAAATGGAATAATTGGTGCCTTTGATTTCAAAGGTCGTGGCAAGTGCCGCCGAGGGACCCGAGCACATGGCTTTTGGGACGTCGAATGGGCCGATTTTCTTCGGCCCCTTGGTCTGGGCGATTTCCGCGGCCCGGACGATCGCATGGGTTGACGGGCCACCGGACCCTACGATGATCCCGCTTCGCTCGTTGACGACCTCATCGCGTTCCAGGCCCGAATCCCGGATCGCCTGATCCATGGCAATGTAATTCCAGGCGATGCCGGCTTCCATGAAGCGCTTGGGTTTGCGCGGGACCTTGTCGGCCCACTCCAGCTTCGGATCGCCGTGCACATGACAACGAAATCCCATTTCGGCATAGGTTTCGGAGAATACGACCCCGGACTTGCCCTCTCGGAGCGAAGCCAGCACATCCGGAGTGGAGTTTCCGATGGAGGACACAATCCCCATACCGGTGACGACCACGCGTCTCATCAATTTTTTCCTTCCTGTCGCGGCTCGCGGTCAGTCCGTTGGGCGGGCGCCGTGGCCAAGTCATCGGCCTTGCCGCCGGCCGTGCCGATCGGGTGGCCAAGAATTATGCTCCAGCCCGAGGCAGGCTGGCCGTAGAGGCGACCGACTAGGCGTTTTCGGCCTCGAACAGGCCCACGCGAAGGTCCGTCGCCGTATAGATGACCTCACCGTCAGCTTTGAGCGTTCCATCGGCGATGGCAAGCTTCAGCCTGCGCAAAATGACCCGCTTCAGATCAACAATGTACTCGACCTTCTTGACGTTTGGCACCACCATTCCAGTGAACTTTACTTCACCGACCCCGAGCGCGCGGCCGCGGCCAGGCGCTCCGAGCCAGCCCAGGAAGAAACCAGTCATCTGCCACAAGGCATCGAGGCCAAGACATCCCGGCATCACGGGATCGCCCTGGAAATGGCACTTGAAGAACCAGTCCACGTTGGGGTTCCCCTCGACTGCGAGCGTTGCCACGAGCTGGCCCTTGCCGTGCTCACCGCCATCCTCGCTGATCGAGGAAATCTCGTCGAACATCAGCATCGGCGGCAACGGCAGCTGCGCATTGCCTGGCCCGAACAGCTCGCCGCGCCCGCAGGCCAAAAGGTCTTCGTATGAATAGCTCGATTGCCGCTCCGCCATGGGCCTTGCCTAGTTCCCTTTCGATAGGATCCTGTTCGTGCTCTCAAAACGCAAAAGCGGCCGCCAATCCAGCGAGCCGCAAGATCGCGGCTTTTACCATACCCTTCGACCGTTCAAAAGGTAAACGCGCCGGGCGTCAAGGGCATCGGCCTAGTGCGGCGTGCTCGCGCGTTGCACATGGCGCCGCAAACACCTATACTTATGCGCATCTGCAAGTTTGGAAGGCTGCCATTTGGCGGCCTATAATGTCGTGCAGTATCGGCCAGCCTCACATGACGGACGGTCTTTAGACTGCTTGGACAAACGACTGAGACGGCGGTGGATTGCAGCGAATGCGGAAGCTAGGCAGCACTTCGATTGAACAGACACTTCGCGATGCCGGCCTGCGACCGACGCGTCAGCGGCTCGCCTTGGGCGGTTTGCTGTTTTCCGGCCATGACCGTCATGTCACGGCTGAGCAATTGCATGCCGAGGTGAGTACCGAGGGCGAGCACGTCTCACTGGCGACCGTCTATAACACCCTGCACCAGTTCCGGCAGGCCGGTCTTCTGCGCGAAATCGCCATAGATTCCAATAAGACCTACTTCGACACCAACACCTCGAACCACAACCACTACCTACTGGAGCCCGAAGGTGAGCTGATGGACATCGACAGCGACTCCATCACCATCGATGGCCTTCCTGAACCGCCCGAGGGAATGCGTATTTCGCATATCGACGTTGTCGTCCGCCTCGTTCGCGAGGACGAGGGCGCAGGCGAGTAGGTGCTGCAACTCCATCTTTGAGCAGTCCAGCCTGGCGTGGTCTCGGGTACATCCCGCGCGTGCCTTTCCTGAGCGCCCGCACCAATACGGGCTTGCTCGCCAAGATGCTTGTCGGCCTGAAGCGGCCGTTTAAACGGCGGGGGTTTGCCAAGTGGCGGTGCAAGCTCAAGACGCACTGTTAACCACATCGGCCTTGGTCATCGCTAGCTCGAATTTTCTTCGCACGAATGGGCCGATGCGACTTGCTATTTTTAATGAGCCTCCTGGCCCGGCTGTCCCGTGTCGTATGCGCTTCCTGCAATTAAACAATTTGAGCACTGACGGTATTATTTTCCGTGCCGGCGCTTCATTATTTGTCTTTGAATTTTTCTCTAAATTTTTCTCTGAGATTGAGTGATAGGCGGCGTGTCGTGGCCTGTTCCGGGACAATCACAACAAACAGGAACCGCAGAGCATTACGCGCAGAAATCTTGCTGCCGGCTTGGCCATTCTTGCCACTGCAATGACATCTCCTACGGGTGCTCAAGCATTCTTCGGCCGAACCCGCCGCGGCCTCCCTGGTCAAGATGGCGGGGAGGGCGGTGGTCGCGCTTGCTTTCTTCTCGGCACACGGATCCAAACACCAGGTGGCGAGATCGACGTCGAGAAGCTCTGTGAGGGCGATCTTGTTCGAACCTCTTCCGGACAGGCCCGTACCGTAAAGCGGGTCTTCAGCTGGAAGGCCGAGCGCGGTCCCGATCACAGCTGGGACGTCGACGTCGCTCCTGTGAAGATCGCGCGCTCCGCCCTGGCGCCGAACGTCCCCCACCGCGACCTGTATGTGTCGCCCGAACATGCCATCTACGTGGACGGCGCGCTCATTAGTGCGCGATTGCTGGTGAATGGTCGCTCTATCGTACGTTGCGAGCAGCACGAAGCCGACGAGCTGAGCTACTTCCATATTGAGCTCGAAGACCACCAGGTGATTTTCGCCGAGGGAACGCCAGTCGAGTCATTCCTCGACGAAGACATGCCACTTTTTGCCCCGACGTTCCGCGGCAGCGGCAGAAGGGCGGACCTGGCCTCCCGGTTGCGCAGCGCGGCCTCACCGTGGGTCGATTGTCGGACAGAGGCTGACAAGGCGCGCGATCGTCTCGACGTGCGCGCATACGACTGGTCGCGTGTCGCTGCTTAGTCGGTAAATCAAACAGGAAGACGGCCTTCAGCATTACAGGCCTTGTTCAGCGCGATATCTGTCGCGCACGTCTTCCTGGGCGCTGACGCGCCCGATTGCGGTTTCTTTCGCGCACACTTCCTGAAGTCGCGTGCGGTGTGCCGCTCGCATCCGCCGCGAGATTATCGGCGGGTGATGATGCGTGTTGGGCCAACCGCTCCAACAGCCGCTTGCCCACCAACGCGGGCTTGCACTGTGTTGGAGGAGCGAGTGTTGGGCCAACCGCTCCAACAGCCGCTTGCGAGCTGTTGGGCTAACCAAAAATGGTCGGAGCGGGGAGATTCGAACTCCCGACCCCTTGCTCCCGAAGCAAGTGCGCTACCAGGCTGCGCTACGCTCCGCCAATTTTTAAAATTCGCCCGTCGGGCACGACTTCAGGAAGTGTGCGCGACGCCACCCGCCCGGCTCATAGAGCCACGGGCCAGCCGCCATCGGGAGTGGCGGCTTTCTTTCGGCAAGGCGGAACTTATAGCTACAGCCATAGCCGCCTGCAAGCGCATCTGGCGCCTCAGACCGGCCAACACCGGACTGACCGCGCCCCGTGTCACGCCGGTTCGAGAATGCTCCTCAGCGCACCTCCCCTCAGCACAGCTCCCATTTGTCGCGCCACTCCGGCGACACGAAGTTGATAATGAGCGACGTGCGAACGCCGTTGATCGGCCGCTTGCCAAACCCGTGCCATGTGTCCTTGCCCGGAATGAAGATCAACCCGGCGTTGGCCGCATAGGGCGCCGAGACCACGAGGTTGTGTTCCGGCGTCGCGTCGTAGACGTCCGTGCCGGCATCCCGTAAGGCCGGTTCTTCAGAGATATAGACGAACATCGTGAACAGTTTCACCGAGATGTCGGTATGCGGTTCCAGCCAGAACCCGTCGGTGTCGATGCAGTACTCATGCGCAGTTGGCCGGTGGAAAGATAGGTGCCGGTGGCTTTTTCGATCGCCCGCACGGTGTCCGCGTTGCCGAAGGCCTCCGCAATCTGGCGCACGACAGGAAACTCGTTTTGTGCTTCGGCCGTGCGCGCGCTTCACGAGCGCGCACCCGCCGCTCCATTGACAATCATCATTGTCCTCGGATCGATTCAGATTATATTCTAAAAACCGAATATGTTTGGAAGGAGATCCAGCAATGCCCCTGAACTGGAGAATGGGGGGTCTGCTGCTCGGCGTGGTTTTCTTCGCCGCCGTGCTGTTGGTCAAGCCCATAGGCGTTTCGACCCAGTTTGTGATCCTTGACGGGATCCTCTGGAACGCCGTTGACCCCGGCGTCGTCGTCGAA
>JARFQY010000341.1 GCA_029287535.1 Filomicrobium sp.
CCGGTAAAGTACCGGCTGCCGCCCTTTCGTGCTGTCGGAGGACGATTATTTGGCGCCGTACTGGCCCATTTCTTCCCAGAATGCTTGGGGGTCTTTGGCGGCGCCGTACTGGCTCATCTTCTCCCAGAAGTCTTTGCCGAAGTTCGCCTCATCACCGGACTGACAAGCTTGGAAGGCGCGGAGGGCATTCTGGTTGACAGCGACCAGAGTCTCGGTCGGTATCTTCGCGCCGTATTGGTTCTGTTTGTTCCAGAAGTCTTGATAGTTAGCGAGACAGTCTGAGGCGGCGTGTGCAGGCGAAGCAGCGAAGGCGGCGACGACGGCAAGGGCAAGAGCAGTTCGGATCATTTTGAAGTCTCCGTTTTTTCAGTTTCTCTAACAAACAGCCTAGTAAGCGTGAAGCTTGCTAGTCTGGATTCTTGGCCGAAAGGAGTGAGTTGATGTCTCAGTTGCAACCGCTCTCCCTATTTGGCTTAGCTTTTCTTAACGCCTTAATCAGGGAAGGCATAATCATTTCCCAATAACTGCTGCGTGATCATCGAACTTCCAGAGCGGTTGTTTTTTCCGCGCGTCGCTATGGCCGAGCTTTTCATTTTAGTCCGACTTATTTCACTGAAGTGCTGAATTCATTTTATCCCGCAAGGGTTCAATCCACCTCGCGTATTGCCTCTTTGTTTTCGTTATTGATTTCCGTTACAATCCTGTTTGTTTGCGCTTCCGGCCATTCGTATCTTTGCGCTTCATGGATAAATGCGGCGACCGCAGGTGAATGTGGTCGTCCTCTGACAGTGACGATCTTGACCGTGCGAACTACCTCAGGATCCACAAGGCGGCGGGTCACGAGCCCGTCGACCGTCGCAGCGAATTCTGGAATGTACGTTATTCCGAGCCCCGCAAGGACCATGCTTTGTATCCAGTCGTCCCGCTCGCTTGAATATTTTTTATGAAGCACGACGCTTTCGAACCCAAGTCTCAAATTTTTTAGTACATCTCTATATTCGCAATTCGCTCGGGAAAGGTACTTTTCGTCATTTAGGTCCGGCACGCGGACGGTGTCTTGTTTCGCGAGTCGATGGTTTGGCGACATTGCAACGACAAAACCCTCGTCGAACAATGGCATCATGTGGAACCGGACGTCGTCTTCGTCCGGGCGACAGCAAATTGCAACGTCAATTTCGCCTGTGCTAAGAAGGTTTTCCAATTCGTCAACGTTGCCGTCGCGCAGGTGGAAATCCACGCCTGGATAATTTGAATCGAAGCGCGAGAAGAAATCGATCATGCGGGTTGGGCCGATCGTGCACATCAACCCAATGGACAGCGTTGCACCCTCGAGCGTCGCAATCCTACGCGCAGTCCGCTCAGCCTCTTCGAGGCGCTGCAAGGTGCGCTGGAAGTACGGCTTCATGAGTTGCCCGAGTTCGGTGAGGTGGACGCGGCCGGGGTCGCGTACAACGAGCGGTTCTCCGCCCAACGATGACTCTAGGTTCTGAATCGAACGGGTGAGTGTCGGTTGGGATACTCCGCAGCGCTGAGCTGCGCGGGTGAAACTCCCCGCTTCGCAGAGTTTCAGAAAGCAACGGATTTCATCTAGTTCCATAATCAGTACGTCGATCTTAAAAGAGTACTCTTAGTTTAGGCGTAACATCACTTGAGATACAGCAGAGTCATAGCTTTAATACAAAGATGTAATGTGCGGTCTGATTAAATTGTGCGTTGCGCTCTCCTATGAGCTTGTCGGCCAGTTGAAGGCATTAGCGGCACTCAAGAGTTGCTGCACGGCCAAGTCTTGTTGATGCACAGTTGAAACGACCAACGAGATCTTGCGGATCAATTGGGGCTCAAGCATCGGGCTCAGGACGATCCCCGGAGGCGTATGCGCATACTCTGGGAGAAGTGTGAATCCGGAACCGCAATGGACCATCGACAAGACCCATTCGTCGCTGACTGGTGTCGCGGTCGGTGCGATTTCGATGCCGGTTTTGTCAATCAACCTCAGGACTTCGGCTGCGTATTCACAGTTGAGGCGCGGCAGGAACAACTCTCCTGCTGCCTGCTGCAAGGACGTCGGTTCTCCCGTCGCCAGTGGATGGCGTGAAGGGAGGGCAATCATCAGCCTCTCGCTGAACAAGGGAATGACGACAGGGCTTTCCTGATTGAGGTCGGAGCGGCTTGTAATGGCGACATCGATATCGCCGCGCCGCAGCATTTCGGACAAGTTGGGGGCCGTGGTTTCGTGAAGTTCGATGGCAAGCTTGTCGGTTTCAGCTGTTTGTGTTTCCAAGAACCGGCTGAAGACCGTCGGTTCAAGTGTATTCAGGACCCCAAGGCGAAGCGCCTGACGTTGCTGTTCCCGGTAGGCCCGTGCCTCCTCCTTGGCACTATGGAGCTCATTCAGTACGGCTTCGAAATATGGCTTCATGGCCAGACCGAGGGGCGATAAGTGCGTATGCCCCTTCTCACGGTGGATCAGCGCCCGACCGCCCAGTTTTTCCTCGAGGCCCTGGATTGCACGAGTCAGAGCTGGCTGCGAAATCTCGCAGCGTTTCGCCGCCTCCGTGAAGCTCAATGTTTCACTTAGCGCCAGAAAGTACCTCAGCTCTCGTGCCTGTAGGTTCACGGCGACCTCATCACTTCTGTCCAGGTGCTGGGACTATTGTAACACCTGTCACTCTCAACTGCGTCCGGGCGCAAAATGGTGCGTTCCTGCGGCTTCGCGATACGTCTTGGGCGTCATGCCGAAGCGTTTGCGAAAGGCGGTGGTCAAGTGGCTTTGCGAGCTGAAGCCCATTTCCAGTGCGATACGGCTGATCGATTTGTCCGTACCCATGAGGAGGGCTCGGGCGCTCTCAAGGCGGCATTCCACGATATACTGGTGCACTGACAGTCCGGTATGGGTTTTGAAGACCCGGGAAAAGTGAAAGGTCGAGATCCCGGCGACCTGCGATAGGTCCTCCAAGCTCAATCGTGCCTTCAGATTAGCGCCAATGTGTGCGGTGACACGGGAGACGGCCTCCGAGCGGCGGTCACCGTTCAACCGGGCGTTGTCGTGCAACTGCGCTTCGACAAGTGATACCACCAAGACCTGCGCGCAGATCCGGCTTATCTCGTTGGTGGTTTCGCTTGTGCTTTGCAGCGTTAACCAAATCCGCTTCCACAGCGTTTCAAACAGGGGCCGGGGGATACTGCGCAAGGTGGGCGGGAGACGGACGGCTTCTTTACCGGTTTCATGGTGGAGGACCTGTGAGACGAAATCGTTATCCAGGTGGAGGAAGGAATACACCGTGTCGTGGGAGAGCGTGCCGGCCACTTCGTCGTTTGGCCGGTACACGCTATAGGCTCCCCTATGCTCGCAAGGGCTCTTCACTGACGCGCCGTTGAAGCGCAGCGGGCCGACGCTCGGATTGTCAGCAACGACAATCGTGTAGCGAGCGAATCTCGTCTTGAAGGTCCCGGCCCTGGCCTTGACGATGCGCATGGTGCACCAATCCAGCTCTTTGCTTTTCAAGGTCTCGGTTCCCGGCGGGGGGAGGTGGAAAGCCATGTCTGTGTTTGTCTGAAGGCTCATGTCGATCTCGTGAGTGTTTCGCATCGCTATCGCCGTTGGTGTGTTGCGTGGCTCTAAATTGCGGCGGGGCGGACGGAATGGCCAATCAAGCTGTTTCAAGATTCTGCCGGATGGGTGGCGTGGAAACCTCGCGCGGGCGTTATCGCGAGGCGACACTCAGCACACGGGCGTGTGATGTCGCCGATAAACGCGCCTGGCGGGGGGGTTAGTCTTGGGGTCTGACATCGACAGCCACGGATACCGTGTGATTGCCGCCGCCGAGCAGGACACCGCTTATCGGGCTGACGTCCTCGAAGTCGCGTCCGTAAGCTATGGCGATATGTTCTTGCGAGTTAACGAGATTGTTGGTGGGATCGAAGTCGACCCACCCAGTTTCCGGTGCCCAAACCGAAATCCAGGCGTGCGAGGCGTCAGTCCCTTCGAGCTTTTCCTCGCCTTCGGGCGGGTGGGTCAGGATGTAACCGCTGACATACCTGGCCGGCAACCCTACCGAGCGCAGCGCCGCGATCTGGAGATGTGCAAAGTCCTGACAGACACCCGAGCGCTGCTCGAGAACTTGCTCGACGGGGGTTGATACGTCGGTGGCGGTGTTGTCAAAGCGGAATTCTTCAAAAATGCGCTGCGTCAACAGTCGAGCTCCCTCCAACATGGGCATGCCGTTCGGAAACGAAGGTCGCGCGAATTCGAAGAGCAGGCTTGAGGCCTTGGCGTAGCGTGACGGGCAGACGAATTGTATGACCTCAGCGGGAAGAGCCTGGCGGCCGGGTGGAAAGTCCTGCCATGGCGTTGTTGCCAGAAAGTCCGGCTGGGCGGCTTCTTGAACCTCGATCTTACTGAGGGAGTGAACGGACAGCTCCGTGTGCTCGTGCTCCAGTGAGATCAGAGTCGTTGGATTGCCAAAGTAGTCGACCCGGTCATGTCGCGTGGTGAGCTCGGGATCGATGACGAGTTCATGGGATAGGATGCGCTGGCTGGCCACGACCCGCGGCGACAAGTGCAGCAGGTGGTTGGACTGGATGACCGGAGAGCCATAGACGTATTCGGTGCGGTGACTGATTTTATAGACTGACATTCTACTAACGATGTGAACTGAAATGCAGCCGCTGTGGTTGCTCGTCGGCGAGACTGAAATATTGGCGTGAAACCAGCTCAGACAAGCGTGGCAACTCAAGTATGAGTTCCTGCAGCAGCTCGACCAGAGCCTTTCGGTTCCGGTTGGCGGTGACTTCGGACAGCTCGCGGACGTCGGCAAGGCGAACCTTTGTCAACAGGTCCAGAGCCAGCCTTTGTTCGGGAGTGCGGACCGCATCATCCGCCGACTTTGGCAGTTTGCCAATGTGCTGGGAAATAAGGGCCAGCTGGTAGGCCAGACTGCGTGGGTTGGTTTCATCGATGATGAGGAGGTCCAGTACTAGATGCAACTCCGGTGCGAAACGGTAGCGGGACCTGAAGGTGATGTAGCTGTCAGCGGCCTGCAGGGCGAAGAACATGTCGTCACTGTCAAGGTCCTCGCCTTCGCTGGTCTCGAAGAGCGATAGCAGCAGGGTCGCGAGCTGGTGGGCACGTTCCACGCGGCGGCCCAAATCCATGAACAGCCAGCCGTTGTTGCGGGTCATGTTCTCGTGGGTCATGCCAGCGAAAGCCCCGAGCCTATCGAGGAGGTCCTCGGCAGCTTCGATAATGTCCAGCGCGTTAGTGATGGCGGCGCTGGGAAGTGCATCCTTGTCCACGGTCGGCGCGGGCAGCTGAACGGCAACTCTTTCGGCGGACAAGCCGGTCAGAACGCGCCAGCTGTCTTCAGACAGGCGGTCACGGCACTGAACTGCGATGTTGCGGATGCTCTCGAAGATCTTAGGCAGGCCCTGCATTCTCTCGGCGCTGGTGCAAAGCTCGTTGAGCGACGACCACAGCGTATCGACTTCGGCATCCACCTCGGACAAGTCATGAACCGATGCTTCGTCCCTTTCGAGGATGGCCCGCAAGGCCTTTATTGGCCGCTGACTTGTTGAAAGTGCGAGAAGGTCGGCGGCGCTACGCTCCAATGCCTGACGGATGATGCGCAAAGTGCCGTCGGCGCGTTCGCAATAGCGACCGAGCCAAAACAGATTATCCGCTGTTCGGCTTTCCAGACCCGCGGAACGTCGCTGCACCGAGGCGCTTTGTGCCGCAATGCGCCTCAAGGAGATGTTGGGGACGTGCCTGTCCCCACCGACGACCCAAACGTCTCGCGAGCGCGCATCTGTGGAGCTGAGCGCGACGGTTGTCCCATCATCGACTGACAGGGCAAGACCGCCCGGCATGACTTGGAACTCGCCATCAATCGAGCTGACGTAAACGCGCAGCGCGTAGTGTTCAGGCATCAAGCCGTTCGGTGTCCAGGCTGGCGCGGTCGCGAAGCCGACCGGGCGTTCGGCCACAAGGAGCGGATTTCTGAAGCGAATTTCAGCCTCGAGTTCGGCCCGGCCTTCGGGCGAAAGAGCGGACGCGCTGCGTCCCTGGGCGGCTTCGCCCGGGCTGCCGGTGCCTTCCTGAGCGTTATGGATAATGTGATCGTCGAGCTCGGCAAGCACCTGCTCGCGGGCCTGCGGGTCACCAAGCCAGAGCCGAGGCGTATCGTGGATGATCAAGCTTTGCTTGAGGAAGTGCTGCGAGAGGGTTTCAAGATAACCAGACAGGCCGCGGTTCTCGACTACGGCGGTACCGAGGGCATTCACCATTATTTCGGGGTTCTGGCGGCAGGCCTCGACCAGACCGACGGGGCCGTCGAAGGCATCAGGAGCCAGTTCCAGCGGGTCGGCGCGATGACCTTCGATGGCGCGTACCAGAAGATCTATCTTCTTCAGTCCGTCGATTGTCTTCAGATAGACGCGGTTGCCGACGACCCTCAGATCGGATCCTTGCACGCGTTTCTGGCGCATGTAGCGGGCCATGAACGAGTGGCCGACAAAAGCCGAGTCACCAGGGCTCGGGGCGAGCACGGCAATGAGCGGGTCGTCGCCACCGGCGCGATTCAGAAGATCATTGATGAGGTTTTGATAGAAGGGGCCGATCCGCATCGCCTTGGAGCGCCGGAAGAGGCGGCCGGCGACCTCTGAGAGGACCATGCGGTTGGCAAGCGCGAAGCCATGCCCGGCCGGTGTTTCGGTGTGCGTGTCAATGATCCGCCAGTTGCCTTGAGGGTCGCGGGCGAAGTCGAGAGCCAAGAAGGTGAGGTGGCCCTTGGGGGGCACAAGTCCGTGCAGCGGGCGCAGGAAGCTCTCGTCGCTTTGAATAAGAGCTGGCGGGAGGAGACCTGTGGAGAATACCTCCTGAGGACCATACAGATCCGCCAGGATCGCATTGTAAAGCTGGGCCCGCTGAATTGCGGCGCGTTCAATAAGCGCCCAGGTCTGCGAATCATACACCAGTGGAAACAAGTCCAGACGCCAGGACTGCCGCCCGCGTTGTGGGTCGAAGAAATTCTCAAATACGAGCCGTTCGATTTTCTGCGCGTAGCGTGATTGGACCGCGAGGTCGGTGAGCTCAAACCAATCCGCGCAGGCTTTCCAAGCGGGTGCGACTTCGCCGCTGTTACCCGTCATCTCATCGTAGATGCCGGGCAGGGCGCGGTAGGGGGGCTCGGAGGTTTGCCCAGCGGCCGGCGCAGTTGCTGCGCTTGGAGTATTCATGGCGAGACCAGTACCCGCTCCTTGCTGTTGTCGTGACGACTACGTCAATCTAGACGACGATTACGGCATCCCTCATGCAGCCTATCGCAATTCGATAACAATCAATCAGTGAAGCGGCGTCATTTGGCCGAAAGTCTTGATAGGTGATGCCGAGAGGCGACGTTATCGGCGAGCTTATTTGCGAATCAAGTCAGCTGAACAGCCTCAAGTCGAGCGTTGCTGGATAGTCCGGATTTGGTCGTGCGGGTGGAATAAGCAAGGGTCCGGGTGAATGGCCACATGCCTCGAATCGGGCATGCCGGCGTCCCTCGGCTTCGAAGGCGTTGATTGGAACCGTATCAAAGTACTTTCCGCCGGGGTGGGTGACATGGTAGCGGCAGCCGCCGAGTGCCCGTTCCGTCCAGGTATCAATGAGATCGAAAACGAGCGGGGTGTGAATGCCGATTGTCGGGTGTAGGCACATCGGTGGTTGCCAGGCACGATAGCGGATTCCGGCGACGCCCTCGCCTTGTACCCCGGTGACGGCCAAGGGAATGCGCTGACCGTCACAAACAATCACATGTCGGTCCGTGGTCAGTCCCGTGGCCTTGATTTGCAAGCGCTCCAGTGAAGAATCGACATAGCGCGCGGTGCCTCCGGGCACGCCTTGCTCACCCATGACATGCCAAGGCTCCAGGGCTTGTCGGAGTTCCATGGTGATGCCCTCATAGGTCACGCTTCCGAAAAGCGGAAATCGGAATTCGTAGTGCGGTGCGAACCATTCCGTATCGAAATTGAAGCCGTGGTCAGCCAAGTCCTGGAGGACGGATGTGAAGTCCTGCCAGACGTAATGGGGCAACATGAAGCGATCATGCAGGTCCGTGCCCCAGCGTTTGAGGCGGCCTCTATAGGGCTTGTCCCAGAACATTGCGATCAGGGCGCGCAGCAACAGCTGTTGGGCGAGGCTCATGGACGGATGCGGCGGCATTTCGAATGAGCGAAATTCGACGAGGCCCAAACGGCCAGTGGGACCGTCTGGCGAGTAGAGCTTGTCAATACAGATTTCCGCGCGGTGCGTGTTGCCGGTGACGTCGATGAGCAGATTCCGGAAGAGCCGGTCGACCAGCCACAGTGGAATTGCCTGTTCGCCGGGTCCGGGAACCTGTTTGAGCGCGATCTCCAGTTCGTAGAGACCTTCGTGACGAGCCTCGTCGACGCGCGGCGCCTGGCTTGTCGGGCCAATGAAGAGGCCCGAGAACAGATAGGACAGCGAAGGATGATGTTGCCAATAGGTGATGAGGCTCGCCAGTAGGTCGGGACGGCGCAAGAACGGACTATCTTGGGGTGTGGCGCCGCCAACGACGATATGGTTGCCACCACCGGTGCCAGAGTGGCGTCCATCAACCATGAATTTCTCGGTTCCAAGCCGGCACTGGAAGGCGATGTCATAAAGTGTCTTGGTTGTCTCGACGGCCTCGCGCCAGCCTTTTGCTGGATGAATGTTGACCTCGATGACGCCCGGGTCCGGAGTCACCTTGATGACGTTCAGTCTCGGATCGAAGGGTGGTTCATAACCTTCAATATGCACAGGCTGCTGAAGTGCCGCGGCGGTTTCTTCGATGGCCGCGACGAGGGCTGCGTAGTCCTCAGCGTTTTCCAGCGGTGGCATGAAGATGCACACGTGCCCGCCGCGCGGTTCGATCGCCATGGCGGTGCGGACGTTGCCCGAAATCTCATTGATGCTTGTCGGCGGGATTGGCGGTGCTTCCAGCGTCACAACCCGTCTTTGATGCAATAGTTCGCGACGTTCTGGAAGTGGCTCGCGTTGAGCGAAAGTATCCTGCGGCCGGACATGCGGGTAGTTGACCGGGGCGATGAAAGGCAGACCGCCAAGTGGTAGCCGGAAGCCGACGGGTGAATCGCCCGGCATGAGGAAGAGTCGGCCGCGGCGGAACTGCCAACGCTCGGTGGCCCAGCGTCGTCCCCGGCTCTTGGTCTGCCATGCCTGTATTGGCAAGACGAATCCGGTTGCGTTGTCCAGGCCGTGTTCGAAGGCCTTGATGACCCGCGCTCGCTCGGCCTCGTCTTCCAGTTTGTTGGTTTGCGGGGTGAGATTAATGGGCAGCTTTTGTTCGACCAATGCAAAATGGGCGGCATCCTCGTAGGCGGCGATGCCGCTATCGCTTGGCAGACCCAACTGCTCACAGAGCCTGGCGACAAATGTTGTCGTCGTGCTGATGTCGGCGGGCTTCTGGGGGAGTTCCCGGTCGATGAGTTCGGGGCGCTCCCACAACGGCTGCCCGTCGCGGCGCCAGTAGCAGGCGAATGACCAGCGGGGAAGCTGCTCGCCAGGATACCATTTGCCCTGGCCGAAATGCATGAGGCCACCAGGGGCAAAGCTCCCTGCGAGGCGGCGCGTCAAGTCCTCGGCAAACAGCCTTTTGGTCGGACCGACAGCCTGGTTTGTCCATTCATCGGCCTCCATGTCGGAGGTCGAGACAAAGGTCGGTTCGCCCCCCATCGTCAAGCGGACATCGCTTTTTTCGAGCCGTTGGTCGACTTCGTCGCCGAGTTCCAAGATGCGTTGCCACTGGGCTTCCGAATAGGGTTTGGTGACACGAGGCGTTTCCGCGATCCGCTGCAGCTTCATTTCGAAGTCAAAGGTGACCTCGGCTTCGGTATGCGCACCGCTGATCGGGGCGGCTGAAGATGGGCTTGGTGTCGCCGCCAAAGGAATGTGACCTTCGCTGGCGAGTAGTCCGGAGGTCGGGTCGAGACCGACCCATCCGGCACCGGGAAGGTAAACTTCGGCCCAGGCGTGCAGGTCGGTGAAGTCCTCGTCGGCCCCGGCGGGGCCATCAAGCGGTTTGACGTCGGGTTTGAGCTGGATGAGATAGCCTGACACGAACCGCGCGGCGAGACCGAGATTGCGAAGTATGTGAACCAGAAGCCAGCTGGTGTCGCGGCAAGACCCTGACCTGCTGGCGAGGGTCTCCTCCGGCAGCTGAACGCCCGGTTCCATGCGGATCAGGTAGTTGATGTGCTGTTCTAGATCGCGGTTCAGTTCGACGATGACGTCGAGGGTTGATGCGTCTTTGCTACTCTTCAGCGCGCCGAGGTATTCGCGCAGCAGTGGTCCGGGTGGCTCGGAGATGAGGTACGGGCGCAGGTCCTCCTTGAGCGCCTCGTCATACTTGAATGGCCAATCGCGGGCGCTTTCCTCAACAAAGAAGTCGAAGGGGTTGAGAACGGCCATTTCGGCGACAAGGTCGACGGTGACGGAAAGAACGTCGGTCATCTCGTTTGCCACCATGCGGCCGAGAAAGTTGCCGAACGGGTCCTGCTGCCAGTTGAGGAAGTGGTCTTTGGGCTCCAGGGTCAGCGAGTAGCTGATGATTTCCGTGCGACTGTGGGGGGCAGGCCGTAGTCTTATCACCTGTGGGCTGAGGGTGACGTGACGGTCATAGCGGTAGGTCGTGCGGTGGGTCAGCGCGACTTTGATCGACACGTTCGGGAACTCCTAGGCTGCTTGAAATTAGTCTTGTCTTCGCGGGGGCTGGGATGGCTAGCTTGATACCTGACTTTGCGACTGAGACTTGTTTCCAAGGGAGGATTCGGTTTGGTCCTTGACGCTGTCCTCGTCGTCGGCTGGCTCAATCCACTCCGGCTCTTCGGGGTCGGCAGTCGTGTCAACGGTGACAGCAGCGGGATCGATGTCGATCTCGAAGTAGCAGGTGTCGAGATCGTTGGTCAGTTCGATGAGGTGGTTTTGAATGGCATCGTTGAATGAATGCAGCCGGGGGATGAGTCCCGGGTCGCCCTGCGCCAGATGGATCATGTCCTTGATGTCGGAAAGGCGTTTGAGGAGCTTTGTCGGGGTTGGCACATCGCATACCGTCCTAAGCTCCAAAACGGATTGCTCGGTTTCGCCGATGCAGTGCGATATCGATCGGGCAAAGCTCTGCTCGAAGATGAGAAAACGGGCGACGTTCTCAGGTTGCAACGGGCCTGACACAAGTCGCCGATAGGCGTGGTGTCCACCGCAAGCGCGCAGCAGCATCGACCAGTGCGTGAAGTCTCCAAGTCCGGCCCCACCTTCTGCGGCACCTGTCTGCATTTGTGCAAAGCGCACATCCAACAAGCGGCTCATCTGATCGGCGCGCTCGATTTCCTTGCCTAGCGTGAAGAAACGCCAGCCGGCATCTCGATAGAGTGTTGAGTTGGAGATGCCGTACAATGCATAGCAGTCGATCTGAATGGCTTCACAAGTGCTCGCCAGCCGGCTCTCGCGCAAGGCCGCCTCGGGAAGTTCCTTGACTCGGCGGTATACGCGATTGGTCTGCATCCAAAAATCAGTTGAGATCATCGCGCGCAGTGATCTTGCGTTGGCGCGTGCGGCTTCAAGGCAGCGCAAAACAGAGCCTGGATGTTCACGGTCGTTGACGAAGTAATGAATGACGCTCTTGCTGTTCGTTTCCTCATACCGTTCGCGAAAATCCTCGCCTTCATCGTAAAGGGCGAGTAGCCACTCCCAGTCGGTTTCCTGTGCGCGGCCGCGATCGAAAGCAGTCTGCACAAGCAGAATGCGTGTCAGGCCGGCAGTGCGCTCGATATAGCGACCGAGCCAGAAAAGTGATTCAGCCTGGCGGGCCAGCAAGTTCATGCAGGTGATGTTCCGGATTGAGTTTGCGTTGGAGTTTTCTTAGGTGCGCTTTCGGCGTGTGCCGTCTCTTCGAGCAACACCCAGGTATCCTTGGTGCCACCGCCTTGTGACGAGTTGACGACGATGGACCCTTCGCGCATGGCGACGCGTGTGAGGCCCCCCGGCAGCACCCAGGTTTCCTTGCCTGTGACAGCAAACGGTCGAAGATCGACGTGCCGAGGCGCGACGCCCTTATCCGTTAGTGTCGGGCAGACCGATAGTTGGATCATTGGCTGCGCGATGAAGTCTTCGGGGTCCGACTTTATTGCCTTTCGACAAGCCTCGATTTCTTCCTTGCTCGCCTTAGGCCCGATAACGATGCCGTAGCCACCTGACGCCCCAACGGGCTTGACGACAAGCTCTTCGAGGTGATCGAGCGTGTAGGCCAGGCCATCGGGTTCCCGGCAGATGTGCGTTTCGACGTTCGAGAGAACGGGATCTTCATCCAGGTAGTACTTGATGATCTGCGGCATATAGGCGTAGACGGCTTTATCGTCAGCCACTCCGGTTCCAGGCGCGTTCGCGATTGTAACGTTGCCTGCACGAAGGCATTCCATGATGCCTGGTACGCCGAGCAGGCTGTCGGGATTAAACGCCAGCGGGTCGAGGAAATCGTCATCGATGCGTCGGTAGACGACATCGACGGCTTGAAGGCCGGTTATCGTCTTGGCGAACAGGTGGCTATCGACGACAATGAGGTCGCGGCCCTCGACCAGGGGAACCCCCATTTCGCGGGCCAGGAAAATGTGCTCGTAATAGGCGGAGTTGAAGACGCCGGGCGAGAGAAGGACGAGCGTGGGGTTGTCGCAGTTCGGAGGGGCTGTCTCGATCAGCTTCTCCCTCAGCTTCTGACCGTAATCGGAGACGTCGCGAACGTTGAAGCCCTCCAACAGATCCGGGAAGGCTCTCTGCATGAGGTGACGATTTTCGACGACGTAGGACACACCCGAGGGCGTTCGGGCATTGTCTTCCAGGACGTAGAATTCGCCATCCGAGCCACGCACAAGATCGATGCCGGCAATGTGCACATAGGTTCCGAGGGCCGGCGTGAAGCCCTGCATCTCCTTGCGGTAGTTGGAATTGCCCAGAACCAGGTCGCGTGGCACGACCTCGTTTTTCAAGATGAGCTGTTCGCCGTAGATATCGGCGAGGAACAGATTCAAGGCGGCAACGCGCTGTTTGACGCCCCGTTCGATGACGTCCCATTCGGAGGGCGTGAGCACGCGGGGAATGACATCGAATGGCAGTGTGCGGTCAATGGCATCGCGGTCCGAATAGACCGTGAACGTGACGCCTCGCTCATAAAGGTCATGTAGGGCATCAGCGGCGCGGATGGAGAGATCAGCAAATGGTAGCTGTTCGAGGCGCTGCCAAAACTCCAGCAGTCTAGGGCGGTCCTCGACGCCGTCTCCCATGAGTTCGCAGAAGAATTTGCCCGGTCGGTAATTGCTCAGCAGTGCGGGTTCCGACGTATCTCGAAAAGCGCTGAGCTGTGCCATGAAAACGGGGCCCCTGGTCTAAAATCTACGCAATCATTTTGTCATCAAATCCCCGAACTGTCCAAACCTTATGCAGTGCACCGTTTGCATATTTTTTGGGCAATTCGGAACATCCGTACGCATTTTCAATTCCGGAAGCACTGGAGTTCAGTATGCTCTGGCGCATCCAAGCAGACACATGGGATGTTGGTCATGTGTCTGCAAATCGTCCGTGTTCCGCGCCTGCTCCCGCGATGCAAGTCGTGCCGGGGAGACGAGGCGTGTTGGTTGGACGATTTAATTTGTCAGGAGGTTTTCTCTCTATCGTGAGGTGTTATTATTGCAGCTGTTGCGGGTCGCGGGGCGATCCGGGTCCGAGGTTTGCTTTATTCTTAACTCGTGCATCTGTGTGAGCAAGCGATTGGATAGACTGGACCCTAACGAACGTGCCGCATCGGGTTATATGCAACTGCTGGACGTATTGTTTGCCGACATTGACCAGATGTGCCAAGCGGTGCGGTCTTGGGACCTCGAATTTAGACCGCTCGAATTGCCTCCGCCGGGTGAAAGCGTGGGACGCATTTGTCAGTCCCGACATGGCCCGTTAGAGATCGGCTACGCGAGAATTCTCACAGGTGTCGATCAGGTGGGTGCACCGCCGCCTGGACTGCTGACTTTCGTGATCCTTGAAGACCGTTTGCGGAGGCTCTGGTGGCGCAGCCACGACGTCAATAATGACCGCGTTCTCGTCTTTCCGATTGGGAGTGAGCTGAGGAGTGTATCTGGCTCTGATTTCGAGATTCACACGATCTCCGTCAGCGAAGACGTCGTTGCCGAGGTCTGCAATGAGCTGGAGATTTCCTGGCCAGGACCCCGTGAATGTGCGGAACAGTTTCAGGTCCCGGCTTACCTCCTCGGACCCATGCGACGTTCGCTACGACGACTCCGCGATGGGCAAGCAGAGGCACCTTGGGTCGAAGGCCGCCAGATCCTTACTGATCTGATCTCCTATTGGTTGCTTGCGATGAACCGAAGTGCCGGACGGCGCCCGAGCTTGCGAGCTCGTGACGTCGCGGTCAGGAAATCGCTCGAATTCATGGAGCAGGCGGATTGGACGAGCTTCAGCCTGACAACGCTGCAGCGATCGATAAAAGTCAGTCAAAGAACCCTTGAGTATGCCTTTCGCGAGCGTTTTGGTATGACGCCTGCGGCCTTCATGAAGGCTAGGCGGCTATCGCTGGTACGAAGCGAGCTGGCACGGGCGGCAAGCGGGGAAACGACAGTTGGAGCGGCGATGGCCAAAGTTGGCTTCTCCCATGTAGGACAGTTCGCTTCCGATTATCGAAGGGCTTTTCGCGAACTGCCGTCCGAGACTCTTGAGCGGAGCAGGTCGATCGCGGGAGCTCCGTTCTATCTCGGTCCATTGGCCTAGCATGCGCTTGTTGACCTTCTTCATACCGCGGCTGAAAAGTCCTGCTGCTTGATTCACGCGAGAGGACCACTTGAGATGCATGAAGTTCGTCGTGATTGGACGATCGGGCTGGGGTTTGTTTTCCTAGTAGCCGCGGGACTGCTGTCCGGGGTTGTTGCGGTGAGAGCCGATCAAGACGTGCGGCTCGTCTTGCAGATCACAGTGGACGGACTGCGTGGTGATCTCCTGAACCGTTATGGTGACCGGTTCGGAGAAGAAGGTTTCCGGCATCTGCTCGACAATGGAGCCGTCTTCACCAACGCCCACTACCAACACGCCAACACCGAAACAATTGTAGGTCACACAACTTTGGCGACGGGCACGTCTCCTTCACGGCACGGGATGGTCGGCAATGTCTGGTTTGACCGAGAGAGCGGTCGTTTGTCCTACAACATTGAGGACCCGGCTTATCCACTCCTGCCAAGTCGTGGCCAGAACTCTCCGGGAACGCAGTTGGATCCCGCGCAGATGGCGTCTCGTTCAAACGGGCGCTCGCCAAGCGCGATCCTGGCGTCAACGTTTTCGGATGAACTGTTCGTCCATTCCGGTGGCCAGGCAAAGATATTCTCGGTATCGGCCAAAGACCGCGGTGCCGTGCCGCTTGCCGGGCACATGGGTAAGGCCTTCTGGTACTCGACTGACACGGGCGATTTTGTCACCAGCCGTTTCTACTATGAGGCTTATCCTGAGTGGGTTAGTCGCTGGAATGCAAAAGGGCTTGCGGCGTCCCATGATGGTCAATCCTGGACGTTGCTAAATGACCGCTCGACTTATCTGTTCGGCGACGCTGATGACCGGCCTTACGAGCAGGATTTGTATGGCTATGGCAGGACATTTCCGCACGCGTTCGGCAGTGCCGACAGTGCGCAGTTCCGAACCTACCTGCTTGTTAGTCCAATCGGCGATCGACTCACCAACGACTTCGCGAAGACATTGATAGCAAATGAGGAACTGGGCCAAGATGATGTCCCTGATTATCTTGCAGTCAGTTTTTCATCAGTCGATGCCATCAATCACTTCTTTGGTCCCTCGAGCCTGGAGAACGAAGATGCCGTTTTGCAGCTTGACCTTGTTCTTGCGGATCTTCTGAACTTCATCGATGACAAGGTGGGGCTCGAGCACACATTGATTGTCTTGTCGGCGGACCACGGCATGGCGGAAATGCCTGAATTCATGGCCGAGAACGGCATGTCCGTCGGACGCATCTTCAACGAGGAAGTTGAGGCGATCGCAAACAAGGCGGCTGTTGATCGGTTTGGCCTCAAGGGAGTCGTTGAGCGCTTCTACCGTCCCTATCTCTACCTCAACGCAAAAGCCATCGAAGAGGCAGACATCGAACGGTCGGAGGTTGAGGAGGTTGTCGCGGAAGCACTGATGCAGCGGAAGGGCATCGCGCTTGCGATGCCCGTGCGGGGCCAGAGCAACATAGCGGACACGGCGCTATCGGAGCAGATCAAGAACAATTCGCACATGCAGAGGTCCGGCGATATCTATGTTGTGCAGGAACCCTACTGGTTCTTGTTCGGCAAGGGGCCGATTGCCGTCATGCACGGTTCGCCGTGGCGTTACGACACCTATGTGCCTATCATCCTTGCCGGGCCAGGCATCGAGCCGCAGAAGGTCTCCCGACTGGTGCATCCGGCTGACGTGGCACCGACGCTCGCCAATCTTGTGGGGACGAAGATTCCCTCCTCAGCGACAGGACAACCGCTGCGGGAGGTGCTGCAAGGGCGCTGAATGCGTCCGTCTGCCCTCCATGAACCATGTGCAATGGCCGTCAAACCACTATACACTCGTGTCGTGCTGCGATGCGGCGCCTCGGTGCGTAATCGGATGTTATAAATGAAGCGCGTTTCACATTCTGAAGCCTGGACTGGTCTTGCGGATTGCCGCCATTGCACGATCCGCAAAACGGTGCTGTTCGCCGGGCTTGAGGAGGCTGATTTCGACCGGATCCACCGGCCAATTGATCAATTGACCTACCCGCCTGGCACGGATCTCTACAACCAGGACGATCCGGCCAAGTCCATTTTGACCATCCGGACCGGCCTCGTGAAGCTGACGCATTTTCTGCCGGATGGGACGCAACGGATCGTGCGGTTACTTTGCACGACGGATGTCGTCGGCCTGGAGGCCATGGTCACCCCGCGTTACGAACATACGGCAACGGCGTTACATCCAACCCAGGTCTGCCGGATTTCGGTCGATATCGTGAAAGAGCTGGCGCGCAATCAGCCGAAGTTGTGCGAGGATCTGATGGACCGCTGGCACCGGGCGCTGAATGACGCTGACCGGTGCATCACAGAGTTTTGCACCGGCCCGGCGCGTTCGCGTGTCGCACGCCT
>JARFQY010000077.1 GCA_029287535.1 Filomicrobium sp.
CGTGGCTGGACGTATCTGGTGGCATGCGACACTCTCCCCAACTGGATCAACGGCACTGCGTGACTGTGAGCGCGCGGAGGGCAATGCTCAAGACCTTCAAGAGGCCAAAATATCCGTATGTGCGTTCGGTGGAACAGGCGACTGGCCAACTTCGGCGGCACCCTGTCGTGGTGGTTGGCGCCGGGCTGGTCGGACTGACGGCCGCGCTGGATCTAGCACGACGCGGCCTGCCCGTGGTCGTTCTCGACGACAACGACACGGTCAGTGTCGGTTCCCGTGCGGTCTGCCATGCCAAACGTACGCTGGAGATCTGGGACCGTCTCGGCTGCGCTGAAGCGATGCTTGTCAAAGGTGTCAGCTGGCGGCGCGGCAAAGTCTTCTTCGGCGACGCGCTCGCGTATCAATTCGACCTGTTGCCTGAGCCGCACCACAAGATGCCGGCCATGATCAACTTGCAGCAGTACTACGTCGAGGCGCATCTGGTGGAAGCGTGCAACGCGGACGCCAGGATCGACTTGCGCTGGCGGCACAAGGTCGTGAATCTGGCGCAGGATGACACGGGCGTGCGGCTCGCCGTCGAAACGCCAGATGGCACGTTCCAGCTCGAAGCGGATTGGGTCGTTGCCTGCGACGGGGTAAATTCTGACGTCCGGGCCATGGTTGGCGGCGCCTTCACCGGACAGACGTTTCACGATAAATTTCTGATTGCCGATGTGGTCATGAAGGCCGATTTGCCTACCGAACGCCGCTTCTGGTTCGACCCGCCGTTCCACGCAGGCCAGTCGGTGCTTCTACACAGGCAGGCAGACAATCTCTGGCGCATAGACTTCCAACTCGACCGCAGTGCCGATCCTGTGCTGGAGAGCCAGCCGGAACGGGTTGTGCCTCGCATCGGGGCGATGCTTGGAAAAGATGTCGCGTTCAAACTCGAATGGGTGTCAGTCTACCAATTCGCCTGCCGGCGCATCGACAGGTTTCGATACGGTCGCGTCCTGTTCGCCGGCGATGCTGCGCATCAGGTCTCGCCGTTCGGCGCGCGCGGCGCGAATTCCGGCGTGCAGGACGTCGACAACCTTGCCTGGAAGCTGGCGCTCGTCGTGGGGGGCGAAGCGTCGGCGTCGTTGCTCGACAGCTATCATGGCGAGCGCGCGCGAGCGGCGGACGAAAATATTCTCAACTCGACGCGCTCCACCGACTTCATTTCACCCAAGAATGCCGCAAGTCGGACCTACCGTGATGCGGTCCTCGATCTTGCCAGGGATCACGCGCTAGCACGCCCGCTCGTTAACAGCGGCCGTCTTTCGCTTCCGACGCGCTATGCCGATTCGCCGCTCAACACGGCGGATCGTGACAGCTTCGAAGGCGGCGTCCCGCCGGGAGCCGCGGCGGTCGACGCGCCGGTCAAGGGGATGGGGAGCGCCGGCTGGTTTCTCGAGGAGATCGGTGGCGGGTTTACGCTCGTTGTGTTCGGTGATGTGCCGCAAGCCAGCGAGACCCTTCGCGGCGCCCCCCACCTCAAGACACTCGTGGTTGGACGGGACATCCTCGACACAACGGGGCTGCTTGCCCAACGCTATGACGCCGCACCGGGAACGGTCTATCTGTTGCGGCCGGACCAGCATGTCGCGGCACGGTGGCGTGCGTTCGACGCCGATCTGATCGGTCAGGCCGTGACGCGCGCCACAGCCTGAGGAACCGGAGGAACTTGAGCGATGAGCAAAGACGCAGAGACCGCGCGCCTCATCACGACGCCCAACATTGCCGCTCCCGACGGCTTCTACGCCGAGCTGATCGAGAGCCAGAGCCAGCTTTCGGATGAGCAAGCCAATCGCATGAACGCCCGCCTGGTGCTGCTGCTCGCCAATCACATCGGCCATCGCGGGATTTTGAGTGAAGCCATTCAACTTGCCCGCGGCAAACCGGATCAGAAATAGCTGTTGATCCATCGGGGCGACCTCACAGACACCGATAGGATTATGATGCGTGGTCTCCTAAACAGTCGTGTCGTCTCTTGTTCGTCCATGTGAGCATAGGACGCTCTCCGACGCCTTCGTCCGGGCATGATGGGCGAGCCGACACAGTTTCGGCGCTGGACGACTTCGCAGGTTGAACCGCTGCCGAAGTTTAGTTGGGGGCTAACTTTGGCCGCTTCGAACGGTCGAGTTGCAGAGATGTTGCGTCTTGTCCGCATGGCCATCAGATTGTTGATTTTCGGGGTGGGGAGGGCATTACGCTCACCTGGTCCAATAACATGACCTTATAGCCAATGCCATGAAGGCGAACAAAATCAGCGAGGTCGCGGTTGGCATCCCGAACCTCACCGTTTTTGATCAGCGAACTGCCATCGCGGTCGTCCTTTCCCCGAGAAGTTCTAAGTTGATCTCTGTCTGGCAAGCCGCTTGCGAACCGCACTGACTAATAAAGCTATCAGACATGTCGACGTCGTTCCGATCACGACGGCCCATGGCCATGGAACAGGCGGGCTGTCAAATCCGACGCCCCATTGTGTCAAAACCAATACGATCACAATGCTGCTGAACGCGGCGATGACACTCGCAAGGTCGTCCGCGAAAGATCTTAGAAACAACGCAATCAGAAACAGGCCTAAAAGACCACCGTACGTAAACCCCATTATTTGCAAACCGAACCAGAGAATTGACGGTTGACGACCGAAGCCGATCGCGATCAATGCCAGGACGCTGGCAAACACGATGACAAGGACACGGGGCCAAACGAGATTCTGCTTCTCACTGGTAGCGCTTGGTCTCCCGAGATCAAAATAGGCAGACGAAGACAGGCCGCTCAACGCAGAATCTAGCGACGACATGGCCGCTGCAAGCAATGCCGCAACCAACGCGCCACGGAGGCCGGCCGGCAATTCATGGCGTATGAAAAGCGGGAACACATAGTCATGCCGATTGTCGAGCGCGAGGGCCGTCGCGGCAGTGTCGGGAAAGGCTTGATAATACGCGAAAACCGCGGCGCCAGCAGACAGGAATAGAATGGTGCTGAAAAGATCCGCCGCACCTGCCCAGATCAAGGCGGTTCGGGCGTGCCGCGCGTTTGGGCAGGCGAGCGCCCTTTGCGCTATATCCTGATCGGCACCGCCTGTTGCCAGGCCGAGGACGAACGCAAAGATGTTGCCGGTCCAGAACGTTGCCGGATCAGCAACGTCGAACCTGAAGTCAAATACGTGGAACTTGTCGGCTGCTATTCCGGTTTCGACGATTTCGACGAAGCCGCCGGGCAACTTGAAGACAACGAACAGGATAACTGTCAACGCCCCGAATAAGAAAAGAGCAAGTTGCAGTATGTCCGTCCAGATGACAGCGCGCAGGCCGCCAGCGAGCACATAGACCGCAGCCACTCCTGAAATGATCACGATGGCTTCCATGAGTGCAAGGTCAAAAAACACTGATACGGCGATCGCGCATCCGGCAAGCCTTACTGCACTTGCCAGGCAACGGCTAACAATGAAAATGGCAGACCCGCTGATTTGCGACCATGGCCCCAGTCGCCGACCGAGATATGTGTAAATCGTCGGAACTTGAAGGCGGTAGAATTCTGGAATTAGGATCACTGCCACGATGTAGGCGGCAAAAAATGAACCCAACCACAATTGGACGTAGGTAAAGTTTCCAGCGATTGCGGCCCCTGGCACTCCGATGAAAGTCAGCGCAGAAAGCTTGGTCGCCCAGGTGGAGCCTGCGACCGGAATGGGGCCTAGCTTTCGTCCCGCCAGAAAATAGTCGGTCTCGCTATTTGAACGGCCATCGGCAAGCCGCCCGAGTAACAGAACGACAAGCCCGTATGCGCCAATGACAGCCCAGTCTACCGCGGTCATTTCACTATATCGGACTTTCAATTAGCCTTGCGCGCTAGAGACAGCACAGAGTGCAGCAGACTTTTCCGGAAAGTTTCCAGGCTTCGCGTATCACGATCGTCATAATAACCTCGATGGCAAGTGTGCAGTTGGACTTTTAGCTGGGTCTGGGATTTTGGTCCATGGATCGATACGGATCGAGGCGAACGAGCCGAGCACCATCGTTACGATGCGGCGATCGAGGTCGTGGGATGGATCGTCGGCGCTCCAACGATGTCATGAGCTGTCGATCCCTTCCGGTTCGGGCGAGAACGTCGACTTTCTGCTTTCGAGCGTAAGGCGGACGTGCCGTTGCGGCATCGACAAGACTTGCGCGAACAGGCTGTGAATGTCGCTTTCCTTAGCCAGCCGCCATGGTAAGCGGCGCCAAGGCACGTCAGAATTGGAGACTACCCTTAAAATAGATGCGAGGTCGTGTCCATCGCGTCGAACGCCTGTCGGATCGCGCCCAAAAAGGCGTGGACCAAGTCGGCTTGCTTGCAACTTTGGGCTTCGGAGACGCGCCATTCGCCCTCGACGCCACGAAGCTGACGCGCACCGAGTTCAGCCAAATCTATCCCGGACCCTGCAACGAGGTCTCGAACAGTCTGGGAGACAAGCACTTGGCCTCGGTCGGCCAGCGCGCCGATGCGGGCTGAGGTGTGAACGGCTACGCCGGACACGTCGTCGCCGCGCGGTAGGGCTTCCATCGCTTCACAAAGGGCGTGAAGCCACAGATCCGTTTATCTCTCTTTGTTGGCGGCCCGTCGTGCCGAGAGCGGCAGGTGAGGTACGATGAATTAAATTCATCGAAGGATGAAATCTTTGAGATTGCGACAAAAGTGTTGGGAGTTGCAGCATTCTCGCGTCTGATACGGAGATCAAGTCATGAATGCAATGTCAAACCGGGAAGACGTCATTGCCGAGTTCGGCAAAAACTTCTCTGGCAAGCTGTTGAAGCCTGGAGACATCGGTTACAAAGAAGCCAGGCGTATCCATAATGGCTTAATCTACAAGCGACGCGGACTCTCGAGACCCCTCCCTTCAATGTCCGCTATGCCCTCGAAACTCACTGTGAAATTGACCCTATTCGCTCATTCCGGTAGGCCTGCTTTGCGCAAGCCTTCGACATAACGGGCGAGGTCCTCCGGTCTCGCAAAGCGAACG
>JARFQY010000094.1 GCA_029287535.1 Filomicrobium sp.
TCGTAAGCCCGCGGACAACCGCCCGTTCCTCCGCCGCGCGACCGGCGAAACAGACAATCACCTGCTTCCGGCAGCGCTCCGAATAATCAGCCCGCGATCTGCGAAAGTCTCCCTGCTGATGCGCGGACAAAGACTCACGGCTGCCTACCCCGCTCTTGGGAAAAGGCTCAACCTTGCAGTCGACTCCTGCCTCAAACCCCTCCCCTGAAATGTCGACCTCGACACAAGAAAACGGAACACCCAGCTTCACGCAGGCGACCGCATGCCCAGCCTCATGCACGGCCACAATGAATTCGCGATCGGCGTTCTGGAGTGTGCAGCTCATGAATACCCGCCGGCCCTAGCGGCTTACCACTGGGTTCAATCTAACCAAGACGTACAAGATAGTGCACATCGCCAAGCGCACAAAGACTGACGCGCCACTCAATAGGCCTGCCATCCAATGAAAACGTTTGGCGGTTCAGCTGCAACAACGGCGAGCCGACCTCGACATCGAGGTGAGCTGCCTGCTGCTCCTGTGCGGCGACCGCCGTCAGCTTCTCATCTCCGCCAGTCACCGTGACCCCGTAGTTGTGCTGAAAGTGGTCATAGAGCGTGTTGGGGATTTCACCATCGGCGAGCCCTGGAAACAGCGCTTCAGAGACGCAGATCTCCTCATAGGCGAAAGGACGCCCGCCATATCCGCGCAGTCGGCTAATGCGGACCACTCGCTCTCCACCCTCCAACCAGAGTTTCAATCGCTCCTTCGGCTTGGCGGCACCTGATCGTGATCTCACCCAGATCGTTTCGGGAGATACGTGCACCCCATCCTCATCATAAAAGTTGAAGAACCGGAAGAGCATTGATTCCGGCGTATGCTCCGCGACGAATGTCCCTCGGCCCTGCCGCCGCAATAGCAGCTTCTCCGCCGTCATCTCACCGAGCGCCTTGCGCACGGTGCCCTGGCTGACACCGAGTGCTTTTGCCAAGTCGAACTCATTGGGAATGAGTTCGCCAGGCTTCCACTCCCCGCTCTGAATACGCTCGATAAGCTGCGCCTTCACCTGCGCATATAGCGGCAACAACGTCGGTCCCACGCCTATTCTCCTGGCTCGTTCGTCTCCCGGGAGGGTCCTAGCACAATTTTTTTGCAATTGGCGTTGCAATTCTATCTTATGTCTTATACAAGACTTGGTGTGCAGCCCACGGAATGGCGCACACCACTGGGAGGAGGAGCCACAAGTGACCACCCCACACTTTCTAGTTCACAGCCCCAAGGACAATGTTGGCGTCGTCGTCGTCGAGGGACTTGAGGCTGGCACCGAAATGCTCGGAGTCGTTACCGAAAACGACACGACCATGCACATCGTCGCCAAGCACGACATCCCGATTGGGCACAAGGTCGCTCTAGGCGAGCTGAGCGCCGGGGACACCGTCATCAAGTATGGCGAGGATATCGGCAAGATGGTGGGCTCCGCCGAAAAGGGGGACCACGTACATGTTCACAATCTTAAGACCAAACGCTGGTAAGGGCGCTCAACATGGCCTCGCAATATGCAAACCTGACATTCAACGGCTATCGTCGCGACAACGGACGCGTTGGCGTCCGCAATCACGTTGTCATTCTGCCGGTCGACGATATCTCGAACGCGGCCTGTGAATCCGTGGCATCCAACATAAAGGGAACGCTGGCTCTGCCCCACTCCTATGGCCGGCTGCAATTCGGCGCCGACCTGGATCTCCACTTCCGTACCATCATCGGAGCGGGAGCAAACCCGAATGTCGCAGCTGTCGTCGTGATCGGGATCGAACCGGGTTGGACCAAACGCATTGTCGATGGAATCGCCGAAACGGGAAAACCGGTCGTCGGCTTCTCGATCGAACAAAACGGAGACTTGAAGACAATCCAGGACGCCTCACGCAAAGCCAAGGAATTCGTCCACTACGCCACGGAACTGCAGCGTGAGGAATGCCCGATCTCGGAACTCTGGGTGTCCACCAAATGCGGCGAAAGCGACACCACCACCGGACTCGGCTCCTGTCCCACCGTCGGAAATATGTATGACAAGCTCATCCCGGAGGGCATTCACGGCGTCTTCGGCGAAACTTCCGAAATCACTGGCGCCGAACACATCTGCAAACGCCGCGCCGCCAATGACGATGTCGGCGAGCGCTGGTACAAGATGTGGGAGGCGTATCAGAACGACGTCATTGAAGCCAACAAGGTCGATGACCTCTCTGAGAGCCAGCCGACCAAGGGCAATATCGAAGGTGGTCTCACGACCATTGAAGAAAAAGCTCTCGGCAACCTGGAAAAGATCGGTCGGCAGTGCCGCTATATCGACATCCTCGAGCCCGCCGAGCGGCCCGGCGCCGGCCCCGGACTCTACTTCATGGACAGCTCTTCAGCGGCTGCCGAATGTGTAACGTTGATGGCGGCTGGCGGCTACGTCGTTCACACCTTCCCAACCGGCCAGGGAAATGTCGTTGGCAACCCGATTGTCCCCGTCGTCAAGATTACGGCCAATCCGCGCACGGTCCGCACAATGTCCGAACACATTGATGTTGATGTTTCCGGCGTCTTGAGGCGTGATATGACGATTGACCAAGCCGGAGATGCCCTCATCGATATGATCGTCCGCACCGCCAACGGCCGAAATACGGCGGCCGAAGCGCTCGGCCATCGCGAGTTCAGCATGACAAAATTGTACAGAAGCGCATAGGATGATCACGGCAAGTCTTTACGCGTAAGAAGGCGGCTAGAAGCCGAAGAACGGCCGGCCGCCGGTTTAGCCCCATGGGAGGAGTGACTACATGCAAGCCACGTTGAGTACGCTATTCAAGGGCGTTTTTGTTGCCGCGCTGACACTCGGACTCGCATCGACATCTACCAGCGCGGAGGAATTCCCATCGAAGTCCATTAGTTACATCATCCCCTTCGGACCGGGCGGTGAATCCGACATTTCGGCCCGCCATCAACAATCCCATTTCAAGAAGCTCATCGGGCAGGATCTGGTCATCTCCTACAAGCCGGGCGGCGGCGGCGCGGTCGGCTGGTCGCAGCTCAACTCAATGGGTAAGGACGGTTACACGATTATGGGGATCAACCTTCCTCATATCATTATCAAGCCACGCCAGAAGGACGTCGGTTTCAAGACCGACGACATCGAAGGATTCTACATTTTTCACTACACGCCGGACGCGATTGTCGTCACCAATGACAGTCCTTTCAAGAAGCTCCAGGATGTCATCGACTTCGCCAAAGAGAATCCAGGCAAGCTGACGTTTTCGGGGTCCGGCAAGGGAACCGCCAATCATCTTGCGCAGATCACCTTCGACAAACTGGCGGGCATTAAGACGACCTACGTCGCCTTCAAGGGCACGGGTGCGGCTGTGCAGGCGCTGCTGGGCAACCAGGTCAAAGGCGAATGGGGCTATACCTCGGTCGGTGCCAAGCACGCCGGCAAGGTTCGCCTTCTCGCTGTCGCCATGGAGGAGCGTCATCCAAGCTTCCCGGACGTCCCGACCTTCAAGGAGTTGGGCTATGATATCGTCTCTGGGGCCTATCGCGGTATTGCCGTCCCCAAGGGTACGCCTGACGAAGAAAAAAAGAAGCTCTCCGACGCGATCGCTAAGATCAATGCCGATCCCGAGTTCCGCAAGACGATGGAGTCCGACGGATTTGCTCTGATCGACATCCCCGTCGACAAGTATGACGACTTCATCGCCGAAAAGACAAAAGGCTATGTCGAAGCGGCCAAGTCCGCGGGTGTCTTGAAGTAACGCCCGGCGACTCGTCGTCTTCATGTTCGCTTGCGCAACAGCTGCGGTCCACAACTTCGGACCGCGGCACCTTCAAGCGGCCCGTCACTTTTCCTCCTCATAAGGCGGCCTCAAAATGGCGGCATTAGAAAACCTGCTTGCGGCGATGAGCCCGATGAATTTCCTCCTGGCTCTGGGCGGAGTTATCGCGGGCACGGTCATCGGCTCTCTGCCCGGATTGACCGCCACGATGGCGGTAGCGGTTCTGGTCCCGATTACGTTCTCCATGGAGCCGGCATCGGCACTTATTCTAATGGGCGCCATTTACACCGGCGCCATCTACGGCGGCGCCTACTCCGCGATTCTTCTCAACACACCTGGCACACCTTCCGCCATCGCCACCACGTTTGATGGCTACCCGATGGCCAAGCGTGGTGACGGCGACCTGGCGGTTACGCTTGCCTGCATTGCATCGGTTGTCGGTGGACTGGTGGGCGCCACGTTCTTGCTGGTTTTGGCGCCGCCGCTGGCGAGCGTTGCCCTTGCCTTTGGTCCGGTGGAGTATTTCTGGCTGGCCGTCTTCGGCCTCTCGCTGATTGCCGCGCTGTCCGAGGGAAATCTCATAAAGGCCCTCATGGGCGGCTGCCTCGGACTGCTTCTGTCCGCGATCGGCGTCGCTGAAGTGAGTGCCGACATCCGGCTCACGTTTGGATCACAGGTCTTGGTCGGCGGCATCGAAACCGTTTCCGCCCTCATTGGTCTTTACTGCGTGCCGGTTCTGATTGACCTCGTGGCCACACCCGACAAGCACCTCAAGGTGAGCACGCAAAGCAAGGGCCTTCGCCTGCGCGAGGCCTTCTCGATCTCATGGCGCAACAAGTTCAATCTTATCCGCTCTTCCGTCGTTGGAACGCTTGTTGGGATCCTGCCGGGCGCCGGCGGGTCGATCGCCGGCCTGGTGGCTTATTCCGAAGCGCGGCGCAGCTCCCGCGAGCAAGAGAAGTTCGGCAAAGGCGCCCCCGAGGGCATCCAAGCCACAGAATCCGCTAACAACGCCACGGTCGGCGGCGGCTTCATCCCGACGCTCGTGCTGGGCATCCCGGGCACCCCGCCCGATGCGGTTATTCTCGGAGCCCTTCTCGTGCAGGGCGTTAAGGTCGGCCCCAACCTGTTCACGTCAGAAGGTTCGATCGTCTACACGTTCATTTGGGGTTTGTTTCTGGCAACGATACTGATGCTCCCCACGGGTCTCATAATCGGCCGCTACGCCTACCGCTCGATCATTGCCATCCCGAAAGCTCTGCTGGTCCCGACCGTCGCCTTCATGACGCTCATTGGCACCTACTCGATCCGAAACTCGACGTCGGACGTTGTCATCATGGTGATCCTCGGAGTACTGGGCTGGGTCCTTGGCCGGCTTGGCTTTTCCGCATCTCCCATCGTGCTCGGCCTCATCCTTGGATCGATCGCGGAACAAGGATTCGTCCAGGCCTGGACAATTGGCTCGGCAACCGAGGATCTTTTCGGAATGTTCTTCGGCCGGCCAATTTCGCTAGCGATCATCGCTATGATCATCATATCTCTGTTTGGCCCGTCGCTGGTCCGGTTATTCGCGCGATCACGAGCGAATGAGGAGAAGCAACCATGACTAAGGACACCTCCCGCGACCTTTCCACACCGTTGATGGCAGCGCTGTTTGCCGGTGTCGGCGCCATCGTCATCTGGGATACGATGTCCTACACCGATGCTGATTCCTACGTCTTCCCGCGCACAGTCGCGTTCGTCATGATCGGCCTGTCGGTTGTTCTCGTCATTCAATGGCTGCTTGGTTGGGACGGCAATTCCGAAGCAGAAGCCAGAGTAGCCCCCAGCCCTGCAATGCAGTCCATTCCACGTCGCATAGCGCTTGTCGCGGCAATGATCGGCGCAGCCCTGCTGATGCCGTTTCTAGGCTTCCTCATCACCGGCCTGCTTGCTTTCGCAATAATCCTCCTCGCGGCGATGTACGACCCCTGGAACCCCTACCGGGCAATCGTCTACCCAATTTCTGGCGCCATCATTGTTGCCGGTTTCTACGTGCTTTTTTCGCAGGTTCTCAAGGTGCCGCTTCCCGAAGGCACCTGGCCGTTCTAGTCGAGTTTGAATTGATGAAGATTACGAGTATTCGCACAGCCGTTGCGCCCATCGCTTCGGCCATCCGCAACGCTTACATCTCGTTTTCGTCAATGACCATCAATCTGGTCGCGGTGGAAACCGACGTTATCCGCGATGGCAAGCCCGTCGTCGGGTACGGCTTTTCCTCCAACGGCCGCTATGCGCAAACGGCAATCATCGAAGAGCGCTTCATTCCGCGCATCATGAATACCGAAACAACCGCTTATGTTGACGAGGCAGCCGGCACCATAGACCCCCTCGCCCTATGGGCGATCTTCATGTCGAACGAGAAACCAGGTGGCCACGGCGATCGCGCACACGCCGCCGGCGCGCTGGACATGGCAATCTGGGACGCCACCGCGAAGATTTCCGAACAGCCCCTTTGGCGGCTCTTGTCGGAGCGCTTCAACGATGGTGAATTCGATGAACGCGTTCTGGTTTACCCCGGCGGCGGGTACTACTACCCCGGCAAGGAGCTGGAGGGCCTCAAAGCCGAGATGGAAGGTTACCGGGAGCAGGGCTACCGCCACGTCAAGATGAAGATCGGCGGCGCCGACATATCCCTGGACCTCAAGCGCATTGAAACGGTTCTCGGCGTGGTCGGTGCCGGCAAATTCCTGGCCGTCGACGCCAACGGCCGCTTCGACCTCGGCACCGCACTGTCCTATGGCCGTGCGATGGAGCCCTTCGACCTGTTCTGGTACGAAGAAGCGGGTGATCCGCTTGACTACCAGCTGAACGCGGTCCTTGCAGAGAACTACTCGGGGGCATTAGCCACGGGAGAAAACCTCTTCTCGCATCACGATGCCAGGAATCTTCTGCGCTATGGCGGCCTTCGCCCCGACCGGGATTGGATCCAACTCGACCCTGCTCTCTCATATGGACTGACCGAGTACATGCGTTTCCTGGACATGTTGGAAAGCCACGGCTGGTCGCGCCGCCGGCTGATCCCGCATGGCGGCCATCAGCTCGCCCTCAATATGGCCGCCGGCCTGCAGCTTGGCGGTTCCGAGAGCTACCCCGGCGTCTTCCAGCCCTACGGCGGGTTCGCGGACAAGATCCCGATTGAAGAAGGCTACGTCCGGCTGCCCGAGGAACCCGGCTTGGGCATCGAACTCAAACCCGACATGCTCGGCGAAATGCGCCGCCTGCTCGGTTACGAATAGGCACGGCGGAAACACAGCGACATGGCCAAAATCGTCATCACCGAATTCATGGACGCCGCCGCGATGCAATCACTGCGCGAGCAGCACGATGTGCATTTCGATGAAACCCTCGTCGACCACCCCGAAACCCTTACCACCGCCGTTACAGATGCGGCGGCTCTGATCGTCCGCAACCGCACACAAGTCACCGCCGCCTTGGTCGCTCAGGCCTCTCAACTCAAAGCCGTCGGCCGCCTTGGTGTCGGCCTCGACAACATCGACCTGCAAGCCTGCAAGGAGCGCGGCATTGCAGTGCTTCCAGCTATCGGCGCCAACGCCGCGTCTGTTGCCGAATACGTCCTTTGCACCGCCATGATGCTGCTTCGCGGTCCTGTCTACTTTGGCACGGGCCAATTGCAGCAGGGGCATTGGCCCCGCGCCCGAATGAGTAAGGGCCATGAGGTAGAAGGCAAGACATTGGGTCTCATCGGCTTTGGATCCATCGGACAGACGACAGCCCGCCTAGCACGCGCCGTCGGCTTCGAAACGATCGCGCACGACGCATTCCTCCCCACCGGTCACGAGGCATGGACGACCACCAGGCAGTGCCCGTCAATCGATGTTCTCCTCGAGCAGGCCGACGTCATCAGCCTTCACTGCCCGCTGACGCCTCAAACCGAAGGATTGATTAGCGCCGCGCAACTCGCCGCCATGAAACCGGGCTCGATCCTGATCAATACCGCACGCGGCGGTATCGTCGATGAGAGTGCTCTCGCTGAAGCACTTCTGAGCGGTCACCTGGGCGGCGCTGCAATCGATGTCTTCGCTAGTGAGCCCATCGACGAGGCAACCGCCGCCGTCTTCGCGAATGTCCCCAATCTCATCCTCACACCTCACGTCGCAGGCGTCACGAAACAAAGCAACGAGCGTATCAGCGCCGTCACCGCCGAGAACGTTTTGCGCGCCCTCCAGGAGAGCCGAACATGACGCTGATACGCGTACCCGTTTCACGCCTGCAAGACCTGGTCGCCGGCTATCTGACCAATAATAATATCAGCGGCCCGAACGCCGCCGCCGTTGCCCGTGCGCTGGTCCAGGCCGAGGTCGACGGTCAGAAGGGTCACGGCCTGACCCGCATCGACAGCTATACCGCCCAGGCCCGCGTCGGCAAGGTCGATGGCCATGCCGAACCAAAACTGAATCGGACCCGTCCTGGAGCACTGATGATCGACGTGGCGCATGGCTTTTGCTATCGCGCGCTCGAGATCGCCACCGCCGAGCTTCCAAAGCTGGCGGCCGAGAACGGTATCGCCGCCGCCGGACTTGTCCGCTCCCATCACGCTGGTGCACTCGGCCAGGCAACAGAGAGACTCGCTCGAGCCGGAATGCTCGCCATGATGTTCACGAATGCGCCTCAGGCCATGACGTCATGGGGTGGGCGCAAACCCGTCTTCGGCACAAATCCGATCGCATTCGCCGCTCCGCGCCGCAACGCCGACCCCATCATTGTCGACCTGGCTTTGTCGGAAGTAGCGCGCGGCAAGATTCTCGCCGCCTCTCAAAAAGGCGAAGACATCCCGGAGGGCTGGGCCAAGGACGCCGAAGGCCGGCCGACAACTGACGCGAAGGCGGCCCTGAAGGGAACGGTTTTTCCTGCAGGCGGCGCCAAGGGCGCTGCACTTGCACTCATGGTCGAGGTGCTGTCCGCGTCATTGGTCGGCGCCAACCACTCCTTTGAGGCAAGCTCCCTGTTTGATGCCGAAGGACCGCCCCCGGCTCTTGGTCAATTCATGATCGCAATTGACCCGGGTGCCTTTGCCGGCGCGGACGCTTTCGCGGACCGGCTTGAGCTGCTTGCATCTGCCATTGAGGGCGATGAGGGAGCAAGGCTGCCCGGTGCCCGCCGCGCGGAATTGCGGGCCGCCGCCGACCGCAATGGCGTCGAGGTCAGCTCGGAACTTGTCACACAATTGGAAGGTGGCGCGAACCTCTAGAGTCCGCCGCCTAGGGCATCGGCGACGGGAGTATTTCCGCCCTGCCAGCCCAGGACACGGCCTCTACTTCGATCCCCGCGAACAAGACGAACACCGCCCGCGAAGCTCCAGTGTCTTTTGCCTCAATCCAAACCCGGCCTTGCGGGCCCAATCCGCTAAAATTTGACTGAGCTGCTCGGATTCAAACTCTGTCACTGTCCCGCAATCGTCACAAACCGCGAAAGCCACCGCATCCTGCGAGTGAGCGTGCGTGCACGCAACAAACGCATTCAGCGACTCGAGCCGATGCACAAGCCCACCCTCGATAAGACGCCCGAGCGCCCGGTACACGGTTGGCGGTGCTTTGATACCTTCTGCCTTGAGCTCTTCGATCAGACCATAGGCGCTGGTCGGTTTGCCGAGCTTCCGCAGCGCAGCCAGCACGAGCTCTTCCTTGGCATTGAGGGGCCGCAAATCTTCGTGCCTCGTTATCATACAATCCAGCCCTCTAATTCAGCCCCGCAGGCTTGCTTACCAGCCTGCAAAACCTCGATTCCCTAAATGTTATAGTATCCACATCGGCCAGTACAAGTGCGCATTACGCTTCTACGCGCACGCGAAAGGAGCAAGCGATTCGCACATAAGGTGCAACATAACAACAGAACCATCTCAAGTTGATAATTATACTGATATTCTTGTTACGAATTTTTTGTTCTGCGACCTAGATTGCATCGAACAACGGAGCGCTTCGCCCACCAAATTCGCTTTCGCCAAGAGTTACCCCCTGGCATAGCCGCAGGGTGCGCGATCGCTCGCCGTGTTCGAGGAGAGGGATCGATGTCCTTGGTTCGCATCGCGAGCATTCCAATCAGACTCTGGGGTCTTGGCATTCTCGGGTTTGATCACTTGGTACTCACTTTTGAACCTGGTCAACCGGTGAACCAATGGCATTGGTATGGCATCGAGGCTGGCCGGGTTGTCTTCGCCGGAATGACAGAACCCGTTCTCCAAGTTGTAGGAACCGACGGCCGCACCACTCTGGCGGCGCTGAATATCCTGCAAAATGGAACCACCGATCGCATACCGACGCCCAGCGAGCTTGTCAGCATCATCGGCACACCGGCCCAGCGGAACAGTCGCATCGTTCCATTCACTGACCCCCAAGCTGCCTGGCGGACAATGGCCCGCTTCGCCAAGAAGATCGACGCGGAGAACTTCCCGTACACCGGTTACGCCCTTCCATTCACCGCAAACGCGACTTTAAACTCCACCTCGCTCGTTGCCTCACTGCTTCACTACGCTGGAGCAAACATAGACAAGAACTTGCCGCGGAGTTCTCGTTTCGCACCCGGGCGCCGAACCCTCCTTGGCACCGAAGATGACAACGAGATGCGCATCCAGAACGGTTTCAACGCGCTGTTTGGCGGCGCCGGCAAGGACAAGTTCTTCGGCACCGGTGACCTAACTCAGACTCAGAAATTTTTCGGTGGCAAGGGCGACGATGTATTCAATTGGTCCAAGGGACACAACGTCTATCACGGCGGGCAAAAGGGGCTTCTATACGAGTTGGATGGTGTCGACACCGTTGTCTACGACGGCGTAGGCCCAATTTACATCCGCAGACCTTCCAACCCCCACGTCCCGCATTTCAACGCCCGCTTCGCCGTCGATCACAGTTTCGGCGAGGACTGGCTGCTATCCGTCGAACGCCTGGAATGGCGTAACAAGAATGACTTCATTCGCACAGGTCCGGACGTCGACATTATCAAAGAAGGGCTGGACCTCGACATG
>JARFQY010000211.1 GCA_029287535.1 Filomicrobium sp.
GGGGGCGGCTGCACACCTAAGCGCTTTGCGTCATACGCCGTCCAGCGCGGTGTTGGTATCTCGATCACGCGGGCGTAGTAGAAGGCGCGGAGGTTCGGATTGAAGTCTGGGTCTTGCCAAACGCTGACGAGCTCGGAGGCGCCAATACTGTTGGTCCACGTGGCGTTCCCCACATCGACGGTGCTGCCGACCGACGGAAGTTTGCCGTTCGTATCAAGTTGTCGGTCCCCACCCCAAGCCACGTCATAGATTTTTTCATTCAGCTCACCATCGGGACCGAGCCAGCCTTTAATGATTTGGATACGGTCGAGGTTGGCTCCAATCGGATCCTTTAGCGCCGCAACAAGGAAACTCGGCGCCTTGTCCGCTGGCGAGATGCTTAGATCGCCGCCCATGGGTACACCTTTTCTATATCCAGGCTCAGCCGGATTACGCGTGTTGGCGTCAGACTCATCGAACTCCCAGCCACCGAAGAACCGAACGATCATGCGCGTACCGGTCGTGGCGTAGGTCTCTTTGCGGTAGAGCGCGTCCCAGATTGCGGTGCGCGTATTCTCCTCAGCCCATACGGCAGCATAACCGGAAGAGCCGACCTCCCAGTCCAAGATCTTCACCCCACTTTCCCTGTTGTTCATGAATGCTGCTGTCATTCGCCCCGGGCCTGGTTCTTGCGGCACCGTCTTCCCGAAAAAATTTTCCTCTTCCGCCGCTGAGAGACCAGTATGCATATCGGTGCTGCCGACCATCCCAAATTTGTATGGGTTTACGCCAAGCTTCTCTTCGAGCTTTAGACCGTTCTTCAATGCCGAGCGTGCATACTCAAACTCCAGCATCTCTTTCGTTTTGGCGGCGCTGGCGTCAAGGTTGCCCTTGTCCCACGTCTCGAAGTCAGCGAATTCGTCATTAGGTGAGAGGTAGGGATGTGTTTCGGCATCCCCTTTCGTCTGTGTCACCTCGTAAAGACGTTCCCACTTGGCGCGTTGCTCAGCATAAGCGTGGTCGATGGCTTTCCCGGTATAGGCCTTCTCAACTGGAAACATGATCCCGTTTGATAAATTGCCGTTGTGTGGGATAGCCAGGACATTACCACCAGTCTTTTTCTCGTAGTCTTCCATCCATCTCCACAGATCGACGGGATTGGGACTGCCCGGGGGCATGATGGTGAATGGTATGACCTGACTTGCCCGATCGCCATTGTCGCGAAAAATAACGTTGCGGTGCATATTGGCGCCGTTCACCAATGACGTCCATTCAAAGCCAATCAAAGCGGTGAAGCGCCCCGGTTCGTTATAGGACTCCGCCGCGTCAATGGTTTCTTGCCAGGCGTCGCGATAGGGGCGTGTGCCAGGAGCATACAGCAAGGCCTTCGGGAACTTGCCTTGCGAGAACAGCCCAATCATATCCAGCGCAGCCTGCCCACCCTTGCCTTGCATTATTAGATCGTACCACTCCCGTCCTTTCTTGTCGGCGAGGAGTGAGCGTTCGCCGGCCAACAGATCGGTAGCAAACCCCATATTGTCTGAGTGATCGGTCACTACCAAAAAGTCTAGCGGTCGCGATAGCTTTGCTGGCTGACCCGTTGATGTGGTGACCTGTTCTCCGCGCGCAAAGCGATAGGCATCACGTGGCGTGAGCCGAGCGCCCCAGACCCCGGCGTCCATAGAAAAACCAGTGTGAAGATGGGTGTCGCCGAACAGTGGTCGTGAGGCATATTTTCGATCGGCATACGGCGAATACGCTTCCTTGCCGTGCGCTTTGTTAATCTTCTCCTTGTCACCTTCTGATGGAGTAAGACCTGCCGAATTCTCGGCAAATGCTGGTGCGCCGACCAGAAACGCGCCAAAGAACAATAAAGATCCAAACGTCTGGGCGAAAACCTTTGTCATTTCTGTTCTCCTCCTGTTCGGACAGAGCTCCCAAACCGCTGAACCAACATTCCGAAAGCGTTTATTGGTGACAAGGTCTGATAGGGGCGCAGGGCCTAGGGTGCGTACCAGATCGGCGACGTGTAGGCGCGCTCCTGAGTGACCATGGGGACTTTCTTCGGCATCGCGACACCAAACCGCTTTGCCTCGTACGCTGTCCAACGCGGTGTCGGTATCTCGATAACTCGCGCGTAATAGAACGCATGCTGGGTCGGGTCGAAATCCGGATCTGTCCAGACGGTAATCAACTCCGGAGCGCCGATCGTGTTGGTCCAGGTGGCGTTTTCGACTTTGACGGTATTTCCCACCGGCGGAAGCTTGCCGCGTGCGTCAGGCTTGCGATCGTCTGACCAGACGACATCGTACACGCGTTCTTCCGTCTTGCCGTCCGTGTTCATCCATCCCTTGATGATCTGAATACGGTCCAAGTTGCCGCTCAAAGCATCTTTGAGTGCCGCCACCAGGAATGTCGGCGACTTTCCTTCTGGAGCTTGGCGGAGATCACTGCCCATCGGAACGCCCTTGTCATATCCGATGCTGGCCGGTTCGCGAGACAGCGTATCTTCTTTGACGAAGTCCCAACCGCCGAAGAAACGAACCGTCATGCGCGGCCCTGTCGTCGCGTAGGTTTCCTTGCGCACCATGGCATCAAAGATCGCCTCACGCGTATTCGCGTTGGCCCATACAGCCGTATAGCCACCGGCAGCCTGCTGCCAGCCAAGCGTCGTGAGTGAGGGGTCCTTGGGAGACTTGATCACGACATGCTCCCAGCGTTTGGAAGAGGGCTCTACGCCGGAATGTTTGCCAAAGAAATTATTCTCAGCGACCGCCGTAAGGGCCGTGTGGGCGTCGGTTCCCGCTGCCATGCCGAACTTGTAAGGGTTGACTCCAAGCTTCTTCTCCAACTGCAATCCAATCTTGAGCGCGGAACGCGCATATTCGTACTGCAGCATGTCCTTCTGCTTGATTTCTGTCCCATCGAGGTTGGCACTATCCCATTTTTCATAATCGGCAAATTCGTCGTTGGGTGACAAAAATGGATGAGCTTCGCTATCGCCTTTGATCTGTGTGACTTCGACTAACGGCTCCAACCGGGCCCGCAAGGCCGCGATTTCCTTAGTCAGCGGTTGTCCATCATTGGTTTCGATGGAAAACATGAGCCCATTTGACAGGTTGCCATTATGCGGAATGGCAAGCACGTCTGCGCCCGTCTTTTTCTCGAACGTGTCCAGTGCCTTCCATAGATCCTCGGGGTTCTGGCTGTCGAATTGGGAGAAAGGAAGCGTCTGGTTGGCTACAGACGCATCGCCGCGAAACAGGACGTTCCGATGCAGGTTATAACCACCGCGCGTCGTATATTCGTAGCCAATGATCGCCGAGAACCGACCAGGTTCGTTATACTTATCCGCTAGTGCGGTGTATTTCTCCCACGCCTTACGAACAATCTTGTCGCTCTTGAAGGGCGGTTCCGGTTTGCTCAAAGCCGCAACAATGTCCATCGCGGTGGCGAACATTTTTTCTTTGTCGCCTGATTTGAGTGCGTCGTACCAGCTTTTGCCCTGCGCGGTTCCGAGAAGATCCCGGTCCCCGCTCAGCAACTGTGGCATCAGACCGTACATCTCCGCGTGGTCCGAGATCACCAACCAGTCCAAGGGCCGGGAGAGCTTGGCCCGAACGCCAGTGGTGGACGCGACTTCCTCGCCGCGCGCGAAGCGATAGGCATCTTCCTGCCCCAGTCGGGTCATGGTTCCAGCATCGACTGAAATTTCAGTGTGGAGATGCTGATCACCCCACAACGGGCGGGTCGGATAAGAGCGCCCGGCATAGGGGGAGAATTGCTTGACGCCGAGCTTGCTAGCAACATCCTCCTCTGTTTGCACGTATTCGGTGTGGCGCTCTTGCGCTAGCGAAGAACCGCTCGCCTGCCACAGGCTTGCAAGCGCCAAAACCGATATCGCGAGTGGATGTGGGCGGCCCATTTTAGATACTCCATTTTCACAGTTTGACAGGCGCACGCAGGACCAGTCACAGAAACAGTCTCATCAGAAAGGCAGGAAGAAGCTCAGCGACACCATGCGCAAATAAATCTTACTGATCACGTGGAACGGTCCTTCAGGTTGGCTGTAGATTGCCGCCGCGCCTGCTTCACCGAGCCCCAAGCCATCGGCCAAGGCATCATCATCTAACTTCACAACTGCAGCGAAGAATCCTTTTGACCCAATATTTGCAACTATAGGCACATCACCTTCAGCTGCCAGCTGGCCCTCACCTGTGTAGTTGCCAACCCGGATCACCTTGCCCGTGGCGAGTGTGCCGGGGCGGCTCATGAACGCAATTTCTGCCGGATCGCCGACCTTCACGTTTCTCATGAGATTTTGCGGGAGGACGACCACGACCCGGCTGTTGCCCGATTCCATCAAGGTTCCAACCGCTGATTTTCGGAGAACTGCCGTGATGGTCCCCGGGCGCGCCTGCCAATTGATCACCACCCCATCGGCCGGGGCTCGGTAGGATGTCCGACTCAAGTCAGCCGCAGCCTTGTCGAGGAGGCCCTGGACGCTTGCCACCTGGGCACGTCCTGCGGCCAGGGCCGCTTCTGCTTGCGCCTTCGACGCGATCGCTTCGGCGACACTGGCTTTGGCTGCATCAAGGTCACTCTCGAGTTCAATGAGCCTCAGTTCGCGAGCGGCTGCGCTGCCGATGGCCTTTAGCTTCGCTTCAGCGTCACGTTTGGCCTTGACGGCGTCGCGCTGAGCCTTTGTCCGGTTGATCGTCGCATTGGACAACTCGACCGCGGCCTGGAGCTGATCGACCTGTTTCTTCGCCGCTTGAAGATCTGCGGTATATCGGTCGACAGGGCCTTGGAACTGTCCGGTGTCCAGTTCGAACAGGACATCGCCCTTCTTCACGCGTTGACCGATGCCCACGTTGATCTTCTTGACGAGTGCTTTTAGGTCTGGGTTTAGCGCGACGATGAAGCGGGTCAGCGTGATCTGTTGAGAGACTGGAGCCGCCCCCTGCCAGCCAATCACGATGGCGCCAATCAAAAAAACGCCGATCACCACTGCAGTAGCGATCGTCGAACTCAAAACTGGTATCTTGATAATGCGAAACGCAGCGTAGACGAGAGCGCAATAGATCGCTGTAATGGCAATGATCATGGTGCACTCTCCGCTACGGGAGGCGCGTCATCGGGTCCTCGTGCCCCAGACTCGTAAAGCCGCGGCGGCGCAGCTAACCCTGGCCATGGAACATGCGCCCAGATCAACGCCAAGACCCAGAGGATCCCCGTGAAGATGCCTATCACGCCAGCAATCCGAACCGCGTCGGCATGGGGATGTCCGCGTTGGGCCGCGATTTCGCCTGGCAGGCGCGCCAAATCGATGACCAGAAAAACACCAGCGGCAATGAGCGCTGCAATGACGAGGAAGGCGAGGATCCAATAGATCATGAGTGGAAAGCCTCTGGACGACAGACGAAAAGCTATGGCGGCAACATCTATCAAAGCGTCATCTCACGGAAAATTCTATGCAGTTCCTGCCAAACGCTGTAAATTTTAGTGGTCTTCGAGTGCTGTCTATCGCGAGAGATCCGAACCATGGCAACGCGCAAAACGATGGATGCCGCACACGCTTGCTCTTACGAAGCGCTTCCGATTAACCGGATCGAGGATCTTGTAGAGGCGGTTAGTGCGGTTCACCTCGAGCCGACACAACTCAAACCGGGATGCCTAGTAGGCACTCTCGTCCATGCCGGGCTCGGGACAGCG
>JARFQY010000215.1 GCA_029287535.1 Filomicrobium sp.
CGCCGTCGAGGCCGCGATGGAGCGTGCAGGGGTTGCCCCGGCGGATGTCTCCGAAGTGATCCTTGGTCAAGTTTTGGCCGCCGGTGCCGGACAAAACCCGGCGCGTCAGGCGTCCGTCAACGCCGGCATCCCGGTTGAGAGTCCCGCCTGGGGCATGAATCAGCTGTGCGGCTCGGGTCTTCGAGCAGTTGCTCTAGGGGCTCAGCAAATCCGAGACGGGTCAGCCAATATCGTTATCGCGGGCGGCCAGGAGAGCATGAGCCAGGCGCCACATCTATCTAACCTGCGAAATGGCACCAAGATGGGTGACGTCAAGTTCCTGGACAGCATGCTGCGCGACGGACTGCTGGACGCTTTCCAAGACTATCATATGGGCACGACCGCTGAGAACGTCGCACGCCAGTGGCAGATTACGCGCGAAGAACAAGACGCTTTCGCTGTGGCTTCGCAGAACAAAGCTGAAGCAGCCCAGAAGGCAGGCAAGTTCAAGGATGAAATCACGCCGGTGACGGTCAAGCATCGCAAGGGTGATATTGTCGTCGACGCCGACGAGTACATCAAACATGGCGTGACCATGGATAGCGTCGCGAAGCTGCGTCCCGCCTTCGACCGCAATGAGGGTACGGTTACGGCCGGCAATGCGTCCGGTATCAACGACGGTGCCGCGGTTGTACTGCTCATGTCGGCGGCAGAAGCCAAGCGTCGCGGTATCGAACCCATGGCCCGGATTGTTTCGGCAGCCACCGCCGGAGTCGATCCCGCGATCATGGGCACAGGCCCGATCCCTTCGTCACGCAAGGCTCTCGAGTTGGCCGGCTGGTCAGCAGACGATCTCGATCTGGTCGAAGCGAACGAGGCTTTCGCCGCGCAAGCTTGCGCCGTCAATAAAGACCTTGCCTGGGACACCTCAAAGGTCAACGTCAATGGCGGCGCCATCGCCATCGGCCACCCGATCGGTGCTTCCGGTGCGCGGGTTCTCAACACGCTGCTCTTCGAGATGAAGCGGCGCGACGCCAAGAAAGGCCTCGCCACGCTTTGCATCGGAGGCGGCATGGGTGTCGCGCTTTGCGTCGCCCGCGATTGAGCCTGGACCAACCTTGAAACTACCGGCGGCTATGTCAGCCGCCGGTTCCCACCCCTCGCGAGATCAAGGGCATTCTTGGGCTCATGATCAAACAAGATTCTAGAGAAACGAATTAGGGAGATTCCCCATGGCTCGAGTTGCCATTGTCACAGGCGGTACCCGTGGTATCGGCCGCGCCATTTCAATTGAACTCAAGGCAGCCGGTCATTCCGTCGCCGCAAACTATGGCGGCAACGATGAAGCCGCAAACAAGTTTAAAGAAGAGACGGGCATTCCGGTCTTCAAGTGGTCTGTCGCCGACTACGACTCATGCGCAGAAGGCGTCAAGAAGGTTGAAGCCGAGCTGGGTCCCGTCGACATCCTGATCAACAATGCCGGCATCACGCGGGATGCAATGTTCCACAAGATGACCGCGCAGCAATGGCATGAGGTGATCGATACCAACCTGTCCGGCCTGTTCAACATGACGCATCCGGTCTGGGCCGGCATGCGCGAACGCGGGTACGGGCGTATCGTCAACATTTCCTCGGTCAACGGCCAGAAGGGGCAGATGGGTCAGGTCAACTACTCGGCGGCCAAGTCCGGGGACCTCGGCTTCACCAAGGCGCTGGCGCAGGAAGGGGCCTTCAAGGGCATCACCGTCAACGCTGTTTGTCCTGGCTACATCGGCACCGAAATGGTCCGCGCCATTGATCCGGAAGTTCTGAAATCGAAGATCCTGCCGCACATTCCCGTCGGTCGCCTCGGCGAGCCGGAGGAGATTGCAAAGGTCGTGGCTTTCCTCGCTTCGGATGATGCCGGATTCATTACCGGTTCGACGATTTCCGCTAATGGCGGCCAGCACATGCACTAGCGACTGCCAAGCCCATAAAAGACATTCGGGCCGGCCTGCAGGCCGGCCCGATTTGCATCAACGAGATATTTCTCGATGTGCTTGAGCGGCGATCCTCAACCGGCTGTCCGTCAGATTCAGATGAACAATTTCGTGACCCGAGGAGTGTTCCGCAGGGAACAATCCAAGCCGCTTCATCGCTCTTAGTGTCGGCGCCCAGCGCACTGAGAAACGCCAGTTTTCGCTGGCCATCACGTTCATTCGATTTGCGCTTTCGGAGCGGCTGGTGCATGCCAACGAGAAGCGCCTTGCCGCGCGTTTTCATTCCCTGCAAGTATGAGGCAACGCTATGTCCCTCTCGATAAATGATGTCGCCCCGGATTTCGAAGCCGAGACGACCGAAGGTCCAATCAGTTTGCATGACTACATCGGTGATGGCTGGGGTATCCTGTTCTCCCACCCAAAGGACTTCACGCCGGTCTGCACCACGGAACTTGGCACCATGGCCAAGCTGAAACCGGAGTTTGACCGTCGCAATTGCAAGATTATCGGCCTCAGCGTCGACCCCGTGCACAATCACAAGGAATGGTCGAAAGACATTGCCGACGTGACCGGCACGGCACCGAATTATCCCATGATCGGCGACACTGATCTTGCCGTGGCGAAGCTCTACGGAATGTTGCCGGCCGATGAGCCAGGTACGTCCGAGGGGCGCACCGCAATGACCAACGCGACCGTTCGCAGCGTGTTCGTGGTCGGGCCGGACAAACGCATCAAGCTGATCCTGACCTATCCCATGTCGACGGGCCGCAACTTCGATGAAATCCTGCGCGTCCTCGACTCGTTGCAGATGACCGCCGAGAAGAAACTCGCAACACCGGCCGACTGGCGCCCGGGCGAAGACGCGATCATCGTTCCGGCGGTCTCCGATGAGGACGCAAAGGGATTGTTCCCGGATGGCTGGAAGACGCTGAAGCCCTATCTACGGCTTGTCCCAACGAGCAAGTAACGTTGGCGGGCTTCTCACGCCGCAAAGGCCCCGCCGGAAAACGGCGGGGCCTTCATTTGTTAGGAGCCAAGGCGCATTGCGGCACCCTTACGGCCCATCGACTAATGGGTCATCGCCTTGAAGCCATAATAAGCCGGGGCCAGCACAAGCACGGCCCAGATCAGCGAAGAGGCGGCGCTGGCAAAGAAGAATTTGGTTCGGTTCATATCCGAGGCACCGACCAGCATGGGCACGATCGGGCGCAGCGGTCCTGAGAGCTTGGATGCGACGACGGCCGCGGCGCCCCACCGCTCGACAAATCGTCGTGCGCGCTCCAGCTGGCCGGGATGGTCGCGCAAGATCCACATATTGGGGAGTTCGCCCCGAAACCGCTGGCCAATGGCGAAGGAGACCAAATCGCCGGCAACGGCGCCCAAGCTTCCCGCGATTATGAGTGGAACCAGCGGTCCCTCGGCGGCGCCCTCCAGCGCGCCGACGCCAATGAATATTGGTGTTGAAGGCACGAACATCGAGGCGAAAATGATCGACTCGGCAAAGGCGAATGCGAACAGCGCGACTTCAATGAAGGTCTCATTCTCACGAACGAGCTGAAGTGCTGCCTGCCACCAACTATGAAGGTCCACCCGGAAATTCCCCCCTAGAGCCTTGGCTGGCTCTCTAGCACTCCGAAAAAAAACGAGCTTAGCGGCTCTTCCCTATAGGGAAGGCCGCCAAACTCAGATCAACGCTTTCCTCACTGCCTTGTGTTTTTGACTCAACGGCTAACGCACGATGATCATTGTTTCCGGTGGCATTTGGGCTCGTTGCCAAACAGGCTTGTCGCCGGAGCCGGGTTTGAACGACGAGTCGTTATCCTTATCCTTGTAGAGCGCGACCCAGAGCTGATCGCCGGAGGCTGGTGCCTTGCTTAGTTTCACCTTGAGCTGACGGTGATCACCCGGCTCGAGGCTGGTGTAGCCGATTGCCTTACCGGTGGGTTTGCCATCAGCGCCCGATTTATAGATCGCGACATAGCCCTGTTGCGGCATCTGCACGTAATCCAGCATGATGCTGTTATCGCGAAGCTTTTGATCAAAAGCCAGGACCGAGGGCGGCGTAGCGCTGGCGTCAGAGCCTGTGGCAGCGTGGACCCCGAGCGGTGCCGCGCTTGCGCCAAACAACATCGCGATCGTCATGACCGATTGCTTAAACATCGATTGTTCCTCCTAAGCTGGTGTTGCAAGCCGCTGCTTCAGAGTGGGCTGGGCGGGCCAATCGTTCGGGGCCTCGCTCCGCTGCTCCGCCTCATTGCATCCGGCGATGAACAGCAGATGGTGGAGGCCAAACCATCGTTCCAATCGATGATGCCGTGCCCTGTAATAAATTTGACCTATCAATTCGCGTGGCCGAGCACGGAGAACTCCGGGAAGTGCTCTTGGATCTGCAGACGCAACAGCTTCGCCAAGGACTGGTAGCTTTCTTGGCGAGCGCTGGTTCGGCGCCAAATCAGGCCAACCGTTCGATAAATCGAGCGTCCTTCAAGTTCGACGATATTGATCGCCTGATCGCGGGCGAGCATCGTCTTGACGTAAAGCCCGGGAAGAAACGTCACGCCCAGACCCATGGCAACCATTTCGCGCAACGTGTCGAGACTGGTCCCTTCGTAGTCGAACCGCAAACGTGCACCGAATTCGTCGCAAAGCGCGAGAACAGCGTCGTGCAACTGGTGCCCCTTGCCGAGTGCGAGAACATCAACCTGTGCCAGGTCCTCGCGCCTTACGCGGCCGTGGGCTGCGAGCCGGTGGTTATTGTTCACGGCGAGCGAGAGGGGTTCGCGAAAGAGCGGTTCATCGATCAATTCGGCGCTCTTCACGGGAAGCAAGGACATGATGAGATCGAAATGGCCATCCTGCAGGGCACCCGGCAACATGCTCGGCATTTCTTCGCGAACGTAGAGTTTCAGCCCCGGATAGACCCGTTGCAGTTCGGGGATCACAAAGGGCAGAAGGTAAGGGCCGATTGTCGGCGGTAGGCCGAGCCTCAGAACGCCGGACAGTTCGCTACCACCACTTGCCGCAAGCGCGCGGATTTCGTTGGCATCGGCGAGCATCCGGCGAGCAATCTCGACGACCTGCTCACCAAGGGGCGTTAGCAACACCTTGCTTTTCGAGCGCTCCACAAGCTGCGCGCCGAGGCGGGTCTCAAGTGCCTTCAGCTGCTCACTGACGGTCGGCTGCGTCGTATTGGAGCGCTCCGCGGCGCGCCTGAAATGACGGGTTTCGGAAAGTGCGACGAGGTATTCGAGCTGTCTCAGGTTGGGCATCATCAATCCGTGTTAGGTCTGACGAGGATCTTAGGAACGACCTGTGCTTGCGACCAGCCCTGATCGTGAAAACCTATCAGTTGTCGCCTCCTTTCCTATTAGCTTCCCGATCAAATTGCGCCCATCTCGTTGTCAGGGCCGATCGTCGGCTGCACTTGATCGAGGCGCAGATGAGCTACGCGATGATGGCACAACATTCCGAAACAGCGCTCTGTCCGACCGGAGATCTGGAGGCGCCGTTAGACGAGAGAGCATCGACTGTCTTCGCCTCGGTCAATCGTTACGCTCGAGCGATCACCATTCAACGCGCCGCAAGCAGCGTTTCCGCACGGTGCGAGCAACCCACTTCCTCGTTTGATGGAGAAACACGAAATGTTTGATATCGCACGTCTAACTGACATGGTTGGCGGCGTACTTGGACAGGGTGCAACGGACGCTGGCGCAGAGATTCTCATGCAGAAGCTCAACGATGTAGGCATCGATGCTTCGCAACTCGATGGTCTCGCGCCGACCGAACTACTCGCTCAGCTCGGTGAACAGGGTATCGACCTGTCGCAGATGGATGCTGGTGAGATCTCACAACTTGCCGAACAGCTGGGTATCGACCTGCCAATCGACGAGTTGTTAGCGCAGCTGACCAACCAGCCGAACTCTTAGCCGATTGGAGTTTTTGCTGGTGGACCAGTTGCGTTTCTGCCGGGCCCAGAGCCGACCCTTAGTGGCTTGCCTGGCCGTGAACGGGGCGATGTCACCGCCCGCTGTTGTTGCTACTCACTGCGAAGCGGACACCCGGTGATGTAGCCTGACAACACAGATCGTCGTCTCGTTCGCTGCCGTCCAGGTTCTACCTGGACGGCAGTTTCTTGTTCGGTGTCGCTTAGAACCTCCAACCCACTGCACGGTCGACCGAACCCCGGCCACCGCCGCGGATCACAAAGGCAAGTGCGACGAGGCCCCAAAGTAGCGGGAACTCGTAACCACCATTGGTCCAGAAGAACCCGTTACCCAGGTGGACGAAGAACACCGCATAGGCCATTACCGCCACGACTGCCGCTGCGGACAGGCGCGTCAGAAGTCCGATCGCCAGAAACAAACCACCGACGAACTCAGTTAAACCGGCGGCTCCGGCAAACAGTAAGCCGGGATAAAGACCGAGGTTCTGCTCAAAAAACTGAGCTGTGCCGGTGAGACCACCGCCGCCGAACCAACCGAACAGTTTCTGGGCTCCGTGCGGGACAAGTATGAGCCCGGTCGCGACGCGAATGAGCGTCCAGGAGATGTCATCGGCCGTGCTGGTGGAAACAGCGTTGGAGCCGTTGCCGCTGGCTGTGTAAGTCGTTGTGCTCATGATCGTGGTCCTTGTGCAAAGTTTTGTGTGTCCAACAATTGGCGGTGTCAGTCGGCGATGTCGAAGAGCAGGACTTCCGAATCCGCGACGCCGACAACTTCGAGATCGCCGGGCTCACTGACAGCGGCGCCGTCACCGGCCCGAAGGTCTTTTCCGTTGACCTTGACGCTACCGCGCGCCACCTGCACCCAAGCGCGACGACCACTCTCGAGGCGATGAGAAACGCTTTCGTCCGGACCGATAATCGCCGCGTATAGATCGACGTCTCGGTGCACGATGAGTGAACCCTCGCGGCCCGCTCGAGACGCAAGCAGGCGCAACCGGCCGCGTTTTTGCTCCTCGGTGAAGGCCTTTTGCTCGTAGCTTGGTTCCAGCCCGTCGGCCTCGGGGATGATCCAGATCTGCAGGAAATGCACCGGGTCCGTCTTTGAGGCGTTGAACTCGCTATGACGCACGCCGGTTCCCGCGGTCATGCGCTGCACATCGCCGGGACGGATGACTGATCCGGTGCCGAGGCTGTCCTTATGCTCCAGCGCTCCGTCCAACACATAGGATATGATTTCCATGTTGGCGTGCGGATGCGTCGGGAAACCGGCGCCAGGGGCAACGCGATCCTCGTTGATGACGCGCAGCGGACCGAAGCCCAGATGCTCAGGATCGTAGTAGTGGCCGAAGGAAAACGTGTGCTTTGAATCAAGCCAACCAAATCTGGCTTTGCCGCGCTCTTCGGCGCGTCTGATGGTGAGTGCCATGATCACCTCCTCAGGTCTCATCGGGCCAATCCCGATTGCTTGACTAAGGAGATATGGCAGGCGCTCGCAGGCTTCAATCCTGCTGAAAGCACCCACTCTGCATCTAAAATGGATACAATAATTGCAAGAGGGCCTGGCTCCTTTTCGAGGCCGGGCATGATCGGCGAACTAAGCGCGATTGCACCGATGGCGGTGCATACAGCGACGGGGTTCTCGAAGCCGAAGTTGAAGGCCCCTGTTCACGGTGCGGTGACGGTCGGGCGGAGCTATGCCGCCTGCCGCTGCCAACGTTCGAAAGGTATCAGGAACCGGTCATGCTGGAGGACGAAGGCTGGCTCGTGGTGCAATTCCTCGGTCGGCTCGAATGCCCGTTGCGGCAACTGCCAGCGGCATGGTCTGCCTTCACCTTGCCTCTTGAAATAGTAGTCGCCCCAGGATTCAGGATCCTCCACGCAGCGAAAACGCGCCGTCATGTACTTGCCCGAAGAGAAACCCTCAGCGATGGCATCCAGGAGAGCTATGACGGTGCGATCGGCCTCGTCCATCGCCTCTGGCGCCTTTCCGCTGGCAATCTCGTCCTCGTAGTAGTCGGGCCCGGCAAGTGCAAAGACGCTCATGACGGTGGCCCGATCGCAATTCGGAAAGTCGATGATTGCGCGCAGCGGAGCAACACCCGAGTTGCCCCAGTTAAAGCCTCTCGCCAATTCATGCCATACGGCGGGACCCTGGCGGCGAAGCCACGCGATGGTGTTTTCAGGGTTCCAGTGGCCGCCCTCAAAGAGGTCAAGTGCGACGGCGTCTTTTCTCCATTGCTCACGCTGAGACATGGTCCACCCCTTTTCGCTATCCCCGGCCGTCGGCTGACGTCTCCCATCCTGATCTCACCCCGGCGTTGCGAGCCAGGATCAATCGATGCGTAGATGCGATTGATTGGGCACGCAACTCTCGAAGCGCGCACAACACCCCAATTGCGGCTTTTGTGCACCGTTAATGCGCGGCTTCCCAGTTGTCGGCGGCTTTGGCGTCGACCTTGATTGGCACGGCAAGTTGAACGGCAGGGAGGCTGGCGTTTTCCATGACGTCACGGGCGACGGCGATGACTTTGTCGGTTTCCTCGGCGGCGGCCTCGAAAATCAGTTCGTCATGAACCTGCAGGAGCATGCGCGCTGACTTCAAACCCGCCGCCTCGAGTGCTTTCGGCATGCGAACCATGGCGCGGCGGATAATGTCGGCTGCTGATCCCTGGATCGGCGCGTTGATTGCCGCACGTTCCAGAAACCCGCGCATTGATGGATTGCGCGTGTTGATTTCCGGGTAATGCACCTTGCGCCCGAAAACGGTTTCCACGTAGCCGAATTCGCGGGCGAATTCCTTGGTGCGTTCCATATACGTACGGATGCCGGGAAAGCGCTTGAAATAGGTCTTGATGTAGTCGGCTGCTTCCTGACGCGGAATGGAAAGCTGGTTGGCCAGGCCGAAGGCTGAGATACCGTAGATGATGCCGAAGTTGATAGCCTTGGCGCGGCGGCGGACCTCACCCGGCATTCCCTCGATCGGCACGTCAAACATTTCCGAAGCGGTCATGGCATGGATATCGAGTCCGTCTTCGAAGGCCTGCTTGAGTTGCGGGATATCGGCAATGTGGGCCAGAACGCGCAACTCAATTTGCGAATAGTCGGCGGAAACAAGCTTGCAGCCCTTCTCGGCAATGAAGGCTGTTCGGATTTCCCGGCCTTCCTTTGTCCGCACTGGGATGTTCTGCAAATTGGGTTCGGAGGAGGCAAGCCGTCCGGTTGTCGTCGAAGCCAGCGAGTAGGAGGTATGGATGCGACCCGTCTCGGGAACGATGTATCCGGGCAATGCATCCGTGTAGGTCGACTTCAGCTTGGACAGCTGGCGCCATTCCAACATCGTCAAGACCAGCTTGCGGGCGTCGTCCGGCAGCTCCTCGTTGCCGGCAAGATCGTCAAGCAGGCCGGCGCGAGTTTCCCACTGACCGGTCTTGGTTTTCTTGCCCCCTGGCAACTTCAACTTGTCGAAGAGCAACTCACCGAGTTGTTTGGGCGATGCAAGATTGAACTTACCGCCGACCAGTTCGTAGACTTCGGCCTCAAGAGCCGAAATTCGTTGCTGGAACGTGCCCGACAGCCTCGCCAGGATGTTGCGGTCAACCTTGACTCCGGCCCGCTCCATGTCCGCGATAACCCTCACCAGAGGGCGCTCCAGAGTCTGATAGACGGTCATCATGTGCTCGGCGACCAGACGCGGCTTGAGAACCATCCATAGCCTGAGCGTGATGTCGGCATCCTCAGCGGCGTACTCGGTGGCCTTGTCGATGGGCACCTCGGCGAAAGACTTGTCGGCGACTTTCTTGCCGGGCGCGTGGGCAATCACCTGTTTAAAGGATATCGCGGTGTGGTGGAGATGGCGTTCGGCCAGATCATCCATTCCATGATTGCCGCGACCGCCGTCGAGCGCATAGGACATCAGCATCGTGTCATCGAGGCCGTCGATCTCAATGCCGTAGCGCCCCATAACGGTGAGGTCGTATTTCAAGTTCTGCCCGATCTTGAGAATGCTGGGGTCCTCGAGGATTGGCTTCAGGCAGTCGATCGCGTCTCGGATGGGCATCTGTTCCAATCCGCCGCCATCGCCAAAATCAAGGGCACCATCTCCGCTGCGGTGACCCACGGGGACATAACAGGCTCGTCCCGGTGCGGTGGCCAGCGATAGGCCGACAAGTTCCGCCTTGGCCGAATCCAGATCTCCCGTCTCGGTATCAAAAGCAAGCAGGCCGGCCGCCCACGCTTCCGCCACCCAGTCCTCCAGCTCTTCGCGCTTGGTTACAGTCTGGTAGGCGGCGCGGTCAAAGGGGGCCGACTTGGCGAGCGCCACGCCGTGCGCGACGCCGGCGGCGGGCGTTCCGAATTCGACCGGCTGGCCCGCGTCTTTGCCCGTTGCGGCTCGGGCCTTACCGCCCTTGGCAACCGTTGCGCCGACGGATACGGCCGGAGCCGGCGGTGCCTCGGCGCCGAGCGCTTCCGCGATCCTTCGGGTTAGCGTGTTGAATTCCATTTCACGCAGAAACGCGAGCAGATTATTCGGCGCGGGCTCCTGCACCGCGAGGTGGTCGGGCGAAACCTTGAGCGGTGCGTCTTGCGCCAGCGTTACGAGATCGCGCGATACGCGGGCCTGGTCGGCGAACTCGATCAGTTTCTCGCGCCGCTTGGGTTGTTTGATTTCGCCAGCGCGCTCGAGCAAACCGTCAAGATCGCCATACTCCGTGATGAGCTGAGCCGCGGTTTTGACGCCGATGCCCGGGACACCTGGAACGTTATCGACCGAGTCTCCTGCCAGCGCCTGCACATCGATCACTTTGTCGGGCGGAACGCCGAACTTCTCCATCACCTCATCGGGGCCGATCTTCTTGTTCTTCATACCGTCCAGCATGACGAGGCCAGGCTGTACGAGCTGCATGAGGTCCTTGTCGGAGGAGACGACCGTCACATCGCCGCCGTCCTCAATGACCTGGCGGGCATAGGTGGCAATGAGGTCGTCCGCCTCATACCCCTTTTGCTCGATGCAGGCGACGTTGAAAGCCTTCACCGCCTCGCGGATCAAGGGAAATTGCGGGACGAGTTCTTCTGGCGGAGGAGGCCTGTTGGCCTTGTAGTCCTCGTAGATCTCGTTGCGGAACGTCTTTGCCGAATGGTCAAAGATAACCGCCATGTGGGTTGGCGAATCGGATGCCTTGGTGTCGGTCAGAAGCTTCCAGAGCATCTGGCAGAACCCATGCACCGCGCCAACGGGTAGCCCGTCGGAAGGACGGGTCAGCGGTGGAAGCGCATGGAAAGCCCGAAATATGTAACCGGATCCGTCGACCAAATAGACGTGCGACCCCTTTTCGACAGGGGCCGCCTCGCCTTCTGGAATGCTGCAGATCTCTTCTCGGGATTCAGAGTCATCGGCCTTGGTCATGGGGCCGGACTATAAGACCAAACTTTCGCTCCGGTCACCTGCCGTTGACGGCAGCACTTTGCGGGCGCTCGTATTCGTTCAAAGCCTCACGTGCAACTTCGGCGACATCGGTCCAGTTCATGGCCTCAAAACGCGGATTGCCCTCGGCCGCGCTCAGGATCCTCTGTAAGGCCCGACGCAAACGCGTCTCGCGTTTTCTTTGAGATTGCAGGAAATCCCCCAGATCCTTGAGATCGGCTGTGTGGTGTAACGACATCGACAACCCCCGCTGTCACTTCGCAAATAAAACACGGATAACGATCGCCTGATTCCGTTCAGTCACAAAGATGCGCGCCGGCCACACGGGATAACCCTGTGAATTACATTGGGAAAAATAAATCATGCCACAGCTGTTTAGGACGTGCCGCGGGCCCGAACGGAGCAGTTTGCGCGTAACATGGTAATGAGGTAGAAGCTGTTTTCCTCAGGCACCCGTAGCTCAGCTGGATAGAGTGTCGGATTCCGATTCCGAAGGTCGCAGGTTCGACTCCTGCCGGGTGCGCCATAATTTACCTCAAGCGATTTTCTCAATCCGGCGGGACTGACTTTTCGCCCGTGGCTTGGCCCGCAGCGCCGTAGCCTTGTCTTTCTTTGCGGCCTCGTGTTGTCGGGCGCCCGCGAAGCACTATGTATACGCTAGTGTCCGCCTTGCAAAATCCAGCAAGATTCTATCATATATTGTATACAACGGTAAGGCGAGAACACTTCTGCATGGAACAGTACCTCACAACCAAGGAATTGGCTGACCTGCTGCGCCTTAAGGAGCGCAAGGTATACGATCTTGCGGCCGCCGGTGAGGTGCCATGTACGCGTGCCACGGGCAAGTTGCTGTTCCCACGAGACGCCGTCTCGGTCTGGCTAGAACAGAATACGGTTCATGGTGCCTTCGCACCCGTCACTCCACGCCTCAATGTCGTTCTCGGCAGCCATGACCCATTACTCGAATGGGCGCTGCGTGAATCGGGATCGGGACTAGCCACCTTTTTCGACAGCAGCAGGGATGGGTTGGAGCGCTTTGCGGCGCGAGAGGGCGTCGCGACAGGCCTGCATTTGTTCGATGCGCAGAGCGGGAGTTGGAACGTAGCACCGGTCGCAGAGACGGTGTCGCAGGAAGCAGTCGTCCTGGTGGAATGGGCCTGGCGCGAACGCGGCCTTATCGTTGGCGCGGGCAATCCCTTGAAAATACATACGCTCGCAGATCTCAAAGGCCACCGCGTTGTGCCGCGGCAGCCGGCAGCGGGCAGTCAGCTTCTGCTGGAACAGCATCTCATCGCGCACGGGTTCATGGACGACATCACGTTCACAACACCCGCGTTGTCAGAAGCGGACGCGGCTTTGGCGGTCCAGGAAGGCAAAGCCGACGCAGCCTTCGGGCTTGGCTCTCTGGCCGCCCAGTTCCGGCTGACATTCCTACCCGTGACGGAAGAGCGATTTGATCTTCTAATCGATCGGCGGAGCTATTTTGAGCCGCCGCTGCAGTCACTCTTCGCGTTCACGCGGACCGACGCGTTCAAGCATAAGGCTGCTGAGCTAGCGGGCTACAATGTCAGCGGGATCGGGACCGTGCGCTTTAATGGCGGCTAGCAGCCCGCTCCGATTCAACCAAGCGGCTGGGCATTTGGAAAGAACAGTTGCTGTCCGTCGCGCTTGTAGGTGGCGATCGCGTTTTGCCCGTTCGGTGACAGCAGCCAGTTGACGAACGTGGCTCCGAGATCGCTCTTGGCGTACTCGCACTTGTCCGGGTTGACGAGAATGACGCCGTACTGATTGAACAGTGCCTTGTCGCCCTCGACGGCAATCTTAAAGTCCGCCTTGTTCTTGAAGCTAATCCACGTTGCCCGGTCGGTCATCACGTAAGCGCCCATGCCGACACCAACATTTAGGGTGGCGCCCATTCCGGACCCGGTTTCGCGGTACCATTTGCCGGACCCCTTTTGCGGATCAACGCCTGCGGATTCCCACAATGCTTTCTCTTTCTTATGCGTGCCGGAATCGTCGCCCCGCGAAGCGAAGATAGCGCCCTCGTCGGCGATCTTCTTGAGCGCCGTAGTTACCTCTTTGGTGCCCGCGATACCCGCCGGGTCCGACGGCGGACCGACGATAATGAAGTCGTTGTACATCAAGTCGAAGCGCTTCACGCCATAACCACCCTCGACGAACTTCTCCTCGGAGGATTTGGCATGCACCAGCAGCACATCACCGTCGCAGTTCTTTGCATTCTTGATGGCCTGGCCTGTACCAACCGCGACGACGCGCACGGTGATCCCGCTTGCCTGCTTGAACTTCGGCAGCAGGTAATCGTAGAGGCCGGAGTTCGCGGTCGAAGTGGTTGACTGGACGATGATGGACTTGTCCTCAGCCGCAGCCGGTGGGCTGAAGAGTCCGGCGACGGTGACCGCTAAAACAGCTAGTAGAACATTGCGCATTTGGACCCCTCCTTGTTTGAGTTCGTCGGCTTCACAGAATGATCCGCCCGGCGAGAAAATCGCGCGCGACAGAGCTTGAAGGATTGGAGAAAAAGGCAGCGGCCGGCGCATGCTCGGCGACGCTGCCGCGATGCAAGAAAACGACATCATCGGCAAGACGACGCGCCTGCCCGATGTCGTGGGTGACAAAGATAACTTTGACGCCTCTTGCCGCGGTCTCACGCACAATTTGCTCGATCATCAGCACGGATGCCGGATCAAGGCTGGAGGTCGGCTCATCAAGCAGCAAGACCTCTGGTCTCGTCGCAAGAGCCCGCGCCAAGGCAAGGCGCTGTTGTTCGCCCCCGGAAAGGCGACGCGCCGGTTGGTGGGCGAGTTCCAGTAGACCAACGCGGGCCAACAGCTCCTGACGCCGTTCGGCGTCCGCTTGGCCATGCAGGCGCAAAACAAAGTCGATGTTGTCGGTCACCGAACGACGCAAGAGGACGGGCTTCTGAAAGACCAGCGCCTGCCGCCTTTGGATGTCACGGTCCGGCTGTTTGCCGCCCCAGGAAATGGTGCCGTCCGAAGGCAGAATGAGACCATGCAGAAGCCGTAGAAGAAGCGACTTTCCAGCCCCGTTCGGGCCCATGAGTATCGTCGTGCCGGCAGCGGACAAGGTGAGGTCCAGGCGATCTATTAGCCGGCGACCGCCGGCTTCGAAGATCAGTGCGTTGACGGCGAGGGGAAATAAAGACGCAGCCTTCGCCGCCGCTTTGGAGGCGGAACCAGCATTGACGCTATGCGGCATCTGTAAGGTGAATTCACGCATAGGCCTGCCTTGCCGCGGTCGCGCGCATCGACAGAGCGAGCGCGTTGACCGTCATCGAGATGGCGAGCAGAACGATGCCGAGCGCGAGGGCCAGGGCGAGGTCGCCCTTCGAGGTCTCCAGGGCGATCGCGGTGGTCATGACTCGGGTTAGATGATCGATATTGCCGCCGACAATCATGACGGCGCCAACCTCGGCGATGGCGCGCCCGAATCCGGCCAGCGCCACGGTGATCAGACTGTAACGCGCATCCCAGAGCAACGCGCCCATCGCCTGCCAAACCGAAAGGCCCAACGACTGAAACAGCTCATCGTACTCGGAGAAGAGGTCTTCGATGATCTGGCGTGTGAGAGCGGCAACGATCGGGGTGATCAGGATCGCCTGGGCGATGATCATCGCGGTTGGCGTGTAGAGCAGCCCGAGCGTGCCGAGCGGCCCAGCCCGCGACAGCAACAAGTAGACCAACAGACCAACAACGACCGGCGGCAGCCCCATCAGCGTATTGAACGTGACGACCGCCAACCCGCGCCCCGGAAACCGGGTTACGGCCACGAGAGTGCCAAGCGTGAATCCGATGACGCAGGAGATCATGAGTGCCGACAGGCTGACCTGTAACGACAGCACGATGATCTCGAACAGATCACGATCGCCCGAGAGCACAAGCCCAAACGCAAGCCGGAACGCTTCTGCAAAATCCTGCAAATTACACCGTTTATTTCTCAGATTGCCGCAACTATGCAGAATATACACTAAGGTTGCAAGTATACAATCGCGGTTCTTGCCGGCGCCTCGAGGAAACGATCCATGGTTCTGCTAAGGGAAGGGCTGGAGAGGTTTGGGAACGGGCTACAGTTTGGATACAGGCTGCTCAGCGCAGCATACGGGCGCGGACACGACCGCCGCCGCACAGACTTCCGATTGGAGCTGCGCAAGTGCGCTAACAGTTACGTCTGACTAGCTGCCCTGTCCGATTGGGAATGCCTTGGTCCACTCACCGCCATCGGTATCCTTGGCTGTCACATGCAGCCTTTCGGCGCCGTTGACGCGGTAATCAAAGTCAACCACGGGATCCTGCGACATGGTGATGGAGCCGGTCATGGCAAAGACCAGATCGTCGCCCTGCCGGACTTCGATGTTACTCACCATCTTCAGCGGAATATAAAGCAAGGTCAGCTGATCAAGCACCATGCCGGTGTGGTTTGGGTGCGAGACGGTCAGTTTGGCTTTCGGACGAAGCTGAGTCATTGCCTTGGAGGCGCCAAGGTGGGCCAGACTCATGCGGCCCGTATTCGCTGCAATCAGCGCGGGATCGCCCTGCGGCGGGGCCGCGCAAGCGGCTTGGCCGCCCGCGAATTTCGTGTGGCGTGCGACCATATAGAGCTCGCCGTCGCTGGCCTCCACCACGGCACGCACATCTGTAGCTGAATTGAATCGCAGCTTCGTCGCAATGGACACCTGGCTGCGCCCTTCGCCCAGCTGGAAGGCGGCGGCCACCGGTGAGGGGTTTTCATCAACGATGAGCGTGACGGACTTGATCGTGCGGCCGTCGTCTAAGCGCGCTTTGACCGAGACCGGGACGTTGCTTTGGTCCATTGGACGCTTAGGCGCCGAAAACTCAATGATACCGCGGCCATCCTGAATCACGCGATCGCCGAAAACGTCCGGCTTGAGCCCGTCCCAGGTCGCGCCGGCGTGCGCGGAGGCGGCCCAAACGCCCAGCCCCAAAGCCATCCCAGCTATTGATCCGATCACGTTGTGGCGCATTTTATCAGCTCACCATCTCATTAATCCATCTTGCAGCGCGTTATTTTGCATGCATTCGCATTCCGCGACAAGCGCGCACGCCTGTATACGCTTAGCAGCGATAATTAGACGTATTGGTGCTTCGAGGCGGGCCGCAAGTATTCCGCTCTCATCATATATAGTGGAGGCATGAGCGGTTCTGGCAGCCGCCGCAGCTAACGCGTCCTGGCCGGCCGCTATCCCGCCGCCACGGCCTGCGCCTCATCGCAAAACCAGCGTTCACCCTTGGCAAGATCGACGCGCACCTTCTTATACCAAGGGCTCCACGGCGTATGATAGATGCGGCCTCCGCGTCTAGAGATATTGCCCTTGATGGCGCAGCCGTCGGGCGCGCGTTGTTCGGCACTTTGCCATCGCCGCGCGCGGTATTGCCAGGCTGGCAGAGACGGTTGCCGCGACGCCCAGATGCCGCGCTTAGTGCGTCGCGCGGCGGCCTCTTCATCGATGTAGGTGGCCGAGTACTTCACAAATGCCCAAGCATGACCGTTTCGGACCATTTCAGCGCCGATGTCGCTGTGGTCGGCAAAACAGGTCGCGATCAGTCGGCCATACCTGTCTTGGCCATGGTGTTCACAGCTGACGTGACGCCCCTCGATAAGCCTCGCCAGTGCGGCCGTCGCCGCTTGTCCGCAGCGCCAGCCCCCCGGACTACCGCCGGCATGGCGACCCGGACATGTCTGCCCCGCCTCCGGGGCGTCGATGCCTTCGAGACGCACGCGCTGCCCGGCAAGTTCAATTGTATCACCATCAATTGCTCGGGCGAGGCCGGACAAAAGCGCGGGCTGAGCCCGCGGCGGGTGCAGCTCAGACCCGTTCACATGCAAGCCAAGGGACAACGTCCCGATGGCAAGAAACCCAGCCGAAAGCGCAAACGCCACACTCGGCAAGGCCAACCGACGCGATTCAAGCACACTCATAGGTTGAATATAGCCGAGTCGGTTGGCGCACGGATGGCCTTTTTGTCGCATCCGAATTCTAAGACTAACCGCTTGACAGGCTAACGAATCACCTCAGCTGGGTGCATTTTTCGACTACAATCCTAGATAGCAATACGGATCACCGCTTTTGGTGCTCCATGGGTGCAGACAATCCGTCCCCGGCTTCGCGAAGGGAGACTATTTGCGGCCTGGAAAAGCCTTTGCACGGACCTGACATAATTCCAGCCTAGCTGTAGATCATCAGAGCCGAACCTGGGCTGGCGCACAGGAGCGAGGCTGGAGAGATTTGGAGACAGGATGACCAACCAGAGGACGCCGCCGAATTTCGAGGGCTTCCGACCTGGAGCTCAAAACCCCGGGCGACCAGGAGCCACGAACATGCAGGCGCCGCCGGGACCGCCGCGGCGACGAGCTGGTGCCCGCACGAAATCGAAGCGCAAGCGGTCAAGCGGCATTGGTACGGTGTTGCTGGTCATTGGCATCGGCTTGATGGTGCTGTGTGGAGCAGCGCTTGCCGTCATTTTGGTGGCACCGCCGACGGAAGCGATCCGCAACGAGCTGGTGGCGCAAGTCAAAGCGAGTACAGGGCGTGATCTCTCCATCAAGGGAGACGCGGGCCTGACGTTCTTCCCAGCGCTCGGCTTCACGATGGGCGATGTCAGCTTATCGGCGCCTCCGGCAATGGGCGGTGCGCCGTTCGTGCGCATGAAGCGCCTGACGGTGCAAGTGAAGTTGCTGCCCTTGCTGTCGCAAAAAGTCGCCATCGACAGCTTCATCCTAGACGAGCCTGTAATCGATCTGCGTGTCGACAAGCAAGGTCAAAAGAGCTGGGACTTCGCGGCACATCAAGCCGGGCCAAAACGCACTCAATTGGCGCAGGCGGACGGCCGTGGAGGCACGGTGAATGATGCCGGTTCGTCGTGGCCTGGAGCTGGTTCAGGAGCATCGGAGGGCGGCTTTGATGTCGCCGCACTGGAACAGCTGGAACTTGGCGACGTTTGGATCATCAACGGAACGGTTGGTTATACGGACGAGGGCAGCGGAACGAATGAGCGGGTTGACGCAATCAACGCCACGCTCGGACTAAAATCGATCGCAAGTCCTTTCACGTTGGAAGGCGACCTTCGCTACAAGGGCGAGCAGGTGGCCTTCAACAGCAACCTGCGATCGCTGAAGTCAATCCTCGGGCAGCGGCCGGCAGACCTTGATGCGACGGTGCAATCGCCACACTTGACGGGCACATTCAAGGGCCGAGTCGATGTCTCGCAAGACTTGCGCCTAGATGGAGACGTCACTGCGCAAAGTGATTCCGTGAGAGGGCTGGCGACGTGGCTTGGAGCGGAGCTACCGAAGGCTAAAGGGTTCGGCCCGTTTTCCCTCAAAGGGCGCCTGAGAGCAGACGGACCCGTCTATGACCTCTCCAACATCAAACTCGGGCTGGACGGCGCCACGGGTGACGGCAAAGTGACGGTCAAGACCGATGGGGTCCGTCCGAACGTCAGTGGCGAACTGCGTCTGTCAGAGCTCGATTTGAACAAGTACATGCCAGCCGGTGATGCTGCTCAGGATGCGGGAACGGCGGCGGACGGACAGGACGAACCCTCCTCCATCGAGGACCTCATCAACCGGCCTGGACCGCGCGTCAGAGGCTATACGAAGCGGAGCGGCTGGAGCCAGGACCCCATCGACTTTTCGGCGCTGGGGACTGTCGACGCCAACCTGAAACTAGGGCTCGGCAGACTTCTCTACGAGAAGATCAAGGTCGGCCGCACGCGCATGGACGTCGTTCTGACGGATCGCGCCTTAACGGCCAAGCTCAATGAAATGGAACTCTACAGCGGCACAGGCCGCGGTGTCGTGACGGTCAACACACGCTCAGCAACCCCGGTCATGGGTGCGAATTTCAACCTCCAAGGGGTGTCCGCACAGCCGCTCCTGAATGACGCGGCGGAGATCGACTGGTTGGCTGGCAAAGGGCAACTTCTGCTGGCGCTGAAGAGTTCGGGGCTACACGAGCGGCAGATCATCAATCGTCTAAACGGTTCGGCCAGTTTTGCTTTTCAGGACGGCGCGATTACCGGTTTCAACGTGGCCAAGTGGGTGCGCGCAATCCAGCAGGGCAATCTTGCGGACTTTGGAGGGTCGCCGACCGAGAAGACTGACTTTTCCGAGCTGTCTGCCTCGTTCAAGATCGTCAAAGGCGTCGCGGTCAATGACGACTTGCAGATCCAAAGCCCTCTGCTGCGCGCCACCGGCGAGGGCAAGGTGGTGCTGCCGAGACAGAGGGTCGATTATACGGTGAAGCCGAAGATCGTAGCCAGCCTATCCGGACAAGGTGGCAACCGCGCCCTCTCGGGTATTGAAGTCCCTGTGCGCGTCCATGGCCCCTTCGATAATCTCAGCTATACACCTGACCTCCAGGGCATTTTCAAAGACCCCAACAAAGCTGCCGATACGGTTCGTGAGCTCGGCCGCAAGTTTGGAGGCGAAAAAACCGGCAAGTTTCTCGACAACTTGCTGGGCGGCAACAAAGAAGACGGTGAAGGCGTCGACGCGAAGAAACTTCTCGACGGGTTCCTTGGCGGGCGCTGAACACGTCCGCCCGCCACCCGTGTGCGAGGAGTCATAGCCGAAGATCAGGCCGCTTCGGCGCGCGCGTCCACGAGGCGTACAATGTCCGCCATGATGTCGTTCAGTTGAAAGTCCTTGGGCGTGTAGACGGCTGCCACCCCCATCGCCTTGAGTTGGGTCTCGTCCTCCGGCGGAATGATACCGCCGACGATCAACGGAATATCATCGAGGCCTTCAACCCGCATGGCCGCAAGCACCTCTTTGACGAGGGGAACGTGACTGCCTGACAGGATTGAGAGACCGACGACATGGACACTCTCATCGACGGCCGCCCGCACAATCTGTGATGGCGTCAGCCGGATGCCCTCATAGACGACCTCCATGCCGCAATCGCGGGCGCGCACGGCAATCTGTTCCGCGCCATTGGAGTGTCCGTCGAGTCCGGGTTTTCCGACGAGAAACTTGAGGCGCCTGCCGAGCCGAGCCGAAACGTCTTCGACCGCAGTACGCACCTCTTCTATCCGGCCACCGTCCGTTACGCGGCCAGACTGCGAAACGCCGGTCGGCGCCCGGTAGTCGCCGAAGATGCGGCGAAGAATGCCACCCCATTCACCGGTCGTTACTCCGGCCTTGGCGCAGGCAATCGACGGCTCCATGATATTGCGGCCTTCCTTGGCGGCCGCCTCCAACTGGCTCAGCGCGTCTTCTGCTGCCTTGGCGTCGCGCGCCTCACGCCACGCGACGAGCCTTGCGACCTGTTCGGCCTCGAAGGCCGGATCGACGACCTGAATGGCACCTTCGCCCGCCGAAAGTGGGGATTGCTCCGTTTCCGTCCACCGGTTGACGCCGACGACAACGTGTTCGCCAGATTCGATCGCACTCAAGCGCTCCGAATTGCTCTCCACGAGCTGGCGCTTCATATAGTCGATCGCAGAGACAGCGCCGCCTTGCTTTTCGATGGTTGCCAGTTCCGCCCTTGCTTGGGCCTTCAGAGCCTCGACCTTGTTCTCGATCTCCTTGGAGCCATCGAAGATATCACCGTATGCCAGGAGGTCGGTCTCATAGGCTAGAATCTGCTGCATGCGAAGAGACCACTGCTGGTCCCAGGGGCGGGGCAGACCGAGCGCCTCGTTCCAGGCGGGAAGTTGGACAGCACGCGCGCGGGCGTTTTTCGAAAGTGTCACCGCGAGCATCGAAATCAGGATGCGGTAGACGTTGTTTTCCGGCTGCTGCTCCGTCAACCCGAGGGAATTCACTTGAACGCCATAGCGGAAGCGACGGAACTTCTCCTCGGTGACGCCATAGCGCTCGGATGCGATCTCATCCCAAAGCTCTGTAAAGGCGCGCATCTTGCAGACTTCGGTGACAAACTGGAGGCCTGCATTCACGAAAAAGGACACGCGCCCGACAACTCGGCCGAAGTCTTCGTCAGCGACAGAGCCGGAGGACTTCACCGTATCCAGCACCGCTATACCGGTGGCGAGTGCGAAAGCGAGTTCCTGGACAGGCGTCGCGCCAGCCTCCTGCAGGTGATACGAGCAGACATTGGTCGGGTTCCACTTGGGAACCTCCTTGTAACCGAAAACGATCGTATCCTTGATGAGCCGCAAAGAAGGCTCTGGCGGGAACACATAGGTCCCACGCGAGAGATACTCCTTGATGATGTCGTTTTGGATCGTGCCGGTCAGCGCATCGCGCGATGCGCCCTGTTCGTCGGCGAACGCGATGTAGAGCGACCACAACCACGCCGCGGTGGCGTTGATTGTCATCGAGGTATTCATTTGATCGAGCGGGATGCCATCAAGCAGCGTGCGCATATCGCCAAGATGGCTAACGGGCACTCCGACTTTTCCGACCTCACCACGGGCGAGCTCATGGTCACTATCAAAGCCGGTCTGCGTGGGCAGGTCGAAGGCAATCGATAGGCCGGTCTGACCTTTTGATAGGTTTTTCCGATAGAGTTCGTTGGACTTGGCGGCCGTCGAGTGGCCGGCGTAAGTGCGGAAAATCCACGGCCTGTCGCGATCCTTCGCGGATCCCTGTCCGCCGGTTCCGGCCGCCTTCGTGTGCTGGTCTTTCGTGCTCATTGCGCCCGCTCTCGGCTGTTTGCTTGCTGATCAAGCGCAAATTCTATAGCGCCGATGCTGCGTCGCGCAAACCGAACGTATTGGCAATTGTTGCTACAGCTTAGACGAGTCGATGAATCGAATCAGAGAGGTAGATGATCGCACGCTTGAATACTAGCAGGAATATCAACGTGATAACGATTCCGAAGATGGATGCCGCGACGGTATTCACGGGCTGTTCCGGCGACATGAAGACCTGAAGCTTGGTGAACAGATAAACTGAGACCAAGGCGCCGAGAATAAAGAATGGAAAGAAGCAAATAGCTGTTAGCGAGGCGCCTTCCAGGGCCTCACGAAACGCGAACGCGGCGATCACCGAAAGCAAGATGACGAGGACAAACGTCATCTGATCGACGAATACGATCTGATAAACGATATTTATAAAGCTCGTGCCCATGGCCACGACTCCGGTACTGACAATGATACGCTGGTCAATGAGACCTCAGGCAGGGGCCAGAATAAACGCGATTCATAAACTTCCCGTTAATCAGAGCGGGCTGGGCTCACGCCGAAAGTCCGGACTTGCCATATGGACACAGCCGCGCTCTATATGCCGCAATGCAATACGAGTAAAAAAACAAAACTGGAGAACACCAACCAATGTCGAGCCAAGGCGCCCAAGCTGAGACGCAGACCGCAAACGAAAACGGAGCGCCTGCGGTGATCTCGGCCAAGAAAGACCTTTATGAGGTCGGTGAGATTCCACCGCTGGGGCACGTTCCAAAGAACATGTATGCATGGGCCATCCGGCCGGACCGGGAGGGTCCGCCGGACACAGCAATGCAAGTGGAGGTCGTACCGACGTGGGAACTCGACAGCCACGAAGTGCTGGTTCTGGTGATGGCCGCAGGCGTCAACTATAACGGCATTTGGGCCAGCCTCGGGACGCCGGTGTCGATGTTTGATGTCCACAAGAACCCGTTCCACGTGGCCGGCTCCGATGCTTCGGGGATCGTTTGGGCGGTCGGCTCCAAGGTCAAGCGTTGGAAGGTGGGCGACGAGGTCGTCATCCACTGTAACCAGGATGATGGGGACGACGAGGAGTGCAACGGTGGCGACCCGATGTTCTCCCCGTCCCAGAGAATCTGGGGTTATGAGACGCCGGACGGCTCATTCTCGCAATTCTGCCGGGTGCAGGACCGCCAGCTGCTGCCACGTCCCAAGCACCTCACCTGGGAAGAAAGCGCCTGCTATACGCTGGTTCTGGCAACGGCCTACCGGATGTTGTTTGGGCACCGCCCGCACATCCTCCGGCCAGGCCACAATGTGCTGATCTGGGGCGCGTCGGGTGGACTTGGCTCAATGGCCGTACAGCTGTGCGCGACCGCTGGGGCCCATGCGGTCGGCGTCGTCTCCGAGGACGACAAGCGTGATTTCGTCATGCAGTTGGGCGCCAAGGGCGTGTTGAACCGTAAGGACTATGACGGTTGTTGGGGCCAACTGCCGACCGTCAATACACCTGAATTCAACGACTGGATGAAGGCCGCCAGGGCTTTCGGCAAAGCCATCTGGAGCGTGACCGGCAAGGGCAATAACGTCGACTTCGTCTTCGAGCATCCTGGAGAAGCGACGTTCCCGCTTTCCGTGTTCATCGTCAAACGTGGCGGCATGGTCGTCATCTGCGCGGGCACGACAGGCTACAACCTGACAATCGACGCCCGTTACCTTTGGATGCACCAGAAGCGCGTACAAGGTTCGCACTTCGCCAACCTGCTGCAGGCGTCACAAGCCAACAAGCTGGTGATCGAACGCCGCGTCGACCCCTGCATGTCCGAGGTCTTCCCCTGGCTGCAGATCCCGAAGGCGCACATGCGGATGTGGAAGAATGAACACAAGCCGGGCAACATGGCCGTGCTCGTATCCGCACCGACGACCGGCCTGCGAACGCTTGAAGATACCGAGGAAGCCAGCCGCGCAAGATTCGGCTGATACCGTGCTGGGCGCCTGGCGTGCGTGCCGGTGCCGGCGGGTCATGCAAGCGACGTGACGCTATCCCGCCTGCGTTTCACGCAGGCGGGACTTGTTTTTTCCGATCGCGAGCACGACCCGTATGCTGTTGCGCATTGCTCCATTCTTGTTCGTCTTGCTCTGGTCGACGGGCTTTATCGGCTCGAAGGTTGGTGCCGAATATGCGGAGCCGTTCACGTTTCTCACCATCCGTTTTGCGCTTGTGCTTGCCTTGCTAATCCCATGGGCGCTGCTGACGCGCATCCATTGGCCAGCACGGCCGGTCGCATGGCAGGCCGCCGTTACAGGCACCTTGATTCACACCATCTATCTCGGCGGCGTTATGTGGGCGCTGCGAGATCACATGCCCGCCGGCATTGTGGCTATTGTTGTTTCGACCCAGCCGATTCTGACCGCTCTTCTGGCCGGTCCGGTGCTTGGTGAATGGCCCGGACGGCAGCATTGGATCGGGCTCATTTGCGGCCTAGTCGGTGTCTTGCTGGTACTTGCACCGAAGCTCTCCTTTCAGGCCGCAACAACGGAATCGTTTGGCATTGCGGCGCTGGTCGGTGTGTTCGGGGCGCTTGTTGGTATGACTCTGGGAACACTCAATCAAAAAATGCACGGCATGAGCGGTGACCTGCTGGCAGTCACGATTTGGCAGTACGTGGCGGCCTTCATCACTTCCGCCGCGGCGGCGCTGGCAAGCGAGACTATGATTGTGCAATGGACACCAGAGTTCGTGGCAGCGACCGCCTGGCTCGTCATTGTCCTGTCGATCGGCGCCATCTTGCTCTTGATGGTAATGATCCGGGCCAGCGCTGTGTCTCGCGTGACCAGCCTGTTCTACCTGGTGCCGGCAACGACCGCCTTGATGGCGGCTGCGATGTTCGGTGAGGAGCTGTCTTATCTGCAGATGACAGGTATCGCGCTCGTGATGGCGGCCGTGTTTGTTATCCGACCCATGGCCGGCCGGACCCAGGTGCCGAGCCATTCTCGTCGGTCCTAGACGGAGTGACGAGGAACCATGGCGTCCTTGACTTCCTGGCGTTCGGAACCGTTGCGCAGCTTCTTGAGCTCAATGAGACCGCGATTGAGTTCGGCTCCGAGGATGATGATGACGGCGGTCACCTGAAAGAAGATCAAAGCAACCATCATTTGTGACAGCCCCGCGTAGAACCGCGAATAGTCGCTGAATTCCAGGTAGTACGAATACAAGATCGCAAGCGCGATCCAGAGGAAGGTGGATAGTGCAACGCCGGGCAGCACATCCGAGAGGCTACGCCGTCCGGCGGCCAGCCAAAGGTGGAATGCGACGAGCTGTACCGCAATCACCAAGCCGGCGATCAGGTAACGAAACCAAAAGGCCAGCCAGGTCGAATCGAGGATCGATTTGAGCCAAGAAGGTTCAAACTTCGCGGCGATGCCCGGGCCGACAATCACCGCCCAAGTCAGGACCAACGAGGAAATGGCGCTGATCAAGACGAACATCATGCTGCGCAGGAGAACCAGCGGATACATCAACGTCTCATATTCGCGGTAGGCCCCGTTCAGGGCTGCGCGCAGCGTCTCAATCGCGCTTGTTGCGAAGAACAAGGCGATGCCGCCACCAAAGGTGAGCAAGTCGATGCGGGTGCTGCTCATGATCGAAACGACCTGCGGCGCAAGCGCACTGGCGACATCCTTCGGCAGGACATTGAACAATTGCGTGACAGCCTGCTGCGCCAGTTCAGGAGTGCCTACGAGACCGGCCAGGCCGGCCAAGAAGATGCAAAAGGGGAAAAGCGAAATGACGAATGAGAACGCCACCGCGCCTGCAAGCGAAAAGCCCGAATGCTCATAGAGCCGGTAGATCGCTTTGAGGATTTCGCTTTTTTCTTCGCTCATTAGGCGGTTCCGTCTGCGATTAAGCCCTTGAGTGCTTATGAACGCTTTGAGGAGATGTGGCCGAACTTGGCAAGCTTCAAGCGTTATCAAACCGAATCGCGGCGAACAATGTGGGGCAAGCATTTGGGCCAAGGAGTGTGATTGCTTGATCGCACTAAAATTGGGTAATTGTTTGAGGACTGTGAACTTTGGTCAGCCGGAGACGACCAATCCGGCGCTTTCTGGGAGCCTTTTGGCATGACGGGTGGTGGAGACAGCGAGGCAGTCCCGGGGGGTGACGGAGCAACTCCGCAGGAGCATGAGAAAGCCACTGCCGCGGCGCCCGTACCGCAACCGAAGGTCAAAATCCACGAAAAGCCGCCCGGATCGCAGCGCAGCGGACCAATGCTTGATCCCAGTCTGCCCGATGATCTCACCAAGATCCGGCGCATCGACCAGCAGCTCGCTGAGAAGCTGTTCCGAATCGGCATCACGCACTACCGGCAGATCGCCGACTGGACGGCGACCGACGTGCGCAGCCTAAGTGCGGCGCTGCGGCTCGGGCGGTCGATCTATGAGCAGAACTGGATCGAGCAGGCTGCAAAGTTGGCGCAACAACGCCCGCCCTCCGAGCCTCCGAAGGAACAGCATGTGGTGGCCGAGCGGCCTGTAGCAGCTCCAGACATTCACGCACTTGTCGCCGGAGCGGCCGCAGCCATCGGCGGCCGGGAGTTGCCGCAGCAGCAAGAGGGGGCGCCGACGGAGTCGACAACTCCTCCGTTGGCCCGCGAAACCGTGGTCACTTCTGGAGAAAGGCTCAAGGGCGAATGCATCGGCGGCGAGGAGCTCGGTCACCAGATGGCAGCCAGTGTCGCGAGTATTGCGACGAGCGCTCAGGTTCCGAATGCTGTCTTTCCCAAGCGGGCTCCAGTGCCATCCCCAACACTCGTGCCCGAAGAATCGCAGCAGCCAGAGCCTCCCCCGGACGCCACCTCCGCGACCGAGACCCCAACCGCCTTCAGCGAAAACGGGGCCGCCCTGCAGCCGCTTCCAAAGGCCGATGATCTCACCTTGATTGATGACCTGCAGCCGCACGTTGCAGAGCGACTGAACGATCTTGGCGTTACGCGCTTTGCCGAAATCTCCGCCTTTGACGCCGACGACGTGGCCGCATTGAGCATCGATTGCGACCTCGGCAACCAGATTAACCGTCAAAACTGGTTGGAGCAGGCGGCCGCTCTGGCTTCGGGCCGGATGACGAAGGCAGCCAACCGCAAGCTGCGAGGAGAGCCTGATTGCCTTGTCCCCTATCCGGCGCAAGCTCTCGTGCCGGACTCCTGGATACTGGAAAACCTGGTCCCTCCGCCGCCCGCCACGCCGCCTCCGCTACCCGTCTCGGCTGTTTCTCCGCAGGTGCTCGCTAATGACGTGGGTCCCGCTCATGACATCGATGACGAAGTAACCGCGCCCATGTTTTCTGAGGAGCGTCAGGCGACCTCAATCGACGACGAAGTCGCCAGGGACAATGATGATCACAAAGACGATCCGTCTACAGGTGATGTCATTGAAGAGGAAGCCGAGGTCACGATTGCGCCAAGGCCGCGATCCGACTGCGAGGCTGATTCCGTTATGGCTTCAGAGGAGAAGACAGGGATCACTGAAGGTGACGCAGCGATTTCCGAGCCGGAGGTTCACAAGACCGAGCCCATGAAGGCTGCAGAGCTGGAAGACGTGAAGGCCGAGGACTACGCCGCCTATCATACCAACATCGAGGAAGCCGCAGTGGAAATCGTCTCGCGCCAGCCCCGTGGCCGCGACCTACAGCAGATAAATGCTGTCGACGAGCCCGATGAGGTCGTATCGCGCCCAACGAGAGGCGCCCGGCGATTTCTCAAGGCGTTCCGCGGAAAGTCGTAGGCATTTGGCGGCCCCTGAAGCCTCCTGAAATGACCCAGTTGCAACACGGTTTT
>JARFQY010000259.1 GCA_029287535.1 Filomicrobium sp.
TGCTAAGATTAGGCTGTTGCGGCCGATACCCTAACTCGATATCCCAGACAAATGGCGAAGTACTTCGACCCTCAACGGCATTGTCACGTTAGCACATATGCCGCGCGAAAATGGACGACGTCTCCGTGTTTCACGCTGCAGCAGTCACGGCATTCCAACTATTCATCGCTTCAGTTCGGAACTGGCGCAACGTTCTGCGCGAGATAAGATGGCGTTTAACGTTGAAGGCGTTATAGATCGCAGCGTAGGTTGAGAGAGATCGTTTGGCGGCATCAGCTGATTTGAATCGCTGCATCCGTCGTTCTCTTTGCCGTATCGGGAGATAAGAATTATCGGCCCGATTGTTGATCCGACCGCCGGTTATGTGGCGAGCTCTCATCCCAAGTTCGCTCAATGCCGCGCCATATGATGGCAGTTTGTCTGTCACACGGCGTCTTGCGAGAAGCCTTATGACTCGAGCAGTTTCCGCATCAGCCTCAAGGCTGCTCGCTTGTTTCGGCGCGATTGCACCAGCACGTCCCGGACCTATCCCTCGCAATCGACGGCACGCCATAGATACATCGTCTTGCCGTTGATCGAGACGAAGACTTCATCGAGATGCCAACGCGTATCAGAACGCGGGTGCGAGCGTCTGAGCTTTCTGGCATAGGCCAAGCCAAACTTAGACGACCAGCGGCGGACCGTTTCATACGAGACATCGATGCCGCGTTGGGACAACATATCCTCGACATCGCGCAGGCTCAGAGGAAAGCGAAAGTACAGCCAGACCGCGTGCTGGATCACAGCGGCCGGGAAGCGATGGCGACGATACGAAGAACTGCTCATCGGACGTTGATAGCATACGGCATCAACTGAGCAGGTGCGTTACCGTGACGACACCGCAGCGATGCGACTCGCTTCCAACACCAGCCGCCTTGCCAAGCACCGTAAACCAAAACAAACGTCGTTATGAGTTATCTTCTGTCCTAGGCCTGCCTCCCTCAATAGACCAAATCTCCGCTTGATCATAGGATTGCTGCCACGGCGAACGGACGTGCCGACACGTTTTTTGCTTCCTACTCGAGAGTCTTGCTGAGTGGTCCTTGGGTCAACGTCCAAACACCGCGATCGACCGCTCGGCGACCGTTAAACACAACGTAGCTCTTGGAGCGATAATGAGGTAGCGGACGCATCAAGGCCCGAATGCTGTCGACGTCATCTGCTTCAACAAACAGAGCGCTCAGGCCATTAGGTGTTCTGGCAGTCCATGCACGGCCTGTCCCTCGATTGCCAACTAACTCTGGACGGGGCGGAAAGCCCATCAAACCAATAAAGTCGTCGATCTGACTGGCAGAACCGAGCACCAGCAGCGGCTGTCTGGTGTTCTTTTTGCGCTTCTTCTCATCGACGAATAGCGGTGTCCTTTGAAACAAGCGACCTGCCAGCGCGCGGGCGAGCTCCTCGCTTTCTTGCTCCGGGTATAGCACGACTGTTTCAGCCCCACGGTCCAGCAAGACGTCCCGGAATATCGGTGGCGCCTCGCCGGGAAGCAAGCGTCGGAAGAGACCGTAAGAGGGGTCAATCTGAATTTTTACCGGTTTGGCCTTCAGCTTGAATTCGGCTGACGCGGCTTGCTCAGCCATGCGGACCTTGAACTTTTCGACGCCGGCCTCGGTCGTTACATGCACCGGTACGTCGAGACGATAACCGGGCGCGGTTTGGGACAAAGACAACTGCAGTACGTAGTGACCGTCTTCAGGCACGACGCGAGCAGACTCTATAGTGAGCTGAGGTGCCCCAGGGCGTTCGGTCCATTGCTCGAAAAACCAGCCGTAGTCGTCTTGCGTCACCCGTTCGACCGATGCCCGGATATCGCTCCAACTCGCAGTCTGGAACTTATGCTTTTGCCAAAAGTCCCTCATCACCGCTTCGTATTGGTCGGGCCCGATCTCTTGCTTCAGCATGTGAAAAATGTAAGCGGTCTTACCATAACCAATCACCTGTGCCGCATCATGCCGCTTGGAGACGAAACGCGTCACGGGCATATCTCGCTCGTCGGGCAACGCTGCGAAATCTCGCAGCCAACCGAGGCGCATTTCTTCAGCTGATTTTGGCCCCATCTCCTCTGCCAATCGGTGATCGGCCATGTAGGTCGTCAGCCCCTCGGACCAGTTCCCCTTGGCGTAGTCCGGCTGGACGCCATTGCCCCACCAATTGTGTAACACTTCGTGCGCCAGAGAGCGTCCCCGCATGAAAGGAAGCCGCAGAATTCGGCGATCGACATAAGTCAGGTTGGGAAAGCCGAGGCCAACCGGCAAAGGACCCGCAACAATATGGAAATCAGCGAAGGGATACGGACCTATTTCCTTCTCAAACATGCTGATATAGCGGCCAGCCGCATCAAGGTAATCCTGAGCGAGCTTCGCGTCATCATCATAGAAATATGTCCTCAAACGCACAGCGCCAAAGGGTTGCTCTGAAACCTTGTAAGGACCAACGAACACGGAAGGCGGCTCCATTGAAGACTTCGCTTCGAAGGTGCTCGTATTGCCCTCCTTAGAGAGTTGGTCAGATTTGAGCGCAGCTGTCGCCACGGCGCGATACTGCGCTGGTGTCGTGATGGTCAAGTTGTACGTCACCGACTCTGCTGTAACGGCTGGAAACCAACCCGCCCATCCTGGAAGATAAACACTGTCGCTGCCAGCGAAGACCTGTGATGCAGGCCGCCGTCCGCCGAGGTTGCGCGGGATGGTCCCTGCGGCCGTTAGGTGGATGTTGTGCGGGCCATTGGACGCCAACGAAATCGAGAGATCTCTAGTCCAGCTTTTCGGCTCAACAGCCCGACCATCCACTCGAACTTTGGTGAGCTTCAGCCAGTCAGGAAGTCTAAGAGAGACTTCAGGCAAACCCCTGACCTTGATGTTGTCCTCGACAACAACTTTGGCTTGGGATGGATCCACAAAGAGCTGCAAATCATGGTGAGCACCGACAGGTTCCGTCGCAAGCGCGGGTGTGCTCAACGATAAGAAGAGCGCCCAGATGAGACATATGCCCAAACCTCCGATGCCGGTCCGCATCACAGTGTCCCTCATGTTGACGCCGGGAACTTCGCGACCAATTCCAGCGTTTCGCCTGAACGCTCCACGATCAGCGGAAGCCAGAAACCAGGAACTTGCTTCGCAATGACATCCACGAGTGCACCGGTGGTTGTTATCGCGACACCAGCGGCACGGACGATGCGATCGCCTTCGCGCAACTTTGTCGCTTCCGCGACGCTGCCGGGCACGACCTGCTGGATCAGAATCGAGCCCTCGTCGTCACTCAGGCGGACGCCCAAACGCAAGCGCTTCTTCGGCTCATCTTGACTGTCCGATCCTGCCTCTACTGTGAATAGGGCATCGGCGTAGCCATCCTGGACCAACTGGCAGGCTGTTTCCATCTGTGCGGGTATCAGAACCGCAGATCCGGGCGTACCAAGCTGGTTGAGCTGACGCGGAACTCCATGACGATAGGTGAGGTGCCCGCTGCCCATCACACCAACGACCATTGCGCTCGGGTGCTTTTGTTTCGCATCGTGCAGACCCTCAGCCATAGCTCGATCCCAGACGAGCTGAGCGTCAACAAATCGGTCAAAATCCGGTTTTTTCATTACGTCGTCGAGCGAAGGAGCAGCGTCCGCTTTGGGTGGCTTGCTCATCGATGCCATACCTTTGAAGTGTCCCTTGGCCATCATCGATAGCTTCGTACGATAAACGTCGGCAAGGGCCCGGCGGTACTCGGGTTGAGCTGGAACCGGGTCACTAATCCCGTGCCGATCTTCGGTCGGAATTGCGGTCCAACCTTCTTCTGCGACACGAGACACCAACTTCCGGTCGACGTTTAGCGCAACCATCGGGACTCGGTGCATGCGAGCAAATTGGAACAGTGGCATGTAAAGGTCTGGATCATATCCCCAGACACGGCGCCAGTCCGACTTCTCAAGAAACTCCTTTTCAGTCAACGCACCCGCGACCCACTGATCGAGAACGGGCTGAGCTGCCCTGGGAAACATCTCGAATCCGATCACAAGCTCTTTTGAACGACCCAGCAGGGCCGACAACGTGTGCAGCTGCCAGCGATGGTGTGAGGCGTTATCATGGCTTTCGCCAAGGAGAACGAGTGGCCGCGTCGAGAGCTCTTGAAAGAGCTTCTGCCGCGACATTACCTCGCCGTCAGGGCCACCTATCCAGTGTCCGGACTGTGAACATGCGGCTGGCGAATTTGTGGTCCCCTCGCCGCGGCCTGCGTTCGCTTGTTCGTTTTGGACCGTGAACCCGAACGCTGTCAGAACAGCTGTAGCTAGAATATATTTCAGGTGCATATGCGCACTCCGCGATAATCCGACTTTGATTTCTGATGAGTTGGCGCAAATCTCCAACGCGCCAAGGGTCCGAACGGATCTGACAATTGCCGAGGCTTCATCCTTCGCCCGATGTCCCGTCGCTATCAAGTTACGTGCACGTAAGGATCAAAGCGGACGTTGCGGTGATCGTACGCATTCGGCACGCGCGCGTTCCGCTCTGGCTACGAAGGCTGACTTCGCCAAAGGCGACTGCCAGAGGCGGCTCGGGAACCTGCTGAATGATCCGGCAACGAGCATTCATCGTTGGATGGGTTTGATTAGTCTGGTTATAGAGCGTTACGGATGCTCCGACAAATAGCCCCTCCAGGACGATGCGGACCTCCTCCTCCGAACTATACCGCTTGCGGGTCTGGCGGCAGATCTCGCGGACGTGTTGCTCGGCCGAAGGTTGCGGCCCGGGTTTTGATCTCGTCTTCGCTCCATAATGGCTACGATGATCTCAAAACCCTCTCTTCCCGATTCGCCTCAAGATGTCTCTGGAATGATGACGGGGAACAGCAGGTAGGGCACTATAATTGGAAACCAAACCGGGAATGACAGTGACACCAGCACCAGCACTGTTCCGATCCAAAGCCCGCTTTTGACAAGGCGGTTTGGCAGTGGGCGGGCGCAAACGGCCCAACGCAACTCTTGGTGGCGGATCACATAGTTGAGTTGCGGCAAGCGCTATTTGATTGCGCCGACTCTGGTCAATGCGACTTGCGTCAGCACAGGTCCGAAGACCTCAAATACGATTGAAGTGCCGATCGCTATCGCGAGGAGTTGTTCCGCCAGCGAGGGAAAGTGGTTTCCCGCTAC
>JARFQY010000331.1 GCA_029287535.1 Filomicrobium sp.
CGACGGCACACTCTTCAAAGATTTCCGCGATGCGGAGATGCAGATTGCGGCGGTGCTCGCGGAGGAGGCTATTTGCAGCGGCCTCCTGGATCAAAGCGTGCCTGAACGCATAGGCTTCTCTGTCTGTGCCTGGGCGCCGAATAACAAGTCCTGACTGCAGCAAAGATTGTATCTCTCGATCGAGAGTGTCCGCAGGCAGCTCAACCAATCGCTGCACCAGCTTTCGCTCAAATTCACGCCCGATAATCGCACCCACCTGCGCTATCTGTTTCGCTGCACCCATCCGATCGAGCCTTGCAGCTAGCGATGATTGTAAGGTGCTTGGAATTTCCGGATCGTCGGAATGACTCTCGATCTCCGCTATGGCGCGCGACATCTCTTCGAGAAAAAGCGGGACCCCGTCAGTTCGGGCGATGATCCGTTCCATAATCGCGGGCGGAAGCTCGACACCGGTTGCAGAACGGACCAACTCAGCCCCTTCGCTTCGGCTCAAGCGATTTAACGTCAGCACGGCAACATGCGAGTGCATCGGCCAATCGAGGCGATACTCGGGCCGATAAGTCACAAACATGAGAACGGGGACCTCAATGATTGCGCTCACTGTTTCGAGTAAGAGCTCAGCAGAACTTGGATCGATCCAGTGGACATCCTCAAACACGAACAGAACTGGGTTGTGCCGACTGAGTGCGAGAAGTTGGTTGAGGAGAGACCGCCGTATTCTTTCCCTTAACTGATACGGTGTGAGATCATCAAGATGTTTTGGGTCAAGGGGCGGGAGGCCCAGCAACGCCGCAAGCACCGAAACTTCCGATGGACCATCGCTTACGCGTGGCGCGAGAAACACCCGAAGTTTATCTAGCTTCGCCTGGTCATCATCGGTGGCGCCGATACCGGCGTCACGTGTGAACTTCTGCCGGATAGGATGGAAGGCACTACCAATGTGAAACGGTGAACATTGATAGACCAGGGCTGCATGCGGCTCATCTGAAATCCTCGTCCGAAATGCCTGTAGCAGACGGGACTTTCCGATGCCGGCTTCGCCCGACACCAATATCGCTTGGCCCTCGCCTGCCTTTGCGCGCGCCCATCGGTCCAAAATAAGATCGAGTTCGTGTTCCCGTCCGATGAAGTGCGTCGTGGACGCGTCGCGCGTGGCATCGAACCGCGTGTCGGCGCCATGCGCAGCGAGAGCACGCCATGCCTCTACAGGTGCCGTGTATCCTTTGAGGGTTACGTAGATTGGATCGGAGAGATCAAAGGCTTTGCCAATCAAGCTGCGCGTTGTGGCGTCGATCAACACCTGATTTGGCATGGCCGCACCCTGCAGTCGTGCCGCGAGATTTGGCGTGTCGCCGGCGACCGCATCTAGATCCTGACTGATTTCGCCGACCAGATCGCCGATGACAACAAGGCCTGTGGCGACACCAGCCCGAGCCTCCAGGCGAACGCCGTCTGGCAAACTGTCTTCACGCACTTGGTTGACCGCTTCCAACGCCCCATGAACGGCCTGAATTGCTTGATCCTCATAGGCTTCTGGCCATCCGAAGTAAGCCAAAATACCGTCGCCCAAGAACTTGGCGATATAACCGCCGCAGCGTTCTATCGCTGTTGTCGATGACTTCTGATACCGCCGTAAGATCTCCCCAAATTCCTCGGGATCAATTCGCGCTGCAAGCTTGGTCGAGCCAACGAGATCACAGAACAGGATTGTCAACTGACGGCGTTCCGCTAGATTTCTCGTAACCGTCCTCTGAACAACAGCAGGGTCAAGGTTTGTTCGCCTTGGCTCCGGGCGATCTGTTGTCGTCATCGCCAATTCCGCGACGGCCCTTAGCACGCGGCGGCGTGGCCCGATCGGTAAACCCATCTCTTTGAGGTCTGAGTCGGTGAGTTCCTGAAGGTCGAGGAGTTCGATCTCTTCACCGAGAAAGACTGATGCGTATTTTGCTAGCCCAAGCTCATCAAGCCAGCGCTCGACATCATCGACCATGCTGAGATCCGATCCGAACGACTGCTACAATTGACATCAAGCCGAGGGAACTCCCATGCGCGTCATGGAGACAATCTATCGCGAATGAAGAGAAGTGTCCTCCACGTTGTGCGTTTTGCGCCTCACACTGTCGGCAGTCCGATGTCCGATGTCGTGCTGCGCTCTTTGTCAGCTCTGCCGAGTCCGGTTATGGCCGTAGTAGGCATTGCAAGCAGTGATGAACTAAGTTTGCACGCCATTCGGCGGGATACCGACAGCTGATTGAGTATATGAGCCAGTTCGACGATATTGGATGTGCCACCCTCGAGCGAGTGGAGCATTGTTGTCTGGAGACCGCCGCCCCGTGATGCAGTTGTCCACTCCGTTCCGGCGGGCCGTGCCAGAAGACGCCCCTGCGGTGGCCACGTTCTTCGACATGGCGAATGACGGGCTGAGACAAGTGCTCTGGCGGATCATGTGCCAGAGCGGCGATAAGCCAGAAGAAGTGGGCCCGCGTGTGATGACCGAGCGGATCAAAGATGGCGACGCCGTTGTCACCGACGATCCCGGTGGGCCGCTCGCCGGAATGATCAGTAAGGCCCAACCGGGGCGCGAGGATCTCCTCCCAAATCATTTGCCACCGCAAGGGTTGGGCGGAGCGCTCCTCGGGCTCGCTGAGGACATGCCTCGGGACGCAGGACTTTCAGCGATGAGCCTGTTGGTACTGGCACACAATACGGGAGCGCGGCGGCTCTATGAGACGCTTGGCTATGTCGAAGCAGCCCGAGACTGGATCGAGCAAGATGGATGGGCCCCGGTCCGCAGGACCTCCTTCTCATGATCAAGAAGATCTGATCTCCCAACCGGTGCCGAGGCCGCGACCAGCCATATTTTCTCACTGCTGCACTTATCAGGAAGTCGCCCAAAGGGAGCGCTGTGTGCGCTGCAGCAGGTCAATCGCGATCGGGGTTGAAGCAGAAACGGTAATGCGGGAACTGGCGTATCGGCCTGATGGCCGAACAAGTAATCGCTCGTTGACATCGACTTCGAGGAGTTTTCCAATGAACCGGTTAAACAAAAAACATAGCTGTAGCTCATGGGAGGTCCTCGGGATGAAAGAAGTGCGGTTTCTCAGGAATTTTAGTGTCGCTGCGGTGGCGCTTGCCTGCTCCGTCGTTGTCGGGGCAGCAGTCGCGGTTGGTGAGGGCGCGCCCTCTGCCCCAGAAGCATCGCCAGATGTGTACAAGGTCTTGGCGGAAAATGACCAATTCAGAGTGATCGAAGCCACATGGCAGCCCGGTCAGGAAGACAATTTTCACTCTCACCCGCCGGATCGTGTGTCCATTTATCAAACGGATTGCCAGCTTCGCTTGTCAAAACCAGACGGAAGTTACCGCGATGCGACACCAAAGGCGGGCAAAGCCAGAGCGAGATCGGGAAAGCCCGTTAAATCGCACAAAGCCAAGAACATCGGAGATGATGTCTGCATCATACTGCTGGTTGAACTCAAATAGCTCTCCGCTTTGTGGACGGTAATTCGCGTCCCATCCTCGGACAGCCGACGGGCATCAGCATGTGCAAGTGCGAGAGGTGCGTCATCGCCGAGCCCCAGGAGTGGACGACAGTCGTGATGCATCCGGCGACCGGTCGGCTCGGGGTCCGGGGCGACGGTGTCACGAGCGGCGGTCGGCCGCATGTCGGCCTCGAGGCGTGCCAAGCTGAGATGTACGCGGACCGCAGGCCGACAGCGATGTCTGCCGAAGACGCGTCTTCGGCACGATGCAGTCAAATCAGATCAGGTTGTGGTTGTCCTCCTCGCCGCCCTACGTCTTCATGCCGAGCGGTAGTGACGCCGATGTTTTCGTTTATGCAGCACGACGATTGTCTGCAGGACCGGTTAACCCGCGCC
>JARFQY010000343.1 GCA_029287535.1 Filomicrobium sp.
GGCATCTCATTAATTCGCAAAGAGCGATACGTATCAAAGTTCGATTGCTGGACCCGCCCCTTGTCAAGGGTTAGCGCCGAGAAAAGGATGTGGCCCAGACCGTAGCCAATTCCGCCCTCCATTTGTGCGCGTACGATGTCCGGGTTGACGGCAATGCCGCAATCCACGGCACACCAGACCTTATGGACGCGCGGAATACCGTCTTCATTGTTTATCGATACTTCCGCGATCTCGGCAACGTAGGAGTTGAAGGACTTGTGAAGGGCAACTCCGCGTGCCCGCCCCTCGGGGACCGCCGCCCCCCAATCGGCCGCCTCCGCGACAGCTTTGAGGACGCCGCTGAGGCGCGCGTGCTTGTCGCCGAGCATCCGTAGCCGCTCTTCCACGGGGTCCTTGCCGCCAAGCGTCAGAAGTTCGTCGAGGAAAGCCTCGGTCGAATAGGCGGTGTGTGTATGGCCCACCGCACGCCACCAAAGCGGGGGTATGGCTGAGGACTTTTTGTGAAAGGAGACACGGAGATTGGGAATATCATAGGGGAGTTCCCGGGCACCCTCGACGAGCGTCGGGTCCACGCCTTCCGTCATCATGGATTCAAAGGGCGTACCTTCCATGATGGACTGGCCGGCAATGACATGGTCCCAAGCGGAAATCCTGCCGTCGGCATCCACCGCCCCTTTCAGCCGGTGAACCGTCATCGGACGATAGAAACCGCCCAGAATGTCATCCTCTCGAGTGAAAATCAGTTTGACCGGGCGCTTTCGGTCGATCGCTTTGACGGCGGTGGCGCACTCGTAGGCGATATCGGCGATAGGCGTGGCGCGACGGCCAAAGCTACCGCCGGCAAACATCGTCTGGACGTCGACTTCCTCCGGGCGCAGGCCCAAGGTTTGGGCGACGGCGGCCTGGTCGAGGGTTGGAAACTGAGAGCCCGCCCAGACCGTGGCGCTGCTGTCCGTGGCTTCGATCACGCAGTCCTGGGTCTCCATCGGCGCGTGCGCAAGGAAGGGAAAGATGTACTCGGCTTCGATCGCACCGCCAGCACTGGCCAACGCCTTTTCGGCATCGCCGGTCGCGGCCACGACCTGGCCGACGCTTGCTGCCGACTTCTGGTAGTCGGCCAACATTTCGCTCGTCGAACGCGTTTCAGCCTCGCTCTCGTCCCACTCAATTTGAAGCGCCTCGCGACCCTTTTTGGCAGCCCAGAAGCCTTCGCCAAAAACGGCGACACCGCGCGGTACCGTCTTCACATCGACCACACCGGGTACCTTCCGGGCCGCGCTGTCATCCACACTCTTGACCTTGCCGCCAAAAACCGGTGGGCGCTGGATCTGCACGGTCAGCATGTCAGGGCGCATCACGTCGATTGTAAACTCGGCCTTGCCCGTTGATTTGACCTCGCTATCGAGTTTGGGCAGTTCGGTGCCAATCAGCACGAACTCGGAGGGGTCCTTCAGGAAGGGCTCCGCAGGCGGTTCGAGCTTGGCCGCGGCGTCGGCGAATTCGCCAAAGGATGCCTTCTTGCCCGATGCCTCATGGGCTATAACGCCTTTGGAGACGGTTACCTCGTCGGCCTTGACGCCCCAGGCCTTGGCGGCGGCTTCGACCAGCATGGCGCGTGCGGCAGCACCCGCCTTGCGCATTTGATCGAACGAATTGGCCATCGCGGTCGAGCCGCCTGTGCCCTGCACGCCAAACATCAGGTTTTTGTAAAGCGCCGCGTTTGCCGGTGTGGATTGCGCGCGCATTTGTGACCAGTCTGCATCAAGCTCCTCGGCGACCAGAGTGGTCAAGCCCGTGTAGGGCCCCTGACCGAACTCGATGTGTTTGATAAGGACGGTGACGGTGCTGTCGGGCGCAATTCGGACGAAAGCGTTCGGAGCGAAGACGGCGGTACCGGCGTCGCCCTTTATGACGGCCGCAGCACCTGAGTCGGACTTGGCCGACTGTGGCAACTGCATGCCAAGCACCAGGCCAGCGCCGACACCTCCGATGCTCTTCAGTATGGTACGGCGGCTGGGCTTTGGGGGCTCAACCGGAGTGGAACCATTTGCGGCGTACTTTTGAAATAGATACTGCATTTGGGGGGAGCTCCGGGTCAGCCTTTGAGGGTCTCGGCGGCGGTCTTAATCGCCTTGCGAATGCGCACGTAGGTGGCACAGCGGCAGATGTTGCCAGCCATGCCGAGATCAATGTCTTCATCGGTCGGAGCCGGTGTTTCACGAAGCAAGGCGACCGCGCTCATGACCTGGCCCGACTGGCAGTATCCGCATTGGGGTACATCGTGCTTGACCCAGGCGTCCTGGACCGCCTTGGCTTCGCTGCCCGTAATGCCCTCGATGGTGACGATCTCGGTGTCTACGGCGTCCTCGACCGTCGTCTGGCAGGACCGTGTTGCAATACCGTCAATGTGAACCGTGCAAGCTCCGCACTGAGCAATACCGCAACCGAACTTGGTACCGGTCATTTTAAGCTCGTCGCGCAACAGCCACAGCAGCGGCATTTCAGGGTCGACATCGACCTCATGAGCTTTTCCATTTACGGAGAGGGTAACTTTCGCCATCGGGTCCTCCGGGCTTTCGGTCGACAATAAAGGCCTGCACCAATTGGCGGCGCGGCAAACTGGCATGCTTGCGTACCGCATGTGCGGAAAACTTGTCAGGGCTCACGCGGGTTTGAACGACTCACCCACTGGGTGAGGCGTCGTGCAGCGGGAAGAGAACGTGTTCGCCGTAATCTGGCACCAACCGTGGCCAGCCATGTGGCGGAACATCGCCCAGTACCCCTCGCAGGGTGGATATGGGCCCCCCATGGCTTACCGCCAAGATGCGACCGTCTGATGGGAGTTCCTCGTACCAAGCCTGGACACGGTCGCGCATGGCGAAAACGGTTTCTCCGCCGGGAGCTGAATAGCGGTCCGGTTCATGAATCAATCGTGCGATATCATGACCAGCGAGAAAGATCTCACCCCAACGGCGCAACTCCCATTCGCCGAAGTTGAACTCGGCGATACGCGGATCGACGCAGGCCTGACTTCCCAGGCGGGCGGCCACAGCTTCGGCCAGCGTTCGGCTTCGAGAGAGCCCTGAGTGAATAATGATAGACGGCGATCTTTCCGCCAGCTGATCGGCAACCAAATCAACATGGGCCAGTCCGTCCGCGGACAGCGCGACGTCGCTGGCGCCATAACAGACGCCTTTGAGTGCTGGATCGACCGCCGTGTGACGTACCATGAGCAACCAGCCGCCGACCGTAGGGCGTTCGTTTGACGTCGGCGGTGTCACGGTTTCAACCTCAGCGGCAAACCGGCGGCGACGAATTCAACGACATCGGCGGCGTCGGCGAAGCGCTGATTCAGGCGGCCCTGCGCGTCGCGAAAATCACGGCCCAACTTTGTCTCCGGCACGAGGCCGAGGCCGAGTTCATTGGAAATGAAAATGATGTCCGCCTCACATTGTTGGACTGATTGGAGGAGCCGCCGGGTCTCGTCATCGACGTCTAAGCCAGCGTGCATCAGGTTACTCAGCCAAAGTGTCAGGCAATCGACAACAATGACCGTTTCTGAAGGAGCACTATCGACCGCCCTGCCGGCCTCACCAACCGCCCCGGCGAGATCGAGCGGCGCGTCGAAGGTGCGCCAGCTCGCATCACGTTCCGCCCGATGCAGGGCAATGCGTGCTTCCATTTCCTCGTCACCAGCTTCGGCGGTGGCGATCATGATGCGGCGCTCATAGTGCCCGGCCAAAAGCAATGCACGGCGGCTCTTACCCGAGCGTGCGCCACCAAGGAGAAGTGTCGTTTGTTTCACAATCCGCTCTGCGCGTTGCCAAAAACCACCAACGCCGCTACCGACACGACGCCGGCCAGACAGGCCGTAGCGCCGAGTGCATCACCGGTGCGGCCACCCAGTTGCTGCCATGTGAGCCAACTCATGCCCAGCGCGGTGAGCATCGATGCAGCAAACAACACCAAGGTCGCGGCAGGCCCAAGCAGCACCACGCTGAGGAGCGTCGCAATGAGAATGCCAAGGGCCACAATCCTAGAGCGAGGCCGCGGTGTGTCGGCAGCCAGGCCGTCACTGCGAACCGGCTTCAACAAGATGAGCGGCAGACCTATTGCCGCGCGCTGAAAAGCAGCCACGCAAACGAGCACGGAGGCGAACCCGCCGACGGTTGGCTGCCACCCCGTATTCTCGAGTTCGAACAATAATGTCGTCGACAAAAGAAAGAACGTCACCAGCGCCATTACACCGTAAGTACCCAGTCGGCTGTCGCGCATGATCTCAAGTTTTCTTTCACGGGTCTGGCCGCCCCCAATACCGTCCATGAAATCTCCAAGGCCGTCCTCATGGAATGCGCCTGTTGCCAGCACCATCGCGGCCAGCGCCATTGCAACAGGGGACAGCATACCCATGCCCAGTTCGATCGCGATAGCATAGACCGCCCCTCCAATAACGCCGATGGCGGCACCAATCAGAGGGTAGGCCCAGAATGCGCTGCCGAGGTTTGCCCGCGTTCGCAGCTGGAAGCGGGGCGCGGGAATGCGTGTCAGAAGCGTCCATGCAAGCAGAACCTCTTCGCCGATGCGGCGCAGCGGGGTCTGTGGTGTCGCCCGCGCGTAAGGATCGCTCGAAACTTCTGTTCTATTCAGCATCTAACCGGTTCTCCACAGCGGCGGCGGCAAACGTCGCCATTTGCGTGTGCGTGGCCACGGCGGCACGTACGATGGCCGCGGCTAGAGCCGCACCGGTTCCCTCGCCGAGCCGCATCCCGAGGTCAAGCAATGGCGATAACTGCATTTTTTGCAAGAGCTTTCGGTGCGCGGGTTCGGCAGATTCATGACCGGCGATGCAATGCTCGACGATGGCAGGATTCTGCACGAAGAGTGGTGCCAGACTCGCGGTCACGACATAGCCATCAAGGATCACGGGGATGCGCTTACGACGGGCGGTCACTATCGCGCCCGCGATCGCCGCGGTTTCGCGACCACCGAGGTGGCTCAGGACAGCGAACGAACTGGCGAGCGTTTCCGGTCTGGCGCGCGCGATGGCCTGCTCGACAGCGGCTGCCTTTCGCGCGATGCCAGCGGCGTCGTGGCCGGTGCCAGGTCCGACCCAGTCGGCGCCTGCTTCGCCGAGGGATCCTGCGCATAGCGCTGCTGCGATAGTCGTGTTGCCTATGCCCATTTCGCCCAGGATCAGGAGATCGAGACTGTCTTCAACACTACGGGCGCCGGCGTTGAGTGCTTCAAGTGTCTCCGCGTCGCTCATCGCCGGGGCTCTTGTAATGTCCGCCGTTGGAGACCCAAGTAGTAGCGGTATAACCTCCAGTTGCAGTCCGAGGCTGCCGGTGATGGCATTAATGGCAGCTCCTCCGGTCTCGAAGTTGGCTACCATTTGGGCGGTGACAGCAGCTGGATAGGGGGATACCCCCTGCGCCGTGACGCCATGATTGCCGGCAAACACCACAACCTTGATGCGCTCGGCACGCGGAATGCCATCGGCGTGCCAACCGGCAAGATGTATCGCGATCTGCTCAAGTCGACCGAGAGAGCCCGGTGGTTTCGTCAGTTCCGCCTGACGCCGCTTGGCCTTGAGCTCAAGAACGGCGTTGGCGCGTGGCAGGTTGGCCAGGGCATCACGGAAGTCTTCGGGGGATGAAAAGGTTGTCGGCATGTCGCGGAACGGTTTGTTTCAAGGTTGCCGGCTGAGCTTAGCGCATGCCTGCATCAAGCCGATATGTCCAGCCCCGGTATCGCTTCAAAAATGAAGAAGGCTGTTGCGGTCATGTCATTGCGACTTGACGCCAAAGAGGCTCAACAACCCCGGCGCCGTTCCCACGCCTTTATCTCTTTGACGACGCGACGCAAGTGATCAGGAAGTTCGCCGTAGGGCGGCTGGCAGCGCTCGCCGAACGTGGCGATGGCCCTTTGGGATTTGAAGCAATACCCCTTCGAGGCAAAAATCGCGTTGCGCTCATACCAAAGCTGGTTGCAGTCCAGGCCCGCGTAGTAGTCCTCTCCCATGCCTGAATCATCACCCGCTCTGGCGTCGAATATGGAAGGCGCCAGCGAGGTGAAGGCGATGGTAACCAAGGCCACCAATGGTGATAATCGGCGTTCGCCGCGGATGGGCATCGCGGACCCTCCATAGGCTCGCTCAACACGTTGACGGCAAGCTTATCGCATCGGTTCACGCATCGCGCAATCATATCACTGGCAAGGAGATTGCCAGGAAACAATTCGGCCCGCGAGCTTCGATCGCGGGCCGATTGGTCAGTCTCTAAAGGCGCGAGGCCAGCCGCGCGCGGTGCTATTTGGACCCAATGCGGCCGTCCTTATCGAGCCTCAGGACCCAACCATCCTCGTAGCCAGCACCCATACTGGTTGTATGACCGCCGACAAGCATGCCGCCATCAGCAGAAAAAGCGACGGTTGAGGGCCGGTCCCATTGGGTGCGGCCGAAGAGGCGTTCCCAGCTCACATCACCAGATTCAGAAATGGACACCAGCCTTGCGTCCGTCGATCCCGCGCCGCGTGAGGCCGTTGCAATCGCCACGATGCATCCGCCGTTCTTATTCGTCGCGATCGACCAAGCTTCGTCTCCCTTGCCCGGATGCCTGCTCTTACCGCCGAGATCGAGCCGCCAACGCTGAGCCCCTCTTGCATCAAGGCGCAACAGGACGGCTTCCGGCGGATGGGTCAGAGCAAGTTGAGCAAGCCCGGCTACATAGATTCCGCCGTCCGGAGCCGCCGTGATCGCGGTTGCCGCTGAAAAGCCGCCGAACAAGAATGGCCGGTTCCATTTGAGTTGACCTTGCGCGTCGAGCTTGACGACCCAGTAATCGAAACCGTTGGGCGCCTCGCGGTAGCCGGCGAATGCGACAGAACCATCGGTAAGGGCAGCTGTCGATAGGACCCCATCGGAACCCGGACCACCGAAGCTACGATCCCAAATCAACTTGCCCTTTGAGTCGAGTAGGAGGATCCAAGCGTCCTGGTTGCCGAGCCCCTTAGAGGCGTTGGTGCCGGCGACCAGAATGTTCCCATCAGAAGTGACCTGTATGGACCTAGCGCGGTCGTTTTCGACGCCACCAAAATTGGCTTCCCACACGAGGCTGCCTTCGCCGCTTACGCGGATAACCCAGACGTCGCTTTCGCCGGCGCTACGCGAACGGGTAAAGCCGGCGGCCACCAGTCCACCATCAGGCATCGCCGCCAGCCCATAGAGCTGATCGTTCTCATAGCCGCCAAACCGGTGCTGCCAAATTACCTGTCCTGAGCGGTCAAGCCGAACAAGCCAGCCATCATAGTCGAGCCCGTCGGTAGAGCGTGTGTAACCGGCGATAGCATAGTCGCCGTTGGTCAGCTCGGTAATTCCATAGATCTTGTCTTCGACCTTGCCACCGAGGGTTCTTTCCCAGGTGCAGCCGAGCTGACTGGTCCCGCACTCGGTGGAATTGTGCGCCGGGAGTGAAGGAATGTCCGGTGACACCGACCGCGCGGGTCCGGCCATCAAGATGCCAATGGCAAGGGAAAATAACCACGTCATGCGTGCGCCGGTTATGGTCACGCCGATGCCTCCTTATGCAAAAGGTGACGACGGAGCGCGCCGGCCAAGCTCTTCAAATCAGGTCGACCGAAGCGCCGTGAACCTTTGACGATAGCATTTCATGACAGTTTTGCGACGATAATTTTCAAAATGAGTTGAAGGCTGTGAGCAGAGCGGGGATTGTCCGCCAACGCAATCAGCAGTCAGTCCACCGGCGACGGCCAGCGCTTTCTCCGGATCGTTGGCAAATACCGCAGCGAACTCTCGAGCGCCGACCAACTACCCCTTATTCACCGTCTTAATATCGATGAAGTTGATGTCTTCGTGGCGGTCGCGGGTGGTGGAGAGGTTGTAGACGGATGGCGCAAGGTAGACGTAATCGCCGTCGAGATCCTTGGCGATGTTCGGACGGTAGCGGTCAACGAAGCGTTTGAGGGCGGCCTCGTCGTCGGATGTGACCCAGCGGACGGTGTCGCAGGGGGCCGGGTCGTAGGCGGCGTCGAGACCGTATTCGTGGGTCAACCGGTCGACCAGGACATCCAGCTGCAGTGAGCCGATGACGCCGACCACCGGCTGGGTTCCGTCGATAGGATTGAACAACTGGACGACGCCTTCCTCGGCCATTTCCTGCAGCGCGTCCTTCAGCTTTCTAGCCTTGATGGCGTCCTCCAAGCGCACGCGGCGCAAGATCTCGGGTGCGAAGTTCGGAATGCCCAGGAATGTAATGTCCTCGCCTTCGGTCAGTGCATCGCCGATACGCAGCAGCCCGCGGTTGGGGATGCCGACGACGTCGCCAGCGAAGGCTTCCTCGGCGAGCGAGCGGTCCTGGGCGAAAAAGAACTGCGGTGCGGTGAGCGCCATGGTCTTGCCGGTCCGCACGAGCTTGGCCTTCATGCCTCGCGTCAGCTTGCCGGAGCACACCCGCATGAAGGCGATGCGGTCGCGATGATTGGGATCCATGTTCGCCTGGATTTTGAAGACGATGCCCGTCATCTTTTTCTCATCCGCCTTGACCGTACGGGTGGCCGCGTTCTGATCGCGCGGCGGCGGGGCGTGGGCGACAAGGGCATCGAGCAGATCGCGGACGCCGAAGTTCTTCAAGGCACTACCAAAGAAGACAGGTGTCAGGGTGCCCTGACGGAAAGCTTCCACGTCGAAATCCTTGGCGGCATCTTCGACCAGTTCGATTTCCTCGCGCCAGGTGCCGAGATCGTTTTCGTCGAGCAAGGTCTCGAAGACGGGATCTCCGGGGCCATCGACGGGCTCACCATCCGGGCTTTGATCGACGCGGCGAACGCGTTTGGCGGCCAAGTCATAGGTCCCACGGAAGGTTGAGCCATTGCCAATCGGCCAGACGATCGGTGCGGTATCTAGCGCCAGCGTCTGCTCAACTTCGTGCAACAGATCGAGCGGCTCTTGCGCCTCTCGGTCCATCTTGTTGACGAAGGTGATGATGGGAATATCGCGCAAGCGGCAGATCTCGAACAGCTTCAAAGTGCGCGCCTCGATACCCCGGGCGGCGTCGATGACCATGATGGCGGAATCAACGGCCGTGAGCGTACGATAGGTATGGTCGGAGAAATCCTCGTGCCCTGGCGTGTCCAGCAGATTGAAGACGGTGCCGCCGTACTCGAACGTCATCACCGAGGTGACGACGGAGATGCCACGCGTCTTTTCAATGGCCATCCAGTCAGAGCGGGTCGAGCGGCGGTCCTTTTTGGCTTTGACCTGACCGGCAAGCTGAATGGCGCCGCCAAACAAGAGCAACTTTTCAGTCAGTGTCGTCTTACCGGCGTCCGGGTGTGAGATGATGGCGAACGTGCGCCTGCGGGCGATCTCGTAGCCGAGATCACCGGGTTTGCCCGCCGGCCTGGCGACAGTCGTCCCGGCGGCCGCTGGCGGGGCTCGATCATCGGGGGGTGAACTCCCGTCCTGCATGCGAATCAAAAGCCTGTTCGAGAAATAAAGAGCGGCTTTTATCGCACTGCGAAAGAAAAGGCGAGGGGTGGATGGCCTTTGTTCAGCGGACGTTCGGCAACATGTGACGGCGAGAACAGGGGCGCTAACGTCGCGGGCCTGGGCAGGAAGCTGTTTAGCTGTTGCGCAGGGGCGCCCATCTGCGCTAGATGAGCCCTCCGCAAAGACTTCGACTGAGGAACGACTAAAGTTCCGTGACGTGCCAACGACTGGCGGGATGATCCGTTGGCACACAACAGCATTCGCTGCCGTAGCTCAGGGGTAGAGCACTCCCTTGGTAAGGGAGAGGCCGAGAGTTCAAATCTCTCCGGCAGCACCAGAAGCCTAGTGTTCTGATCAAGCCGGCAGACCATTTCTGTTTCCACGACTTCATGAACTCTTCATTGGCGCCACAGACACGCAACTGGCTTACTTGGCTGTCAAACACCCATGGTTCCGATGTTGTAAGGAAGCTGCGCGCAAGGCGTGCAACATTTGGTCATCAGTGCCAAGTAATTCGACTGCTCGATCTAGCGCCGCTAGGACCACAAAGGACAAAGTCGTTTATCCGGTGTGCGAAACTCCGGCGAGTTCCGCCTGGCTCCCGATAGCGGACGTTCAGCCGCGCGAATATCGGGTCTCCAGAACCGCGAAGTTTCGAGTGCCCCAGTTTCGAAAGCTGTAGCGCATCAATCTGCCCGGCTGTGGCGCTTACGCTAACGGCGTAGGACTCCTAAGCCTCGAAGATGGGCGTTCCCGCTACAGCTTAGGTTTCGTTTTCGGGCACGGGTTTCGAGGGATCACGCAACGTTTCGTATGCGATCTCCAGAAGCGTCATGGTGACGGCGGCGAGGACCGGACCGACGACGAGACCCGCGCCGCCGAACATGCCAAGTCCTCCAAATGTGCTTATGAGAACTAAGAGGTCTGGCATTTCAGTATCGCCACCGACAAGGATTGGCCGCAACACGTTGTCGATGTTGCTGACGATTATCGCTGACCACAGCAGCAGTCCAAGGGCCGAGGTGGTGTCTCCACTCGCCAGCAAATAGATCACGCCGGGGATCCAAATTAGCGAGGTGCCCACAACTGGGAGCATAGATGCAATCGCCATCACAGCTCCCCAAAAGGCCGCGCCTTCAATCCCGAAAAACCAAAAGCCCAGCCCACCTAGGACGCCTTGAACAATGCCGATAACGAGCGTGCCCTTGATAGTGGCGCGCGACACGACGACTGCACGATCGAAAACGCGTTCTTGCGCGCCTGCAAGCCACAAGGCATAGCGCTTCAGGGTATCGAGTAGCGCAGGTCCCTGGCAGAGGAAATAGAACATGGCGTAGAGCATCACGAACAGATCAAGCAGGAACTGCGCCGCCCCTGTGGTCAGCGATGAGACTGCTTTAACGGCAAATTCGCCGATAGTGCTTGAAAGCTCACCGAGCTTGGTAGCAACGGTGGGAAGCCAGGCTTGTAGCTGATCGTGAAATGGTAGCCAGTCGGGGAGCTGCAGGTTCGGAGCTTCGGGGTTTTGTAGCTGCTCTTCCACCCAAGGCATAGCCTGCGCGCCGACGCTGCTGGCCTGTTCAGCAACTAAGATCAAAATCGCGATGCCAGGAAGCAAGACGGCGGAAATCAGCAATAGTAGCGTCAGGGCAGCCGCGAGCTGCTTTCGGTCACCTAGTCTTGAGGCGATCCACTTGAACAACGGATAGGCCATTGCGCTGAAGACTGCCGCCAAAAACAGCGCAAGCAGAAAGCTCCTGACCATACTGAGGAATATGGCGGCCACCATTACCGTTATGACGATTATGGCCAGGTTGCGATAGACCTGCGGTTGGCTAAGACCCGGGGATACCGACAATGGGCTCTCCTTAAATGCTCAGGTATAAATGTGATTATGGGAGGGGCGTTGTAACTATAGATTTGGCGAGTGGGAATGGAGCAGTCCCACTCTTTCCATCAGGAGCATGAGGTTGATGCAAGAGAATTCCCAGCAGACGGGCGGTTCCGTCAGCTCTTATCAAGAGCGGCATTCATTGTGACGATGATGACTATTGCGAACTCACTGAATAGCCCGCTAGATACTGGTGACCGGTTCGCACGCTGGGTAAGCTTCGGCAGAAATGCCGGTATCGCGCCCAGCGCGTCGCCTATCGCAAGCAATGCCCTATGCAGATAGGTGGAAGCAGCAGCTCATAGATCTGAGCCGGGTGCGCTCGAAAAGGCTTAACCTCTTCATCCGCAACGTCAGCCTTGTTCTGGAGGAGATGCTTCAGGAATAAAAGACCTCGACCGATTTTATCTTTGGCCATCTTTTCAATTTTCATATTTCCCCGCGGCCACGGCGCTAGCCATCAGAGCGCCGAGCTTTAGCAGTAACTTTGTGAGTATTTGCAGTGATTGATCCAGTCATGCATCGGCGCGCAAAATGGAGGAATACGCTGAATAGCGCGCTCATTCTAGGTGGGATGACAGCTCTGCTTGCGGTGTGCGCTTGGGCCTTGTTTGGACCGTCGGGCATTATCTGGGCGATCGGTCTTGGCCTTTTTCTGTCACTTATGACTCCTCGCCTAAGTCCTGCGATGGTGCTTCGGCTTTACAACGCTCGCCCCATCCAGCCCTCGCAAGCACCTGAGCTGTTTCGGCAGCTTGATGTCCTGTCGGCCCGCGCGGAGCTCCCAACGCTGCCAAAACTCTATTACGTTGCAAGTTCCAACATGAATGCTTTTGCGGTTGGAAGTCCCGAAGACTCAGCCATCACTTTTACCGATGGCATTCTGCGGGGTTTATCGCTGCGACAGCTCACTGGCGTGCTTGCCCACGAGATTAGCCACATTGCTAACGAAGACCTGAAAGTCATGGGGCTGGCAGACATGGTAGGGCGTCTGACGAGCTCGATGCAGACCGTTGGGTTCTTGATGATTTTCTTTGGGCTCTGGCAGGGCGGGAACATTCTACTTGCCGCTATTGTGTTGATGCTAGCACCTACCGTTGGGACGTACCTCCAGCTCGCTCTTTCGCGATCACGGGAGTATGACGCTGACCTTGGAGCAGCCAGATTGACCGGCGACCCCGAAGCACTCGCTTCAGCATTGCGGACCCTTGAGCGCAAGCAGGGTCGTTTGTGGGAGAACATATTCATCCCGGGAGGACGAAACCCAGATCCATCCGTGCTTCGCACTCACCCTTCTACCGAGGATCGGATCGAGCGCCTCCTGGCGTTGAAAGGCCAAAAGCCCGCCGACAGGCCGGAGGATGAGGGGAAGATCGTTTTGCCGTCCAGCTTTCACCGAGTTATGCGACCGCCTCGCTACCACATGTCAGGCTTCTGGTATTAGATCTCACGACCGGCTCACTCAGCAGCTTTTGAAACAACTTCTGCTCGCTGTTGTAGCGGCGGAAATTCTTCAGGCGTTATTGTCTCGCGTTCGAGCAGTAAATCCGCACCGCGCTTGAGGTCTCCTGCGTGAGTCGTGAGCAGCTCCATTGCGCGCCTGTAAGCCTCGTCAATCAACTCACGGACGGCCAGATCAATCTCACGCGCTGTTTCCTCTGAATAGTGCTTGGCCGGCCCAACTGCATCTGCAGCATCACCAAGGAAACGATTGCTCTGCTTTTCTAAAACAGCCTGTCCTACATCAGCCGTCATGCCGAAGCGAGTGACTATCTGACGTGCGATGTCTGTGACTTTTTCGAGATCGTCGGCTGCACCCGTTGTAATTTCACCGACAGTGAGTTGCTCGGCAGCGCGCCCTGCCAGCAACATGACCATGCGGTTCTTGAGATCTTCCTTTG
>JARFQY010000379.1 GCA_029287535.1 Filomicrobium sp.
ATCACCGAACAGATCGTGATCGCGGTCGAGCCGGAAATCAGTTTCCGTGAGCGTGAGCGCGCCCGACGGCAGCCGCCTGACAGCCTCGATGCCTGGGCGCTTTTGCAGCGTGGCCTATCACATCACTATCGCGCCAACGATAACGACCGCGCGGAAGCGATACGCCTATTTAGGGAAGCTGTTGCACTGGACCCAGAATTTGCCGCAGCCCATGCACATCTCGCTTATGCTCTCTGGGCATCGCGCTCGCTCACGGCGGGCTACGCCGAGGCAAAGAAAGTCGCGGTGTCAGCGCGCGCGTCGGCCGAACGCGCGATATTGCTCGATCCGAACGAGCCACTCGCTCATTTAACGCTCGGGCGGTTGCACATCTTCGCCGGTGAGACTGAAATGGGGATTGACGAAATGCAGACGGCCATCGCGATCAATCCCAACTTCGCCTGGGGGCACCATTTCCTCGGCTGGGCTTGCTGGTTCGGCGCCGGTCAGGCGGAGCGGGCCCTCCCTCATTTTGATGCCGCGCTTCGGCTCAGCCCGCGCAGTCCATTGCGCTGGTTGCCACTCGGGCTCAAAGCTTCGGCCCTACGCTTTCTCGGGCAGCACGATGAGGCAATTGCGCATTGCCGGCAAGCCTGTCAGTTGCCCGACTCCGGTTTTCTGCCGCATTTGCACCTCGCTACTGCATTGGCAGAAGCCGGGCGTAAGAGCGAGGCACGGGCTGCACTCGCAAAGACGATGAAGCTTCAACCGGCGCTTTCGTCCAGCTTCATCCATCGTAATTATGTCGGAGCGCACAAAACCTTTTTGAAGAGCTTGCTCGAAAGCCTGCGCAAAGCGGGCATGCCGGAATAGAATTGCAGCTGTGCTCGACTTGAGAGGAGCGTTTCGTCAGTCATTTCTTTGACCTCGGCTCTTGGTCCAAGTTCGAAGAACGCCGTCTTTCCACTTCTGAAGGTGCTGTGGACCCTCCGTATCATCGACGGTAGGCACATCCTGGCGGCTCCGGGAATATCGGCAATCTCTGGTGCACCCCGAAGGGGCGAAACACTTGTGAAGGAGGGTTCCACCCCTAGGTCAAAGCTGGAGACCATCAAGAGGCAAGAGCTCCTTCTGGATCGAAAAGACGCTCTCGCGTGTTGAGCGTTGGCGTGGCCAAGGCAATCTGCATAAAGATAAAAATTCCAACCATGAGCGCAAAAAATTTCGATCATGGAGCATGACAAAACAAACCCAATTTACATCACCTAATCCTCCCCACGAGGCCTGATTGCTCCGGCGCCTTTCGCTATGGAACATCCGTGTCATGGTGGCACGTGCGAGGGGGAAGGCGCCCGGCAAGCCGCTGCCGGGTGAACGTCAAGTCTGGATATACAACCGATGAGGGAAGTTCGTTAGGGGGCGTCCTCGCCTGAACTTGGCTCAAGCGTCATCCGCCTGTTGCATGCATCCCTGGCGCACCGCTACGCTGATCAAGCTCGTCAACCGCTGGAGGGATATGATGAACACGAGAGCGCCCGCCCAATGAAAGCCATCCTGGTTCTCATTGCCGCTCTGGCGTTCGCGATCGCACCCTTCTTGTCCCCCGAGTTCGGCGGCTTTGACCCGACCCGTTACCCGGTGCCGCAGGATGACCCGCCGGTGCAGCCGGCCGGTTGGGCCTTCTCGATTTGGGGGCTCATCTATGTTGTTTTGATCGCTCATGCGGTCTTTGGACTGGCCCAGCACCGCAATGACGAGGCTTGGCAAAGGGGACGTATCGCTCTCATCGTGTCGCTCGCGGTCGGTGCAAGTTGGCTCCCCGTGGCGCTGCTGTCGCCGGTGTGGGCGACGGTCCTGATCTGGGTGATGCTCGTGAGTGTGCTCGTGGCGCTTTTTCAAACGGAGGGCGCTCGCCCGCCTTGGCAGGCCCACTGGCCGTTGGCCCTTTACGCTGGCTGGCTGACGGCGGCCTCGTTCGTCTCCATCGGCTTGCTGCTTGCCGGATATGGCGTCGTATCGGAGGTGATCGCGGCCATCGTTGCGCTAGCGCTGGCGACGGGCTTTGCAGCACTCAACCAGATCAAACTCGGCCACTGGCCCTACGGCGCCGGAGTAGCGTGGGGCTTTGCCGGAATTGCCGCAAAGAATGTTGGCTCTCAGATGCTGGTCTCGGGTTTGGCGGCCACTGCTGCGCTTTTCATCGTGGCGGTCGCGCTCTACCAGCTCAGGCGGACTTAAGCCGCCGCAAGGTCTGACACTGGCGCATCGCTGTCTCACCCATACGGCAGCGATGTCCCTAGAAACTGCCCTCGACCGGTCCCACGTTGCCTGGGCCGGTTGGGCACCTTGCCATGTTTGCAACTGGCAGCACTTCGACGCTCGGCACCGGTGGACGAGCGGCCTCCCCAAAGCATATCATTGGCTTCGCCGATCGGCATGACGGTGAGGCGATAGAGGCTGACAGTCCGCGCGCAACGCGAGGGACCCGAGCCAGACGCGGAGATACCCCGACTATCGGCCAGCTTTGAATTTCGTCTCCGGCCCGCTCGCTTTATGCCATGTCTAGCGGATCACTGCTTGACGAGGTCGGCCTGGCACCCGACCATGTTGCCAGTTAAAGGTACGGTGTCGGTTCCCCGCGTTTGTGCATTGCTTGTGTCAAGCGAGTGTGCGCCCCGTGGTGTCGATACCTGGTGATCTGAGGCAAGGCCCGCTCGGGCGCCACCCTACCTTCGTAACTGATCGGTAATTGACACCAATGCCATGACGCATGAAGCGAGACATCAGATCGCGATCTGCTACCTCTTGTTGAAAGGCGAACATTGGATACCAGTGTCGCCGGATCGACGGCTGACGGCCCGCGATCGATCCTCACCTGACGGTCCCGTGATCATGGCTGAGGTCATCGGCAAGGTTCAAAACGGTCAGGTAGCGGGTTGGGGAAAGGTTGGCTCACTTACTCAAGATGTCGGGCCCGATGGCACAGTCGAGCCACTCGACACCGAGCTGCCGGCGGCCGTGGTCGGGGCTCTCCTCTCGGACGAAGAAGCGAGCGCACGCGGCGTCATTGGCATCAACAGTCGAATTGTTGCACGGCGGCGTGCTCGTGACGAGTGGACGATCCCAGCTCACCTCTATGCCTCGGTGCTGGAGCGCGCTGAAATGCAGATCCTCGATCGACTGCATGGCTTCAATGCGGTCGGTGTTAGATTGCTCCCGATTCCTACTGGCGAGGCAGGTGGTTAGCGACGAGCTGGTGATCCGATGCCCGCGCCGCTGGCTCGCCGGTTCGTCGAGATCGTCGCGTTGACATTGTTGATTGTTGCCAAGTGGACCTCTCGAAGCGAGGCCTGCACGGGCTGAGACCGTCTCATCGCCACCATTCCTTTCTCTCGTGGACGCCGCGCAGCGCCACATTGCCCAGCTCGTGCCGCCGTGGCACATCTGAACCATGCCACGAAAGACCACCATCACTGAGGCCACGCTGAGATCGCTCGGGCCGAAGCGCCTCGCGGCGTTGGTGCTCGAAGCATGCCAGCGCGACGACGTGCTCAAAAAGAAGGTGCGCATGATGCTCGCGGCCAAGGGCGGCAGCGATGCGCTTGATGCTGAGCTGAAGACGCGCATCAAGAGCCTGCAGACCGGGCGATCCTTCGTCGACTGGCGCGAGGCGGGCAACCTGGCCGCGATCATCGACACCATTCGCGCCGGTATCACAGGAGAGCTGGTCGCCGAGAGCCCAGGGGCGGCCGTGGCCCGGCTCTGGCAGCTGATCGACGCCACCGACAGCATCATGGAGCGCGTGGACGACAGTGGCGGCATGATCAGCAGCAGTCTGCGCGCGGCTGTGGTCGATCTCGGCGCTGTGCTCGCCAAGGCAGGCGTCGACGATGCCGATATATTGGCCCGGAAGGTCCATGCCTCAACGCTCGACAATGGCTACGGCGTGGTCGACGGGCTGGTCCAAGCCGTCGCCCCAGCATTCGGGCCCAAGGGACGGGCGGCGCTACGTGCGTATTTCGAGCAAGACATCGCGGCAACTAGCCCGACCGCTTGGCCGACTGGGGACGGAGCGCGCGACTATGAGCGAGATCGCCGCCGCTTTGCCGCAGCGAAAGGTCTCATGGACCTCGCCGATGCCGAGGACGACGTCGATGCCTTTTTATGCGCGGCGGAGCTGAGCCCTTACAAGATCGCCTACATCGACAAGGCGGCCAAGCGACTGCTGAAGGCCAAGCGCCCGGCTGAAGCTCTGGCTTGGCTTGACCGTCTGCCGCCCGATCACTTTGAGTGGCGCGATGCGACCGGTGACGGCGTTGTCGGCATCAAGCTTCAGGCGCTCGATGCCCTCGGGCGAAACGACGAGGCGCAGGCGCTGCGCTGGGAGATGTTCGAGCGCTATTTGTGGCCGGTTTATCTGCGCGAGCACGTCAAGCGGCTGCCCGACTTCGAGGACGAGCCAGTGATACGCAAAGCGGTTGCGCACGCGATGGCCCACCGTTCGGTCCTCGAAGCCTTGTCGTTTCTGGTTGCGTGGCCCGACCTCGATGCGGCGGCGCGGCTGGTTGCAACGCGTGCGGACGAGATCGACGGCCGCCATTACGATCTGTTGAACACGGCCATTGACCGGCTGGAGGAAAAGCACCCGGTCGCGGCAACGATCCTGCTAAGGGCCAAGATTGACAGCGTGTTGGCGCGAGCGTCATCGACCCAATATAGGCATGCCGCGCGAGACCTTGCACGCGCCGCGGCGCTGGCGCTGAGGATCGAGGCAGCAGCTACGATACCGACACACGAAGCTTACATGGCAGACCTCAAGGCCAGGCATGCGCGCAAGACGAGCTTCTGGCCGAAGGTGGCGGAGGCGGGTGTCGACATTTGACGAGTTCACGGTCTGTGCCGAGACATTCGGCTGCTGGGGCCGACCCACCCCACCGACGAGCTCGTTGCGGCCATCCGGCCCATCATGTGACCGCCCCAAAGTCGATGAGTGGCCGTTCTTGCGAGACGGGGCGCGAAAGTTGCTTCCGGTTTCGCGGTGAACTGCAGGAGTTCGATCTCCTGGAGCCGATGATCGCGCGGTTCAAGTTGCCGCCAGGCCAAGGCGATCCATTGTCGGCTTAATGGCGGTCAATCGAGAGAAGCTCAAGGCGCTGAGCGGCGATACGTTTGCGGAACTGTCAAAAAGCAGTGCACTCGAACTCATCTATGCGCATCTCCTGTCACCGCGGAACATCGGTGTCATGGTAGCACCTGCGAAGGAAGATGGGGCTGACGCGCCGCTCTCGGGTGACTGGGTGAGCGCAAATTCGGGAGATACAACACGTTGGTCTTGTTTGTCAGTGTGTCCGTCTTCGCAGTCTTTGAGAGGGGGAAGCCCTGCAGGTCGGCGTCTATGGCAGTCGGCCTGCACCGCACCGTCACTGCGTCTCTTGACCCGATGGCGAGGACTGCGCCGCAACGGGATCCTGTTTCGGGAGCTTCGCATCATTGGCCTTCACGCGCGCTTCGTCGGCTGCAATCTTCGACTGCATCCCGTGGAGGCGACCCTTTATAATGTAGCAGTCGGTACGTTCACGACCGGGCGAGATCTTTGCACAATCAATCTCGGCGAATGCGACATCGCTGATCAGCGCGAGCGCGAGCATCGCTATAACGATAGGGTTTTGCTTCATGGCTCTTGCAACTCGCATCGCCTTGGTGGTTGTTCAGGCATCCCGCGCGATGTGCCTTCAGCCCGGTTGAGTGAATCGTTGTCGAGTTTAGCAAATAACAACCGGCTTGCCACGACTTCCGAAAAAGCGGAGATTTTTCCGAGGAGCGCGACGGCACTATTGACGGCGCGCTGTCGGTTTCGTTCGAAGCCGGGCTGCGCTCGCCACGCGACGATGCACGCGACACGCCGGCTGTCTTGCTGGCTTCTGATGCGAGAGCGATAGGGTTCGATATTGAACCTCGAAGGTTGCAATCGGCTGCGAAATCGCGCCAAATGCCTGGACGAGGATCCTTTGCCGCCCCGCCAGCCTTCAATTTCCAAGCAAGTTCCTATGACTTTCGAGTCCGTTGCAGACGAGCAAGCCTCGCCCGACGCGCCCAAGAATTTGGTGAACGCAGCAAAAATTGCTTCTCGCAATCTAGTGGGCGACCTCTTCGCCGGTGCCGTTATTGCCGCTTCCAACATTGCGCTTGCCGTGAGCTTCGCAGCCGCCATTTTCCAAGGCGAACTCGCTCAGGGCTTCACGTCCGGAGTCTGGATCATGCTGATGAGCATGATTGTGGTTGGGCTGATCGTCGGTTTCTTGACAACGCTGCAGCCGATCGCCGGTGGTCCGGATACAGCGGTCATAGCGGTGGTGGGTTTGATGGCGCCGGCAGTCGCCGTGCCGCTGCTTGATGTTGGCATCCCCAAGGCCGACGCGCTTGTTCATGTTATGTTGGGGATCACCTTGGTGGCCATTGCGAGCGGGCTAACACTATTTCTGATCGGGCTCCTGCGGCTCGGGCAATCACTAAGGTTCGTGCCTTATCCTCTAATCGCAGGCTTTCTCGCCGCCACCGGAATTCTTCTGACTACATCTAGTCTGAAAATCGTGGTCGGGGGACTGTCTGGTATCTCAGAACTTAGTACGCTTTGGTCTGGCGACAATCCATTGAAGCTAGCAGTGATGCTAGCCTTCGCCGTTCTACTTGGTGCGGCACGTATCGCTATAAGATCACCGCTTGTTACGCCGCTGGCGTTCTTCGGTTTTGCTGCAGCCCTGCATGCCGCACTGCAGGCCGGTCACTTCGGCGATCATGAAGGCTGGTATGTCTCAGAGATGCACGGGTTGGAGCCTTGGTTGCCACTCGCTGCGCTGCGCGAAACACAAATTGATTGGTCGGTCTACGTCTGGGCGCTTCCAGAGCTCGCAACGTGCGTGATCGTCGGGCTGATATCATTGATTGTGCGAATCTCGACCTTCGAGTCCAGCCGGATGGCGGCTGCTGACATCAATCATGAACTGCGGATCTACGGCGCCGCAAGTTTGGTGTCTGGACTTTCAGGTGGGATGACCGGTGGGATTCTGTTTAGCACCTCTAAGTTCCTTGCCGATTCGAGCGCCCGAACACGTTTTTCTTACATTGTGATAGCAGCATTCCTAGCGCTTATCATTTTTGCTAACGTCGACCTTTCCCGGTTTGTGCCGACGCCCATACTTGGTGGGTTTCTCCTCCTTCTTGGGTATGCAATGACTGCAGAGGCTTTGAAAGTTACATTGCGGCAACGAGCCATTCTGGAGGTTCTTTTGACGATTGGCATAATGGTTTTGTGTCTTTGGTTTGGGTTTATTGCCGGTGTTGTTGCAGGCTTTATAGCTGCCTGTTTGCTTTTTGCCTTCAATTGTGCGCGCATTGGGGCAATTCGACGGCATAGCACACGATCTTTTCTTGCTGGAGCAACGGAGTGAGCGCATGATGCCGAGGCCCAGATCCGAAGAAACGGCGAAAGTATACATGTGTTTGAATTGGTGGGATTTATTTTCTTTGGTTCGTCTGAGGTTTTGTTTGAGCAGATACAGCAGCGACGCCGCAAGCAGGTTGCCGTTCCAATCCGTCAAATAATTATCGATTTTTCACGTGTCACCGGCTACGACAGTTCTGCGATCAATACTTTGAATAAGCTACGCGGATACTGTCGCAAGCATGACATCCAGCTTGCCCTCTCCGGCTTAAATGATGGTGACCGTAAGAAAATTTTGCCTCCAGAAAAAACCAAAGTGGCATCGCATGTCCAATTCTTTGGTAGCCTGAACGAGGCGCTCGACCGAGCAGAAGAGAGCCTACTATCGTCTTTAGGTCCAGAGTGCCGTTCTAACGCGAATGGAAGAGATTTTAGATGTTGGCTCTCAGCCGAGCTTGGTGTGGAAATCCCTTTTGAACTAGTAGATCGCTTTTTTGACCGCATCGACATCCTGCCCGGAGAGCAGCTGTACGCGCAAGGCGATGCAGCTAACACGATTGATTTTATCGTGGATGGTACGGTTGCTATGATGTTGGAGACAACATCGGGACAGCGTTATTGCGTGCGGCACTCAAGTCGGCAAACTGTATTGGGAGAAATGGGGTTTTTCCGTAGGGCAACACGTAATGTGTCAGTGGTGGCAGAGAGGCCGACGACCGTTTATTCTCTTAGTCGTGCAAACTTTGACGCCATAAAAGAAGCTAATTCTGAGTTTCATGACGGCCTCCTCAACTTTGTGATCCGTATCCTTTCCGATCGCCTGGAGATGGCAACGATCGAGCTGTCCGCGATGCGCCATGTCAACTCCGGCGAGATGCTGGAGCAGTTGGCGCGAGATAATGTGCAAAAATAGCGCAGACAGTTAGACATGACGCTTGAGGTCTATTACGCGAGTTTAGAGGCTGGGGTGCCGTCCAGTGCCGGGCACGCCTCAATCCCGGCATCTAGGCACAATTTTGCGATCGCTCGCACACGCGGATCTGGCTTGGAACGACTCGACGCGAGAAACGCCCCATGAATGCCGATGGGTCCGGTTTGGCCATGTAACGTTTTGCTGACATGCTCAGCGACGTCCTTCCAGTGATCGCCGCGCGGCGCTTCGACGTGAATGAAGTCCTGGATCTCGACATCGCGCTGGCGATCGAAGGTAAAGTCGCGGAGCCCCGGAACCTGCTCCAGATCTGAGAGCGTCAATGCGACACCGAGGATTTGGATGGATCGAACAAACAGTCTACCTAACAGTTCTGGGAGCGGCGTGAATTGTAGGATGAGTCCGAATTTTTCGTCCGGGCTGCGCAAAGAATTCGGGCTGAACATGTCCGACGATGAAGTCCGCGAATGAATCGAAATGATCGAGGGCAAAGGAGTTGGGGGTGCTCCGCGTTCGGAGGGTGTTTCCGAACTTCGAGGTGTCAGGAGAAGCCGCTCTCTCTCGGCACGGCTCGGCGACAAAAGAAATAGACCCGATTGGTACATCTTGCATGAGCGCCTACCTCCCTAGCATTCTTGCGCTCGCCTCGGCGTTCATGTTCGCGGTTTCCGCGCACATCCAAAACATTG
>JARFQY010000008.1 GCA_029287535.1 Filomicrobium sp.
CCCCCCCCCCCCCCCCCCCCGCCGACCCCCCACCCGCCGCCGCGCCCCCCCCCGCACCCCACCCCCCACTCCGCCCCCCCCCCCCCACCTACCCCCCCCACCACCTACTCCCCCACCCCAATGGTGACGAGCCTCACTTCCAAAACGACCACGCCGAGACAGCTGATGGCATCGTTGGCTACGCACTTTATGGCCAAGCTTACGAAACAGCCTACGCTGCCCGCGGGCTCTACCTCAACGACCTCTATGTCAGCGAGCAAGCGCGCCGCAAAGGCATCGCGAGCGCTCTCGTACATGCGCTCAAGGATCAGGCTCACCGCGAGCGTCGAAGGTTCGTTTGGTGGGTATCGGATCCCCAGAACATAGCCGCGCGCGAATTCTATGCCGCTATGTCACCGCAAAACGAAAGGATAGTGCGCGCACACGCGATTGTTCTGGAAGATTAGCCTGACGTTGGGGGCCACTGCCATGCGGGCATTCTTATACTTGAGCTTGCTGCTTGGAATTTTGGTGCAGCCTGCGCTTGGCGCCAATTTGTCTGAGATGTACGCCGAAGAGGCTCTGCAAAATGACGCCAAACGTCTGCGCACGGCTGTCGGCAAGATTTATAAGCTTGGAATCAAACCGAGCTTGAGTAGGTCCGAAAGCAGCGGGATCGGCGACGTCGAATTCCGGTTTCCATTGCCCCGACCTGGTGACGACCCCCTCAACTTCTATGCCTATCGCGACGGTCGCAAAGCCATCGTCGTCATGCCCGTTTTATCCCTCAAGGCACTCGAGGACCTCACCACCGCCTATGCCTGGGCGCAGGTGAATGGATTCAGACAGTCGACGATTGACCTCTACTACGCCGCTCTCCGCCATCGCCCCATATCCAAGTTTCCCGGCCGAAAGTACACGGACGTACTCACTGCACTCGGCATTCCAAAGGACGCTTACAAACAACCTGGTGTTGACAGCCTTTCGTTATCCCTGCGCAACGAGGCTTACGCCTTCATCATTGCGCATGAACTGGCGCATGTGCTGTTCCGCCATAAGGGCTACGCCGAAATCACCAAGGCGCAGGCTCGCGCCGATGAGGTGCAATCCGATCGCTTCGCCCTCGATGTGATGGCAAGGACCGCAACGCCGCCTTTGGGAGCCGTCTTCTATTTCCAGGCGCAAATATACCGTTTTAGGCATCGCGGGGAGTTCAAGAGTAACGACGCCTGGACCAACTATCTCATGACGGTGGCCACTCACCCTATGGCGGTTGACCGGCTAAAATCGATGGCACGGTACATTTCCGGCCCGCTGGCGGATCGGCGTGGCCCGGAGAAAAAGCTTTGGACAGGGATCGGGGGTCTGATGAAGCAGCTGGCTGCGATTCTGGAGGATGGCGACCTGGCCGTTTGCATCGCAAGAGTTGCCGCCGAAGCGCCCTGGCACGTTCTGAAACCGGGAGACAGTGATCCGAATTGGGCCATGGAGTCCGTCTGCGGCGGCGGTTAAGCCGACGGCTCCCCCAGCTGTCTCAGCGCCTCCCCGACGATCATCGCCCCGGCAATAGCGACATTAAGCGAGCGCATGCCCTCCCGCATCGGCACGCGCACCTCTTGGTCGGCGGCTGTGTGCACGCCTTCGGGAACGCCCGCTGTTTCACGCCCGAGCATCACGATATCTCCCGGCCTGAATTTCAGTTGGCAGTAGGATTGCTCAGCCTGCGTCGTTGCCAGCACCAGCCGTGACCCCGTCCGCAGCCGCCACGCCTCGAAAGAATCGAAACTGACATGCCTCTGCAACTCAACGGCATCGAGATAGTCCAGTCCGGCTCGCCTCAATGCCCGGTCGCTGAAATCAAACCCACAAGGCCCGATGATGTCGACCGCGACACCCAAGCAAGCAGCCATGCGCAGCAACGTTCCGGTATTTTGTGGAATATCCGGTTGGTAGAGGGCGAGCCGCACGCAAATCCTGTTCATATCGTCCTTGACCCTTTGGTCTGCGCCAAATTGCCCTGCTGTTCATACCAATCGCGGCCTTGAGGCAGCGCGCAAACGGTGTCACACCTGTGGCAAATCGCGCCTGTAGCTATGAGTTACCACCCGCGAAATTCCAGCGTAGCTCTCTCCATGCACTGCTACGAATTCAGACCATGTGATGTACCGCAATGAGTTGATATGCGGGCCAATACGGGCTTCATTCAACTTATCAGGTAAGGTCGCGTGGGACGCCGTCCGAAGGAGATCAAGCAATGACAGCAGACGTCGAAGATCCAGAACGCCGTGATGTGCTGGTTATTGCGGCGAGCGCATTTGCCGCCGTCGGAGCGGCTTCGCTCATCTGGCCCTTCATTGATCAGATGAACCCGGACGCCGGCGCACTCGCCCTTGCGTCAACCGAGATCGACCTTTCGCCGATTTCCGAAGGGCAGGCCATCACCGTGATGTGGCGTGGCAAGCCGGTCTTCATCCGACACCGCACGCCTACTGAGGTTGAGGAGGCAAAGACCGTCCCTGTCGACGATCTGCCCGACCCCGTCGCACGCAATGAGAACAATCCTGGCAGCCCGGCCACCGATCAGAACCGCACGCTGCCCGGGCATGAAAAATGGCTCGTCATGATTGGCATCTGCACACACTTAGGCTGCATCCCGAAGGGCCAAAGTCTCTCTGACAACAAGGGGGAGTTCGGCGGTTGGTTCTGCCCGTGTCACGGTTCGCACTACGACACCTCCGGCCGGATCCGAAAAGGGCCAGCTCCACGTAACTTGGATGTACCGCCATACTCGTTCGTATCCGACAGCACGATCCGCATCGGTTGACGCAAAAGAGAGCATCTCATGTCCAGTCACGAATCTTCTTATGAGCCGAAGTCAGCGACGGCCAAGTGGTGGGACGAACGCCTGCCTCTGCCCCGCTTGATGTATGATCAGTTCGTTGAGTTCCCGACGCCGCGCAACCTCAATTACTTATGGACCTTCGGCGGCATTCTGACGTTCTGTCTTGTTGCCCAGATCGTCACCGGCATTGTGCTCGCCATGCATTACGTGCCCAGCGGCACGGACGCCTTCGACTCCGTGGATCGCATTCGCCGCGACGTTAACTATGGTTGGCTCATCCAGCCCATGCACGCTGTCGGCGCGTCGATGTTCTTCCTGGCCGCCTACATCCACACCTTCCGCGGCCTCTATTATGGTTCCTACCGCGCCCCCAGAGAAATCCTATGGATACTGGGTGTTTTCATTCTTCTCGCAATGATGGCGACGGCGTTCATGGGCTACTCGCTGCCGTGGGGGCAGATGAGCTTCTGGGCTGTCACCGTGATCACGAACCTTTTCTCGTCACTTGACCAGATCATCCCGGGCTTCGGCACATCGATCGTCGAATGGTTGTGGGGCGGCTACGCGGTCTCCGGCGTGACGCTCACCCGCTTCTACTCACTGCACTATCTCTTGCCATTCGTGATCTTCGGCTTGGTGATCCTGCATGTGTGGGCGCTTCATGTGTGTGGCCAGAACAACCCGACGGGCATCGAGATAAAGACCAAGTCCGACTCCTTGCCGATGTATCCGTACGCTGTCTCCAAGGATATCTTCGGACTGTTCGTCTTTGTAATCATCTTCGCCTGGTTCTTGCTATTTCTGCCGGACTATCTGGGCCACGCGGATAACTTCGTGAAGGCGGATCCGCTTGTCACGCCACCGCACATCGTTCCCGAATGGTACTTCCTGCCGTTCTACGCGATCCTGCGCGCGATACCCGACAAACTTGGCGGCGTCATCGCGATGTTTGCGTCGATTGCCATTCTGGCCTTCGTCCCATGGCTTGATCGCTCACCGGTGCGCTCCACGAAGTATCGCCCGATCTACAAGTGGTTCTTCTGGCTGTTCGTCTTTACGTGCCTGGCGCTCGGCTACCTGGGTGCCAAGCCCGCGGAAGGTGTCTACGTCTTCTGGGCGCGGATCTTCACCCTCTACTACTTCGCTCACTTCCTGATCGTGATGCCGATCCTCGGCAGCATGGAGACACCAAAGAGTCTGCCTGGCTCGATCTCCGAAGCCGTCCTGGGCAAGGGCAGCAAGTCAACAACCTCCTCGGCGCCCGCCGGAGCACCCATCGGTGCCCCAGCCGCCCCGGAAGACCGGTAAGGCAGAAAGGGCAAAGGCAATGAACATCAAACACGCACTTTCCCCCCTTTGCGGCGTTCTTGTTGGCATCGCAAGCCTGGGCTTGGCGGCGAACGCAAACGCCGCCGGCGAGGCGATCCATATCGACCGCCACGAATGGAACTATGGCGGGATCAAGGGTCAATTCGACCCGGTCCAGCTGAGACGCGGGTTCCAGGTCTACCAGGAGGTCTGCGCCGCCTGTCACGGCCTAGAGCGCGTGAGATTCCGCAACCTCGTCGAGCCTGGCGGGCCCCAGTTTGACGAAGAAGCTGTCAAGGCACTTGCCGCGGATTGGCCCAACCAGATTATCGACGGTCCCAATGATGAGGGCGAAATGTTTGAGCGCCCGCCCAAGCTCTCCGATCCGCTCAAGGGACCCTATAGGAACCAGCAAGAAGCACGCGCGGCACAGAACGGGGCCTATCCCCCCGACCTGTCGCTTATCACGAGGGCGCGCGGTGTCCACAACGACTCGCCCTGGTACCTCCATGTTCCCCAGATGGCACTCGATATCCTCTCCGGCTATCAGGAAGGTGGCTCGGATTACCTGTACGCTCTGCTGACCGGCTACAAGGAGCCGCCCGAGGGTTTCGAGCTGTCCGAGGGGATGAGCTACAACAAATACTTCCCCGGCCATCAGATCGCCATGGCGCAGCCGATCCCTGACGAGGGGGCCGTTGAGTACCAGGAAAATGCCGGCGCAACCTCGTCCATGAAGCAGAATGCCGAAGACGTGACGGCATTTCTGGCATGGTCCGCAGATCCCTCGCTCAACCAGCGCAAACAACTGGGTTGGAGCGCACTGATCTACCTGCTGATCACTACTCTGCTTTTGTACTTTGCCAAAAAGCGGATCTGGGCGCGCGTTAAACACTGATGCGAAAGTCGGTGCTCGGCACCACGGTCAGACGACAAACCAAAAGGCCTCGCATGCGGGGCCTTTTCTGTTTAAGCAAATCCATCCAGGCTCCCAACAAGGGGAACAAGAATGACTGAGACGGTTCTCGGCATTATCGGCGGCAGTGGGTTCTACGACATGCCAGGCATCGCCAATGCCCATTGGCGCGGGATCGAGAGTCCTTGGGGCAAACCTTCCGATGAGATTCTGTTTGCCGAACTTGACGGTCTGCCCTTGCGCTTCCTGCCCCGTCACGGGCGCGGCCATAAAGTCCCACCGAGCGGCATCAACTATCGCGCGAACATTGACGCATTGAAACGCGCCGGGGTCACCGATCTGCTTTCCATCTCCGCTTGCGGTTCCCTCAAGGAAGAGCTGCCGCCCGGCCACTTTGTCGTGGTTGATCAATTCATCGATCGCACATTCGCCCGCGAAAAGAGCTTCTTCGGCGCGGGGTGCGTCGCTCACGTTTCGGTCGCCGACCCCATCAGTCCCCTCCTTGCGGATGCTCTGGAACAGGCGGCAAAGGCCGAGGACATCCCCGTCTCGCGCGGCGGCACATATCTGGTGATGGAAGGTCCGCAGTTCTCAACGCGTGCCGAAAGCGAACTTTACCGCTCCTGGGGGTGTTCCGTTATCGGTATGACCAATATGCCGGAAGCCAAACTCGCTCGAGAGGCGGAGATTTGCTACGCGACGCTCGCGATGGTCACCGACTACGATTGCTGGCACCACGATCACGATGACGTCGACGTTGCTTCGGTTATCGCCGTGATGCGTTCCAACACCGAAAAGGCACAGCGTCTGATTTCGAACCTGGTGACCCACTTCCCAAAAGTGCACCCACCTTGCCCGATTGGATCCGATCGCGCACTCGATGTCGCCATCATCACGCAACCCGAAGCACGCGATCCAGCATTGCTAGCCAAGCTCGATGCGGTCGCCGGCAGGCTCCTGGGATAAAAGCACGTTTCCAGAGTCTTCCTTAGACAGCACTGAACGCGCTTCGATGTTCCGGCCTTGGACCTGAAAAGGGCGGCCGCTCTATCGCCCTCTGGTTCCAGAGTTGGCCCACCGCTGCGCGAACGCCAATCAATTCATGGCCCCAACCTGCCGCGCCAGGCCGAGGGCGTCACGTTCAACCCACGATTCAACGATCCGACCGTCGCGCACCGTCATGATGTTGACGCCTGTAAAGGCAATCGGTTGACCCTTCCCTTTCACTCCGAACATCTGTCCCACAAAACGGCCTCTGCAGGTCCATCGCGTGATCACCTTGTCGCCCTCGGCAAAGATGTCATGAACTTCCAACTCCAGAGCTTCGATGTTCTCAAAGAAGGATTCGACCCAAGCCCGGAACTTGCTTCGCGGCCCGACTTCCTTGCCGGCGGAGTGAATGACGAACTCCTTGGCGAACAGCTCACCAATCCGATCAAACCGGCGTTCCTTCCAAACATCATTCCAGAACGCTTGAACCACGGCCTTGTTGTGAACCTCGGTCGCACCTTCATGAGCCTCCAACCACGAATGACGTGGTGACACGACCAACGCGAGAACCAACAAACCAATCACCGCGAACTTCTTTAGCATCCACAACCCTCCCGTAGAGCGCGCCGACAAGCCACCACGCCTTAGCTTCTGCTCCGTTTCAGGTTCCGCGGGCCAAACTGAGGCCCCGCAGGGCTGTAACTCAGTTGCGATCCGTGAACCCACGGACCACTACGAGAAACCGACGCGCTTGCTGCTTGACACTATTCAAGAGTTCTTGAAATGATAAATCTATGGATCAACAGAACGCCGTCGCTGCCCTTGCCGCGCTAGCCCATGACAGTCGCCTCTCAATCTTCCGTTTGCTGGTCAAATGCGGGCCCACCGGAATGCCCGCGGGCGACATTGCACGGGTCGTCGGCATCGGCGCCACTGCCCTGTCGTTCCATTTGAAGGAGTTAACGCGCGCCAACCTGATCCGCTCCTGGCGCGAGGGGCGCTATGTCCGCTACTCGGTCGAGATGGACGGCATGCGAGCGCTTCTCGCGTTCTTGACGGCGGACTGCTGCAATGGCCATCCGGAGCTCTGCGCGACGGTGGCCTGGGAGGATGTAATGAAATCCGACGAACCCTATGCCGTACTGTTTCTGTGTACCCACAACTCAGCTCGGTCGGTCATTGCCGAATGCCTGATGAACTCGCTCGGTCAATCTGCCTTCAACGCATATAGCGCCGGTAGCGAACCCCGCGGTGAAGTGAACCCCTTCGCTATAAAAATCCTCAAGAACCACGGTCATAAGACGACCGGGCTTCGTTCTAAATCCTGGGACGAATTCACTGGCGACACTCCCACCGACATCGATTTCGTATTCACCTTATGCGACGAGGCAGCCGCCGAGACCTGCCCGGTCTGGCCGGGAAACCCGACCACCGAGCACTGGGGCATGCCCGATCCTTCAGCCGCCGCGGGAACGGACAGCAACAAGCTCGCCGCGTTTGCAAATACCTACTCCCTACTTCACCACCACATCAGCAAGTTCGTGAAACTGGCCAAGCAGGACCTCGACGCCAAGAGCATGCGCCGCCAGGTCAAGGAACTCTCCGAGGATGTCCGCCGCCGCAACATCTTAGGCGACCACGCCATTGAGACGGAGGCGTAATCGACATGCCAGGACATAGTCCGGGTCAGCGGCTGGGTGCGGAGTTCCTCGGCACCGCATTATTGCTCGCCGCCATAGTCGGATCCGGCATCATGGCCGAAAAGCTCTCTGGCGGAAACGTGGCCCTGGAGCTGCTTTGAAATTCGACCGCGACCGGGGCCATCTTGGTGGTGCTCATCACCATGCTGGGCCCTATATCCGGGGCTCATTTCAACCCGGCTGTCACACTGGCCTTCCTTGTAAGAAAGGAGATTGGGCTGAAGGTGGCTGCGGTTTTCATGGCAGCTCAGATCATTGGTGGGATTTTCGGTGTCCTGGTCACCCACGTCATGTTCGAGGAAACGGCATTTCAACTCTCGGACAAGCTGCGCACCGGCGGTCCGCAGTGGTTTTCCGAATGGGTGGCGACATTTGGTTTGGTGGCGACAATACTGCTCACCTTGAAGGCGAAACCGTCAGCCATTCCGATGTGCGTTGGTCTTTACGTGGCCTTGGCAATCTGGTTTACCGCCTCCACCTCGTTTGCCAATCCGGCGGTGACAATCGCACGTGGATTCTCGGATACCTTTGCAGGCATCCATCCAGCCCACATACCAGCCTTCATTGTCGCTCAAATGCTCGCCGCCGTTATCGCCGTCTACATCCGCAGGGCGCTTGCAGAAGAACCTGAAGCAGGTGCCCAGCTGAAAGCCACAGAGCCCGCCGAATGATAAGCGGCGGGGCAAAACCAACCGGCCAAGTTGAGCTCCCATGAAGATAACGATCTACCACAATCCAAAATGCGGCACCTCCCGGAACACCCTGGCAATGCTTCAAAAAGCCGGGATCGAACCGGAAGTCATTGAATACTTGAAAACGCCCCCGGGTCGGGGACGTCTTGTCGAGCTGATAGCGATGATGGATATCCCGGTTCGCGACCTTCTCCGTCGCAAGGGCACACCATACGACGACCTCAATCTCGATGACCCCAAGTGGAGCGACGATCAGCTGATCGATTTTATGGTCGAGCACCCGATCCTCATGAATCGCCCCATCGTTGTCGCTGGCACACGGGCGCGCCTCTGCAGGCCATCTGAGACCTTGCTTGAGCTCTTGCCAGACCTGGATGTCGGTCCCTTCGCAAAGGAGGATGGCCAGATCATCGCTGGGCGACAGCCCAAGCAGGACCCGTAGAACCCGGGTGACTCGGCCACACCTGCGGTAAAAACGTCAGGCTACAACACACCTAATGGCCCCATACCCCTGGACTCGGCGTTGGTTTGTGCTAGCGACCGCTACAACACTCATGCGGCCTTCTGGTTTCCGGCAAGCTGAAGACCTGGAGCCGCCATCCGACGGCAAAACCACGGGGACTTCAAAGATGCTCGGTTATCTCGTTCTGATCGCGCTGCAGATTATCGCTGCCTGGTTTGGTAAGGGTCAGCTGACGGCCTATATCCCGAATCAAGGTGCGATCATTGATGCTGCCGTCGAAGCCGCTGTGATTGCGGTCATCGTCTGGATCGTCGGCCTCATCGGGTCCTTTGTACTCAAGGACGTACGCACTCCAGGCTCCACCACACTGGTTTCCGCTCTTATCGGCGCACTGATCGGTGCAGCGATCGTCTACTTCCTACCGCAGTTCGGCTACTCCTTGCCCTCCGGCATCAATCAAGGCTTCATCCCGGTTGCTGGCGCGATCCTCGGATACCTGTTGCGGCGCTAGAGACCTGCCGCTGCCGCTAGAGGCCTGTTGCGCCGGTAAAGGTGGCTCCAAACAAAGAAACAGCGCGAGTTGACGTCTCGCGCTGTTTATTTTTGGGGGTGCTTAGGGGGAGCGAAGCTCTAAGATCGCCATCCTGACGCTTAGACAGCACCTAAAACAATTGCAGCGACGAATCCAAAGGACACAATCGCAGCTAGTGCAGTCATCTGCATCTGTAGGGTCATTTTCGCCTCCTGGGTCGGCCTTATGGCTTGTTATTGATCGGGGGTGGATCGCCGTCTTGAGCAGCTTGAGGAGAGATTAG
>JARFQY010000232.1 GCA_029287535.1 Filomicrobium sp.
TTGGCCCGAACCGCCGGCACCCGTTCCGGTCGGATCACCGGTCTGGGCCATAAAGCCCTCTATGACCCGATGGAATGGGACGCCGTCATAGAAACCCTGCCGGGCTAGTTCCTTTATGCGTGCAACATGATTGGGAGCAAGATCTGGGCGCATTTCCACCATCACGTTGCCCTTGCTCGTTTCGATAATGAGTGTGTCTTCAGGATTGGCCACTTGTCAGGCTCCTTGTATTGGGCGTTTCGTTGTGAGAACTGCGACCTACTATTCGATGGTCGCCTTCTTAATGAAGTCGAGCTTGGGAAACTGCGTCACAAGATAGGCGTTCCCCTGCATCTTGATCAGGCCCTGGTTGGGACCATTCCCTCGAGGAGCGCCTTCGCCGTAGCCGTTATAGAGTGAGTCGACAACGTCCATGCCGGAGACCACTTTTCCGAACGGTGCAAAGCCCTGGCTGTTGAGGCCGGCGTTGTTGTTGAAGTTGATAAAGACTTGGGTCGTGCGCGTGTTCGGACCTGCCGTCGCGAATGTTAGGGTACCCCGAGCGTTGGACTCTCGTACCGGATCGTCCGGGATTGTTGCATTGCTCCAAGCGGCGGAGACGTCGGGATTTCCACTAATGCCGAACTGGACCATGAAACCATCGATCACGCGAAAGAAGCGGGCATCGTTATAAAAACCAGCCTTTACGAGGTTGTAGAACCGATCGGCCCCGTTGGGCGCCCAGTCGCGGGTTACCTGAACGACGAAGGTCCCCTTCGAGGTTTCGAATTTCGCCTTATAGCTATCTGGCGCGCGGGCGTTGAGAGACGCGGGGTCGCCGAGACTTGCCGCCATCGCTGGGGAATGGGCCATTGTGGCTGCGAACAGCAAGGTCCACGCGAAGAGGACGGTAGTCCTTAAGGTCATGGGGGTTTCCTCTTTGGTTGGTCTCTAGTGGAAAAGACGATTGATTATCGTGCTAGCTTGCGCGCAAGAGCTTTGTTGACCAGCTCCGGAACAAACGGCGACACATCTCCGCCCATTGCCGCAATCTGGCGGACGAGACTTGCTGCGATATGGCGTGTCCCGGGTGATGCGGCAAGAAAAACGGTTTCGATCTCGGGTGCAAGAGCCGCATTCATACCTGCCATCTGCATTTCATAGTCGAAGTCCCCTGCGTCACGCAGACCGCGAAAAACGACCGTGGCCCCTGCGGCCGTGGCCGTCTCGACTGTGAGCCCGTCATAAACCACAACGTCGAGTTCAATGCCAAGTTCACTCGCGACAGGCTCAAGAGCCGCCCGGGCGAGAGCTATTCGCTCCTCATCCGTGAAGAATGGGCCTTTGCTATGGTGCGCACCAATGGCGATAACAAGCCGGTCTACGAGTTGAGCGGCGCGCCGCACGATGTCGACATGCCCAAGCGTAACCGGATCGAAACTCCCTGGATAAAGACCGATGCGCATGCCTCTCACGCTCCTATTTTCCGCGCGCAGCGTTCAGTAGGCGTGGCGCCATAAACTCTGCGAGCCACTTCTATCCGTGGCAAGGCCGTGTCGGCAAGGCCGCAGCGCCTCAACTTGAGCATGAATGAAAAGGGGCCCGGCGTGTCACCGGGCCCCAAAAGTTTTTAATCGCTAGGGAAAATTGCTACTTCAGCTCTTCATAAGCTGCGGTGGTGCCGTGGCCGCCCAGCAAATCGCTTAAGTTGAATCGATAGCCAAAGCCTGCCGAAACGATCAGCGGATCGAGGTCCACATCAGCGGTGATACCGGTGCCGCCAAATCGTCCGTTCATGCCGAGCCAAGTCTTTTTGACATCGGCGTTGATATACCAGCCCTCACCAACGGCGATGTCGAGGCCGCCCTGTAGGGTGAAGCCAAAGCCATCGTCGAGGGCAAAGCTCGTGCCTGGACCTAGCTTGCTGGATTCATCGAAGAAGTGGATGTACTGGACGCCGGCACCAACGTAGGGCTTAAAGGTGCCGTCTGGATTGAAGTGATACTGTGCTGTTAGAGCTGGAGGAAAGATCCAGGTGTCGCCCAGTTTGACTCCGTTGAGGACGCCCGTCCCCTCAACCTCGTGCTTTGCGAAGCAGCAGAACAGCTCGACTGCCCAGTGGTCGTTGAAAAAATAGGTCAGCGTTGTAGCCGGGACAACCTCATCGCTCACATCGGCGCCAGCGCCCGGAATGCGTGTGCCATTGAGTTTCACTGTGGCGTCCGCATCGGGAAGCACACCAGTCACCACGCCACGGATCATGAAATCGCCGTGCTTGTCCCCAGCTTTGGCCTCTTGCGGATCGCCAGCGAGCAACACAGATATGGCGAGCCCAGCCGCCAGAGTGCTCAAGATCTTTTTCATCACGTCCCCCACTTAGCTGCGGCAGTCACAGAGCAGCAACGCTTCTTTTTTGATCCTTTACTTTTTGTGCCGGTTCTTTGGAACACACCAGGGCCGAACGGCCCCATTGTCTGATCCATGTCAGAGAATGTATGCTCCTCAGGTCCCTGTTGCTGCCGCGCCACAGCTTTTCTTGATCCAAGTCAACAAGTTGCCCGTGACGCAGAACGACCTCTCTGGCTCAACGGTTGATTGGCATCAATGTCCGAATCGTCAGGCTTTGCGATGAGTAGTTGGAGAAAGGGCGGTGGTTGGACTGCCACGTAGGGTATCCATTTGACGATAGACAGTTTGAAAGCTCAGGGCCGACCTATGCCTGTAGACGGCTGGCGCCAGCCCGAATGGCCAGCCGCGCTTCCTTTGCAGCTCGGAGAACGGGGAACGCTGGTGCAAACTCGCCCCGGTCAGCCGCTACCATTGTCTCTCGGAGGCGAGGAAACGGTCTTCGTCGTTCGAACGGCAACGCTGCTATTCCGCTTGACAATCGCAGACGGTAGTCGCCAGGGGGTGGCGTTGCTCTTTCCCGGCGACGTGTTTCGTTCTGCCTTTGCCCCGGCTGGGCCTACCGCGCAACTGGTCTCTCTAACTTCCGGAGAAATCCTCCGGTACCGGTACGGCGCATTCTCCAAGATCATGTCGACAGATCCTGAGGCAAGGAGCTACTTCGACCAGGCCGTCGCACGCCAGACAGCACGTCAGGCTATTCATCTGACGGCAGTTGGCCAGCTCGACAGTTCGCAACGGCTCGTCACAT
>JARFQY010000255.1 GCA_029287535.1 Filomicrobium sp.
GCGAGCTCCTTGTAACGCGAGAGTACGCGCACGCGCTCCGCCGGAGCCAAGGCATCCTTGTTGGTGATGGCTAACAGGCTGCGGCTGCGCAGCCGGGCCGGCAGCTCCGTCAACGCACGGCGTTCAGAATCCGTCCAAGGACGGGCCGCGACAGAGCACCAGACAAAGATGTCGGCCGTTTCGCTTGAAAGATCCTCGACCGGCCAGGCTGGTGTGTCCAGAATCTCAAAGCCGGAATCGCGCATTCCTGGCAGCTCAACTTCAATGCGTTCGAGACCACCCAAAAGGAACTTTGGGAGAGGTTCGTCGACTGTCAGCGTACTCAGCGGGATGCGACCATTCGTTGTTACGGCCACGACTGTCGGGACAATGCCGTGACGAAGCAAGATCGGTACGCTTGTGTTAGCGATGACGGCGGCCGGCAACACGTCGAGCCCGGCGAGCATGTTCGCGACCGAAGTTTTTCCCGAATTCGGCTCACCGGCGACAATCACCGTCGGGCGCCGGTGGAGCGCGCGTTCAAGTTTGTCGAGTGACTGATCGAGTAGAGTGCGCAGCTCGGAATAGGATCCGAAATCCGCCTTTTTCAGTTTGTGACGAGCGTCCGCGAGAAGACCGACAAGGATCTGCATGGCTTCCGTCATTCTAGCGGGCCTCTAATTACCTGGTACTACTCACTCGAGCTGGCCGGGCCAGGTCGTTGATCGGGCGGGCGCAGCTCTGGCAGGATGCTCTGCAGTCTCTGCGCCACGGCCTCAGCCTCGGTGTGCCTTTCACGCAGGTTGGCGATATCCTGATCGCGTTGAGCGACCGACTCCGGGGCAGCAGAACCACCAGCCTCGGCAGCGAGACCGTCATAGGCCGACCGCAACTCCTCGCGCCGACGGCGTAGTGCCTCGATGATACTGTTGCAGATGCCAAATGACCACTTCGACATTGTCGTGCCGTAGGACATTAGCGCCATCTCTGCCTTGTTGGCCAATTCATCGATGACGGCCGCGAACTCCGAGCAGATCAATGCCGCCACTTCGTCGCCGCGCTGCTCAGCTGTCGGCGAGCGCCTTAGAAAAGCCGACCACCAAGTCGTGGCCAAGTCGAGGACGACGGTGGCTGAAAGCGCCGAAATATTCGGCGAAGGCATGGGCAGGCCTCTTGCATCAGGCTCATGGGGCGGCTGCGAACCTGGAACAATCATTGACATCAGCTGATAGAGTTCGGGCGATACGCGCGCCTGCAGACTGACGAGCCGTTGCGAGGACCGATTGAAGTTGGTCATGAAAACCTCGGCGAGGCGACGACGCAATGAATCGGCTTCGCATCGCCATTCGCTCGGACCGCGGCCACGCCGCAGCGTATCGGTCAGTACGTGACGCTCCTCCTCGGCATAGCGCTGAACCTCAGCGGTCAGTGACTGGCGCAGACTTGTGACCTCCTCTTGCACGATCTCGTGCATTTGTTCGTCAATCGACTTCGCCGAAGTCTCAATAATTTGTGAGACTTCTCCAAGCTGACGCAGCTCGGCGTCGAGCCGGGGCAGTTGTGAATCCACCCGCCTAGCCGTCGTCGCGGCAGTGCTCTGCAGTTCGGTCAGCTGCTGAAGCTCGGCACCGATGGTGGCTTCGCTGGCACGTGCAAGCTCTGCATAGCACTGGGCAACCTGACGCAGCACATGCGCGCTATGGCTCTCGAACATCAACTTGTCGATCGCCTTGTAGACCGCAGGCACCCCCGAAGAGGTCAGCAAGGCGTCTTTCAGATCGCTGCGGGGCGGGCTTGAGGGCTGCGCGGTGCGGACCAGGTCCTCGCGTCGCATGAGACCCGTCTCGACGAAATAGGCCAATGAACGGCGGTCGAACGGCTGCGACAGAGAGGATTGGTTCATTGCGGCGTTGGCCCAACGTGCGGAGCCCGTGATTATCGGGATATCGGCATCAGGAAATTCCCGGGCAATTCGCTTCTTCACGAATTCCTGGATCTCACGCTGGTCCTGGGAGATATCGGACAGGTCATCAATGCGGTTGATGAAGACGAGGAAGCGTTCCTTGTGCAATCCGCGCAGGATCCGGAGGAGCGCGACATCGGCGTCGGAGAGAGGCTGACGGGCGGTCAGAACGACGATGTAAAGGTCGGCTGACTCAAGACTTCGCCTGGTGATTTCATCACGCAATAAGAATGGATCGTTGGTGCCGGGAGTGTCAAAGACCGTGGTTGGGAATGCAAACGGCCCGCCGGCACAGTGGACGTCCGCCGAGCGCGTGATGTCGGAATAGCGGCCAAGCTGGGTTTCCACGTCGCGCGTGGGGGCTGATGGATCGCCGGCACATACATAGCGGCCGAGAACTTCCGGGCAGAGCTCCTCGTAACTGTGGGTCTGTCCCATGAGCTCGGTAAACTGGGGGCCGAGGCGAGAGGCGGCGCGCAAACGCAGGCTGTTGATCTGCTCGCGCAAGAGTTCAGGCTCAAATCCGGGAACGAGCCGCTCGGTCAATTCGCGCAGCAGGCCACCACCTTCGGCGATGCGCTGCCATTCTTGTTCATCAAAGAACTGAAACACGGCGGCGGGCTCACTGGGCCGGCGCTGCTGGAAGTGCAGCTTGGTGATCGCCGTCGTCCAAGGGCTCACATCGGTGGGCAGCAGGTCAGGAATTTGAACGCAGGAGTTAATGAATGAACTCTTGCCGGATTTGATCTGGCCGATGACCGCGATCTTGCATACCTGCTTTTCGAGCAGGCGTGCAGCTTCATTCACCAGTGACTTGCCCGATGGCTCAACGACCCGGTCAAGCCGGGCGCCCAGTTCGAGAAGTTCGCGGCGAAGCGTCTCAAGGCTGCTGCCGATACCGCCTTCGCGCAACGGTTCGAGACCGGTGACGGCAGGCGTATCCGTGACGGGCTCAGGCCGTCCTTCATCCAACAGTGCCGATTCCCCCATGTCCAGAGACCTTATGTTCGAGATCGGGTCCCTCCCGCTACCACGAAGAACCGCAAAATCCGCCACAAATGGGGCGGAACCCAATCAGGATCAAAGCCATACTCAGGGAAGGCTTTCCAGGGTTTGGCTGGCACGGGTTGCGCCCAATTCAATTGCGCGCTCGTACCAGCGGCGCGCCTCGGCCGCATCCGGCGACGGCGGTGTGGCGGTCTTATAAGCCGCGATCACTCTGGAATCGTAGCTTCCGGCCAGCAGCAGCGCCGCGCGGGCCGACCCTTTGCCGGCAGCGCGTTCGAAAAGTATCCGCGCGCCTTGAACACTTCCATTGTCAATTTGGACTTCGCCCTCATCGACGGTGCGCCGAACTTCGGCGGGCAGGTCATCGGCGTCATCGGCATCATCCGCGATTATGGCGGCAGCGCCCGGGGTCGCGATGACAATCTTGCCCCTATCGCGCGTGGTTCCGTCCGCTCGGCGAAGTTCGATATCGACATGTTGCCGACGGGCAAATCCAGCAGGAACAATGAGTTGCAGGTCGGCCAATTGGGTGACGTCGATGCGCCAGGTATCGAACATCAGCTCAATCCCACGCGACACTCGGGCACCGCGCTTCAGTCCTGAGATAATCAGATAATGACCGGTGAGTTCCTCATCGCTGCCGGAGACCTTAACGGGGAACTCCACAGACTGATCAGCCGGGACCGCTGCTTCTTCCGGATGCACAAGGGACACTTCAAGCGTGCTGGCCGGGACAGGTTCCGCCGCCGCATTGGCCCCATCAGGCTTGGCGCCCTCCACACCCACGCTATCTTCAGGTTCTGGGCGACCATCACCGCGTGGCAGCAGGGCATTCTCTGGCACCTCATAAGCAGCCACAACAGGGGCGTCGTTTTCGGTTGCGGCGGAGGCGCCGGCGGTGTCCTCGCTTGAAACATCAACACCGTTGGTAGGTTTGATTGCCGTCGCAGAATTCGATCCATGCGCGGTCTCGGCCGCATCCAGATTGGCCAGCGCGGTACTTTCAGAGGCATTCGCGCCAGTGGACGACAAAGTCGCAGCAAGTTCGCTGGCGGCGGATAGGATCGTGACCGAACCAATGGTTGCTGCACTGGCCGCCGCGCCGGCTAAACGAGCTGCCGGCTCGCTCAGCGGCTGGCCGGTGCGGACCGCGACCTGTTCACGCCCTTGGGACCCGGCGACGATCCGTGGCTCGGTCGGAGCGAGTTCGGACGCAGCCGTGTCCGAAGTGGTAGCGGCTGCCGGTAACGAGCCCTCAATCAAGCTGGTCCGCGTTTCGTTCGTCTTCATTAGTGTGCCAGCGGCGATGGAGTCAGAAGTCTGTGCGGCTGGCAAAGAGTGATCCGCCGGGTTTGCCGCGGTCTCAACCGAGGGCACCACCGGCACCTGTTGTTCATCAGTTGCCGCCACAGCCCTGGTCTGTGCGGCATCGGCCGTGCGTGCGGCCGGGAGCGTGAAATCCGTTGGCTCTTCGGCGGGCTTTACCTGAGGCTCAACCGGCGCCCGCGGCTCGTCGACTGTTCCTAGGGCTCCCGCTGCAGCAGCATCGGCAGCCCGCGCGGCCAGGGCCGCGAAATCCGTCGGTTCTTCGGCAGGCGTAACCTGAGGCTCAACCGGCACCTGCGGCTCATCGACAGTTTCCAGGGCCCCCGTCGCGGCGGCATCGGCCGTCCGCGCGGCCGGGGCCGCAAAATCCGTCGGCTCTTCGGCAGGCTTAACCTGGGGCTCAACCGGCGCCCGCGGCTCGTCGACTGTTTCTAGGGCTCCCGTTGCAGCGGCATCGGCTGTCCGCGCACCCGGGGCCGCGAAATCCGCCGGCTTTGCGGGAGGCGTTGTCTGAGACTCTGCGGGCACCTGCGGCTGCCGCACGGCGACCTGAGTGGGTGCCTGTAAACCAAAATTCCCGGCGCCACCGTTCAGCCAGTACACCGTAAAGCCTGTCGCCAACGCCGAAACAATGGCGGCTGTGACCGACGCAATCACCACGACGCGCAGGGCACCGGATTCTCTTTCCGTTGCGTTGGCAACCGGAAGTGACGGTTTGACGATGACTGGGAGCTCGGCGGACTGACCTGGATCAGTCGGCAGGCCGGTTCTGCGGGTTTGCAACTGAAGCAGCCCGTCTCTGGCAGTGTGGCCCGTCTTGGCTTCCTCGTGCACCGCCTTCTGCAGGTTCAGCGCATTCGTCGTCGGCTCGAACGCGGGCGACCGCGCCTTTTTGGGAGCCTCGGGATCGATTTTCTCAAGGCGCCGCAGAAGCTTCTTCAGGTCGGTCAGAATCGGTTCGTTGGCATTTGTCACCGGTCTGCTCCTTCAGGTTGCGCCACCGGTGGATGTGAGGTTCGGCAGCGGGTGCTTGCGACACCTGCGCCAGATCCTGACGGGTTCCGCCCCCCTCTCCGAATTGTCACGTCGTCTCAGCGACTTCACCCGCACCCAACCTAGTACACGCGAATTTGGCGCTGATGCGACAACCACTTGAAATTGCACACTACCGCTCCGCCCACAAATCGTACTCATCGGCATGGACCACCCGAACCTTGTGCAGCTCACCCGCCGCCACACCGGTTTCACCGTTCAAAAACACGCTGCCGTCTATCTCGGGCGCATCCCATTTTGAACGGCATAGCGCGCCCTCGTCGTCAACCTCATCGACGATGACATCAATGCTTCGCCCGACCTTTTCGTGCAGCAGTTCCCGTGAGACTTCCTGCTGGCATGCCATGAACCGGTGCCAGCGCTCGTCTTTTACCTCATCGGCCACCGCCCCCGGTATAGCATTCGCAGCGGCGCCATCAACCGGCTCGTAGCGGAAGCAGCCAACGCGATTGAGGCGGGCTTCAGTCAGCCACTCCAGCAGCAATTCGAAATCCTCGTCGGTTTCGCCGGGAAAGCCAACGATGAACGTCGAACGCAGCGCCAGTTCCGGACAAATCCGGCGCCAACTGGCAATGCGATCCAGGGTCTTTTCCTGGTGTGCGGGGCGGCGCATGGCCTTCAGAACACTAGGAGAGGCGTGCTGAAACGGAATGTCGAGGTATGGAAGAATTCGGCCCTCAGCCATTAGAGGGATGACCTCATCGACGTGTGGATAAGGGTAAACGTAATGCAAGCGCACCCAGGCATCCAGCTCACCAAGTTCACGACAAAGGTCGAAGAAACGCGTTCGAACCTGCCGATCCTGCCACGTGCTCTCAGCATATTTTAGGTCGACACCATAGGCGGATGTATCCTGGCTGATGACCAGAAGCTCTTTGACCCCCGCGTCAACAAGACGCTCCGCCTCACGCAATACATCGCCGGCGGGGCGGCTCATCAGATCGCCGCGCAGGCTCGGGATGATACAGAACGAGCAGCGATTGTTGCAGCCTTCGGATATCTTCAGATAGGCATAATGACGCGGGGTCAGGCGCAGGCCCTCCGGCGGCACAAGATCGACGAATGGATCGTGCTGCGGCGGGACGACGTCATGGATCGCCGATACCACGGCCTCATATTGATGCGGACCGGTGACGGCAAGGACGTTGGGGTGCTCGCGGCGGATGCGCTCTTCTTCAACCCCAAGACACCCAGTGACGATAACGCGTCCATTCTCGGTCAGCGCCTCGCCGATCGCGTCCAGGCTTTCCTGCTTGGCGGAGTTGATGAACCCGCATGTGTTGACGACGACAACGTCAGCGCCGTCATAATCGGGGGAGATCTGATAACCCTCGGCTCGTAAACGGGTCAAAATGCGCTCTGAATCGACAAGCGCCTTGGGACAGCCGAGCGAAACGAACCCCACGCGGGGAGCATCGCTGCGGGGGGACTTTGTCGTTGTTTGTTCGCCGGGTGGGGACTTGGTGTGCATGAGAGCTTTCGGTACGACGTGCTAGGGGCTCGCCATAGCACCGAGGCGCGGCAAGCGCCATTAGCTGTCCGGAGAGCGCGACAACGGCGGATATATGTTCACCAATCCGTGATTGCCACCAGTGTGCGACCGTCATCGTATCAGCGAAGTGTCCGACCTACTTCTTAGCTCTTTTGCAGTCGCCAAGAAGACATATCCGGCGGAGCTGAAAACGAGGGAACAGATGATCAGAACGGTACTTATCGTGCTTGCCGCCTGCGTCATGGCCGTTGGATCGGCCCGTGCCGACAAGCTTGACGTTCCAACGGGCGTCTACACGCTGGACCCCGCGCATGCAAGTCTGACTTGGAAAGTCAGCCACCTGGGCTTGTCGAACTACACGGCCCGCTTCACCAAAATGAACGCTGATCTGGCGTTCGACCCGGCGAAGCCCGAAAATTCGACGCTCAAAGTCAGCGTCGATCCAAAGTCCATCCGGACGGATTATCCGTTCGCCGACGAAAAGAATTTCGACAAGAACCTGAGCATGGGGGAAGAGTGGTTTAACGCAGGCAAATACCCCGAAATCATTTTCACGTCGACAAAAGTGGCGATGACAGGCCCCAAAACGGCCAAGGTCACCGGCGATCTCACTTTGCTTGGCGTCAGCAAACCCGTCGTCATCGATGTGACGCTGAACAATGCCCTGCGAGAACAGCCGTTCGCCAAAAAGCCGGCGGTCGGTTTCTCGGGTACGACAATGATCAAGCGATCCGAGTTCGGGCTCTCAAAATACGTGCCGATGATCGGTGACGACGTACAGATCATCATCGAGGCTGAGTTCCTCGGATCATGACGCGGAGTTGCTCATGGAGACGGCCGTGAAACGTTACACGGGCGTTGCGATGGCGCTGCACTGGCTGATCGCGGCCGCCGTTTTGGCAATGTTTGCAACGGGCCTCTGGATGGTCGATGCCATCGACGTCAAAGAGACGCGCGCCGAAGCCTTTGCTGTCTACCAGTGGCATAAGTCGCTGGGGCTGACGATCCTCCTTGCCATGGGGCTGCGTCTCCTGTGGCGGGTGGCGCACCGGCCGCCACCGATGCCGTCAACGATGACGACTTTTGAGCGAGCGGCGGCGCATACGGCCCACATGGGATTTTACGTGCTGTTGTTGGCCGTGCCGCTGCTCGGTTGGGCGATGGTGTCCGCCAGCGTCTTCGGGTTGCCAACGATATGGTTCGGGCTGTTCCAGTGGCCGCATCTGCCTGTGCTGAGCGGCCTCGAAGACAAAAAGACCGTCGAAGAAGCTTTGAAGACCGCCCACAGTTGGGGCGCTTATGCATTGATCGGCCTTGTCGTCTTGCATGTCGCGGCAGTCTTGAAACACGCATTCGTGGATCGCGACGATGTTGTAAAGCGGATGCTGCCGGGTGGTGCTGAGCAGAAGGCTGGGCGAACAACATGATCGGCGCGAAAGACCGGCGGGCGACGTGGCGTCTCCTTTTGACCTTCGTGCTGGCGGTGATTTGTCTCGGCGGCACTGCCTCGGCAGAACCCGCCAAATGGATCGTCCGCCCGAGCGAGAGTAAGATATCGTTTTCGGGAACTCACGCGGGGCGCGCGTTTACCGGCGAGTTCCGAACCTGGACGGCGGACATCCGCTTTGACCCGAAGGACCTCAAAGGCTCGAAGGCCGTTGTCCTGGTTAATCTGGCATCCGCGTCGACCGGCGATCAGACTTACGACAAAACTCTCCCAACTGTGGACTGGTTCGATGTGGGCAAGTTCGCAGAAGCCCGGTTTGAGACGGCCACATTCGCAGCGCTTGGCAGTAACCAGTTCGAAGCTCAAGGAACGCTGTCACTGCGCGGTCTCAATGCCGATGTGCTGCTCAAGTTCACGTTCGAAGAACAGGGAACGACCGCCAAACTTAGCGGCGAGACGACATTGCAGAGGCTGGCATTCGGTATCGGCAAGGGCTCTGATGCACCAGGGGATTGGGTGTCGCTCGATATTCCCGTCAGTGTGTCCCTGGTGATGGACAAGGCGCCTTGACCTAACCCAATCCATGCACGTCGCACAGGGCCTTCAGGGTGTTGAGATAGGCCGTTACCGTCAGCGTGACGGGCTCTGCATAGCCGCCGCCAGCGACACTCACGACCGGCGTCGCGTTGTCCCGGGCCGCCTCGAAGACACGGCGATCCCGCTGCTGAAGTCCCTCCAAGGACAAGGCCAAGCGGCCCAAGCGATCGGCCTTAAGGGGATCGACGCCAGCGTTGTAAAGAACAAGGCCCGGGCGGAAGGCGAAAACCTGCTCAAGCGCGCCTTCCAGACTTGCCAAATAGCCGTCATCGCCGGTGTCGTCCGGCAAGGCAATGTCGACGTCGGCGGCGACCTTACGAACCGGAAAATTCTTGTCTCCGAAGACATCGACGGTCAGCACTCTCGGCTCGTCGGCCATGAGCGCCGCGGTGCCGTCGCCTTGATGGACATCACAATCGAGGATCGCGACGCGATCGACCGCGCCCTCGTCGAGCATGAGGCGCGCAGCGAGCGCCAAGTCGTTGAACACGCAAAAGCCAGAACCGAAGTCACGATGGGCATGATGGGTTCCGCCGGCGAGCTGCGCCGAAAAACCCGTGCGCAGCGCACTTCGGGCAGCGGCCAGGCTACCGCCGACGGTGGCAAGCGAGCGGCAACACAAAACGTCGCTGAGTGGCAAGCCCAGTTGCCTGACCGC
>JARFQY010000282.1 GCA_029287535.1 Filomicrobium sp.
GACGTAGTCGATCGCTTCCGGCCCAAGGCAAGCGTCATCGAGGGCTTTGACCATGGCCCCGATGATTGCTGAACCATCGGGATTCGAACGCGTGCGATGGAAGGTGTCGGCGCGTTCACCGCAGCCGCGAACCACGCCCAGGATCTGGGCACCTCGCGCTTTGGCCGCATCATAGGATTCAAGAACCAGCGCGGCCGCACCCTCCGCGATGACAAAGCCGTTGCGATCCTTGGCAAATGGCCGCGACGCTTTTTCCGGCGGGTCGTTGTGGGTTGACAGCGCTGATAAGAGGGCAAAGCGGACCAGACCTTCTGGGTGAACCGTCGCGTCGACGCCCATGCACAACGCCGCGTCGGTTTCCCCGCGCCGGATCGTCTCTAGGCCGAGCTGCACCGACGTGACACCCGACGCACAGGCCGTGCAAACCGAAATCGGTTGGCCCCGGGTCCCATAAGCGTCGGCCAGCCTGTCGGCGAGAGTCGCGAACCTCGCGTGGTCTGCAAGGTATTCGAAACGGCGTCTGTTCTCGGCCTTCCGCACGGCGGCTGCCATGTTTCGGTAGGCGTTTTCAAACTCGCCGCCATCACCCTTCTTAAACACGGATTGCAGCTGTGGCCATTCCAGCTCGGAGGGAGGTGTCGCGATGAACAACGGTCCGGGAAAGGCACCAGCGTGGCCGATGTTGGCCTGCTCGATGGCTTCTGTTGCCGCTGCTGAAGCCATGGCGCGTGACAGCTCGTAGGCCGAGTAAGGTGCAACACCCATGAAGTCCACGCAGCCCGCGACATTTGAGTTGAGGCCCTCGGTGCAGAAGCGCTCGATCTTTCGCAGTCCCGAGCGGCCGGCTTTCATGGCTTCCCAGTTCGTATCGACACCGCGGCCCAAAGCGGTGACGACGCCAAGCCCCGTAACGACGACGAGCGGACGCCCGCGTGCATCCAAGTGCTGCGCACCCATCACTGATCCGCCTTGCCGATGAGGGCGAGAGCCTCGCCGCGCCAGTGTCCCCAGCAGGTCAGAAGGACCTGCTCGGGAGCGCCGGTATAGGCCTCTTCGACACCTGTTTGATCAAACGGTGGGTAAAAAGCCCCGCGCTCGATTGCCAGCGCCGCCAGCGCAACCCCGACTGGGAAATGCGCTTCAACGCCATGGCCAAGAACGCTGCCGTATGCCCGGATCGAGGTCGCATAGCTTTGTTCGACAACGCCACGAAGAAACGATAACTCCTCGCTGGTGGCGCCCTCCGCCCCGCTGGCGCCACTGAGTACGGCGAGCTGTTTATCCTTATTGAGTTTTGACTGAAGCGAAGCAAACTGCCGGCAGGCATTGTCAATCGCCGCACAGCGCTTGCGGTTGCAGCGCCCTGACACGACCTCTTCCAACTCGGCATAAATGCGCGCGCCACGCGATCGCGCTTTGGACTCTTCTTCGAGCACTAAGAATGCGCCGATGCTGGCTGGTGCCAGGCCCGCGTTGTCCGCGCCCGCCCGCTGCCATATCGAAGTGTGCTGTCCGCGTAACAGCATGCCTCCAAGTTCGAAGTGAAGCAGCATGTCCTCACGTTCGGAATTGAAGGCGCCGCCCACCAGGAAAAGGTCGCCCTGGCCCGCCTTGATGCGCCGCACGGCCGTTTCCACCGCCGCCACGCCGGACATTTCTTCACCCATGAAGGTGCGCGAGGACCCGGTCACCTTGTGGACGATTGAGATGTTGCCGGCCAGTAGATTGGAGAGCTGCGCCAGAAACAGCGTCGGGCGCAGATTGCTTGGAAGGATCTCATTGGCGCGGATGTTTTCGTCTTCGCGTCCGCAGATGGTCTCCAGCACCTTCATGTCGGTGCCGGTGTCGCGTTCACCGCTTCCGGCGGCGACAATCATGTCAGTACGATCCAGGTAGTCTTGGTTTCCTGCGATGCCCGCATCGGCGAGCGCCAGTCCGGCGGCAAACGTTCCGATCCGTTGCCACGGCTCCATTTGCCGCAGATCGCCCTTCTTTGGAATCTGCGTCGAAAAGTCGACCGCCCCCAACGGATGCACGGGGTTGGGCGCGAACTGCGTTTCATCAACATTGGGCTGTGGTGCCTCTCGGTTCAGGCCCGACCAATGCGCTTCCGGCCCCTCGCCCAATCCGCTGAGGAGGCCGATCCCGGTAATGACGACCTTGGCGTTCACGTTGCAGCCTCTTCCAATAAACGGACGCCGTCCCCGGCAATAGAAAGACCGACTTCTTGCGCACGCACACCCATGTGCTCGCGCAATTCATCATTGGGAAACGGCACGATGCGGAACATCAACGTTCCATCACAGATACGCTTTTGGTTTTCTTTGAGTCTCACAGTGGCGTTAAGGACGGCGTAGCCCGAACCGTCGTGTACGCGCTCCGCCAAGCAAACAAGCTCGCAGCCCGGTCGCACGAACTCGCGAAGCTTGACTTCCTTCAGTGCCGCGAGAAATGGCATTCGCGCGAAACCGTTTAGCGACAGCAGCAGGAAACCGCAGGTCTGCGCCATGAGTTCGGTGAGCAGAACGCCGGGCATGATGGCGTGCCCAGGGAAATGCCCCGCGAATATGGAATGATCATCAGGGATGCGAGCCCGTGCGGATATCGTGGTTGCTTCGATATCGAGCATTTCGATGAGGCTGACAAACTGAAACGTGTCGATCCTCATGTCCGTGGCCGGGCTCTCCGGGTGCGGACCTGACATCATGCAGCTGTTGCGGAATCGGCCGATGCGCGGAGTTTGTCGACCTCAGTGCAGAAGTTTTCCAGCACGAAGTAAGCCGATCCCTTCACCACGCCGTCGTTGACCTGCTGCGTCCAATCATCGAGCGGAATGCTGATGCCGAATTTCTGTTCGATGTTGAAAACCGCATCGAGGAAGTCGAGGCTGTCGACATTGAGGTCCTCGGTGACATGAGATTCCGGTTTGATCTGTTCTCGCGGAATGTCGCAGATCTCCGAAATGAAACCGGCAACCGTATCGAACGTTGAAGACATGCAATCCCCCTCAGTCATTGGCGCCCTAGGAAGGGTCGGCAAGTTGTGGTCCTTACTGGCCTATGGGCCGGAGCGGGTTCGACCGAACTCTTCACGTCCGAACGCGCAACAGTGACGCCCCGCCGAATCCCAATGCAATCGAGCCTAGGCGCGCCGCAGTTCCAAGAACCTGATCTGCATCATACTTGGCCGCTGAGTCACACCTTAGGGTTTACGCCAATTCAATCGGGGGCATTCTGGCATTTCATGAACGATGATTTGAACGCTCGCGTCCAATCGGCCGAGTCGCATATCGGCGTCCTGGATAGACTTGAAGAGCTCTATCCGGGCTACTCGGCAAGCGTTGCGCGCACCATTACCGCCGAAGATGTCGCAGCCTTTGCGCGCTTGTCCGGTGACTACAACGAGCTGCACACCGATGACGAGTTCGCAGCACGCACGGAATTCTCGCAGCGCGTAGTGCACGGCTTTCTTCATGCGAGCCTTCTCTCCACACTTGTCGGCATGAAGATTCCCGGACGAGGGGCGTTGTATCTCTCGCAAACCATCGACTTCAGCCATCCCGTCTTCATAGGGGATACGGTGGAAGCCACCGGTGTCATCGAATCGATCGATCCGGTAACGCGCATCCTGACCATCAAGACGGAAATCTCGAACCAGCACGGCGCCTGCGTTCTCACCGGCATGGCTCGGGCAAAAGTGCTGCGCGTCAAGGAGGAGGACAAGCCCATGCAGGCAAGTGGTTCAATGCAGCTTGCCAACACCCTCCTTGAGGGGCGAACGGCTCTAGTGACAGGCGCATCGAGAGGGATCGGCCGCGCGATCGCGGCCGCGTTGTGCGGGCACGGCGCCCATGTGGTTGTTAATTTCAACAAAAGCGAGCGCGCCGCGCAAAGTCTGGTCCAAGAACTCACCGCGCTGGGGGGCTCGGCTGAGATGGTCAAGGCCGACGTGTCGCGGGCCGATGAGGCCGCCGAATTGGTCGAGAAGGCCGCGCGTGCCGGCGGGGTCGATATCCTTGTGAATAATGCCGGGCCGAGGATCAAATCAGGCTCATTTGGAAGCCTGTCGTGGCCCGATATGCAGGTGGCCAACGAACACATCGTCGGCCCAGTCTTTCACCTGACACAGGCGGCGTTGCCGACGTTGACGCAGACCAAAGGCTGCATCGTCAACGTGCTGAGTTCGGCCGCCTTCGGTCGCACCGCACACAATTGGCTGCCGTATGTTACGGCCAAGGCGGCGCTCCATGCCATGAGCAAGAACCTTGCGCAGGAACTGGGCCCCAAAGGGGTCCGCGTCAACATGATTTCACCATCGCTCGTCGATACCGATCTGACTTCCGATATTCCAGACCGGGTCCGGCAGATGTTTGTCTCGCGCACACCCCTGCGGCGTTTGGCGACACCCGAAGACGTGGCAAAGGCCGTGCTGTTTCTCGCCTCCCCCTTTGCGGACTTCATTACCGGTGAAAATCTGTTCGTCACCGGCGGTGATGTGATGCTCTAACGGCAAAGGGAGCACTGGCAATGACGGCCATTCTGCAAGCAGCCCCAACGCCATCACGTAGCGTCAGCCTGCGGCTGTTGGGTTTCTCCACGGGCGACATGTTGCAGCAGGCGCTCACTTCGGCTTTCTCGGAATTGGGTTATGAGGCGCGTTTGACATCGGCGGGATTCGGGACGGTCGTCACGGAACTCCTGGAGCCCCCTTTGGACTTGCCCGACGTTATCGCGATCCAGGTTGATCCTGCTGGTCTCATAAAACGCGACTGGCG
>JARFQY010000287.1 GCA_029287535.1 Filomicrobium sp.
CCCAGAATGGCTCTTAACTGCATCAAATCTTCGATAAAACCCGCGGAAGCTCGCGAAATTTACCCTAACCGCCGGGCCGGCCGGTCTTTTTGGGGCGTCTGCGGCGGCCTCGTTTTTGGGCCGGATCATCAAACTCCACGGTCCGAGCGGAACGCTTCGGGCGTTGCTCAGGACCCCGCGGAATGGCGCTCATTGCGTGGGGACCCATCTCTTCGAGCGTCGGCTTATGGGCCCCCTTGATGTTCTCGCCAAAAGCGCCTCCGCCTTCCTCCGGCACACCTTCGCGTCGTGGCACGGGACGATCCGTCCCAGGCCCCATTTTCCCTAGCTCAGGCTTTTTGACGCGGCCCTTTTTCTTGCCAGGAGGCAGGTTGGCCTTGGAGCCATATTTCGCCGGACCAGAATAACTGCCCGCTTGAGCCTCCACTTGTGCCTGACGTGCCATTGGATCATCCGCCACGGCCAGTTCCGTTTCGCGCAGTCGTTTGACTTCGTCGCGCAACCGCGCCGCTTCCTCAAATTCCAGGTCGGCGGCCGCCGCTCTCATTTTGGATTCCAGGTCTTCGATCACCGCGGCCAGATTGCTGCCATAGGTCGCCGGCGCGTCGGCGAGACCCGGATCAACACTCACGTGATCTTGTTCGTAGACCGAGCCAAGAACGTCGGCGATGTTCTTTCGGATGCTCTGTGGTGTGATGTTATTCGCCTTATTGTAGGCTAGCTGCTTTTCTCGCCGCCGCTCTGTCTCGGAAATGGCCCGCTCAAGCGAACCCGTCATTTGGTCGGCGTAAAGAAGTACGCGACCGTCGACATTGCGCGCCGCTCGGCCGATCGTCTGGATCAGCGACGTTTCCGATCTGAGGAAGCCCTCTTTGTCCGCATCCAGGATGGCGACGAGCGCGCACTCGGGAATATCGAGTCCTTCGCGCAGGAGGTTAATGCCGACAAGAACGTCGAATGCACCCAGCCGGAGGTCCTGGATGATCTTGATGCGTTCGACCGTATCAATATCCGAGTGCATGTAGCGGACGCGGATACCGGTCTCATGCATGTATTCCGTGAGGTCCTCGGCCATCCGCTTGGTCAAGGTGGTAACCAGTGTCCGGTAACCCTGCTCGGCGGTCTTGCGCACCTCGTCCAGTAAATCGTCGACCTGCGTCTTGGCCGGGCGCATATCGATGACCGGGTCCGTGAGGCCCGTCGGACGGATCACCTGCTCAACAAAGACTCCCCCGGTCTGTTCGAGTTCCCAACGCCCCGGTGTCGCGGAGACATGCAAGGTCTGCGGCCGCATGGCGTTCCATTCCTCAAAACGCAACGGCCTATTGTCCATACAAGAGGGCAGCCGGAAGCCATACTCGGCTAGAGTCGCTTTGCGGCGGAAGTCGCCCCGGAACATGCCACCGATCTGAGGAACCGTCACATGGCTTTCATCGACAAAAACCAATGCGTTGTCTGGTAGGTATTCGAATAGCGTGGGCGGTGGATCGCCAGGTCGCCGTCCTGTGAGATAGCGCGAATAGTTCTCAATTCCAGCGCATGAGCCCGTCGCTTCCATCATCTCCATGTCGAACATCGTGCGCTGTTCAAGGCGCTGTGCCTCCAGCAGCTTGCCGACGGCATAGAGTTCCTCGAGCCGCTGCTTCATTTCTGCTTTGATTGATGCGATCGCCTGCTGCAGTGTCGGTCGAGGGGTCACGTAGTGCGAGTTGGCGTAGACCTTCACCAGCTCCAGATCATCCCACTTGGCGCCGGTCAGCGGATCGAACTCGGTGATGGCTTCGATCTCGTCACCGAATAAAGAGATGCGCCAGGCCCGGTCCTCCAAGTGAGCGGGAAAGACCTCGACGGTGTCGCCACGCACGCGGAAGGTGCCGCGCTGAAACGCATGATCGTTGCGCTTGTATTGAAGTGCGACAAGGTCGGCGAGCAACTGCTGCCGAGAGATGTTATCTCCAACCTTCAGCGCAAATGTCATCGCGGTGTAGGTTTCGACCGAGCCGATGCCGTAGATGCAACTTACCGAGGCTACGATGATCACATCGTCCCGCTCGAGCAGCGCCCGGGTCGCCGAGTGTCGCATGCGGTCGATCTGTTCATTGATCGAGCTTTCCTTCTCGATGTAGGTGTCCGTGCGCGGCACATAAGCTTCCGGTTGGTAGTAGTCGTAGTAGGATACGAAGTACTCGACGGCGTTGTTTGGAAAGAAGCTCTTGAACTCACCGTAGAGCTGCGCGGCAAGGGTTTTGTTGTGCGCCAGGATCAGCGCTGGTCGCTGCGTTGCCGCGATGACGTGCGCCATCGTGAATGTCTTGCCTGACCCCGTAACGCCGAGCAGCACCTGGTCGCGTTCCAGGTCGCTGACGCCTTGCACCAGCTCATCAATGGCCGCGGGCTGGTCCCCCTTCGGCTCGAATTCGGAGCTGAGGTCAAACCGAACGCCGCCTTCGCTCTTTTCGGGCCGTTGCGGTCGGTGCGGCGTGAAATCTATTTCCGAACCCGCCACGACCGGATGAGCGGCCATCATCGGCTGCTGTTTCAGGATTTCTTGTTCCCGCTGTCCGCGATCTTCCGGTTTGGCAAGCAGGACGTCGAGGAACGCCGTCAGGCTACCCGTCCCGCTCGTTGGCCGGAGCGCCTGATTGCGTAAGGCTGGCAGAGCTCCCGGACCATGATCGAAGCTCTTTTGTGGTGCTTCCGCAAAACCACCGGATTGCGCGGCTCCAGCAGCAGGTTCCGACGGACCTGATTTCCCACGCCGAGTGCGTTTCGCAAGTCCAGGCGTGTGCGCCGCGGTTTCCTCCGGCGGCGGCGTAGGCTTGCCCGAACGCCCGCGCGATGGGCGGGGCTTCTTGCCCGGTGTCTTAGGTTCACTGCCAGAACGTGGTGTCTTTGCCATGCGGACTAATATGGCTTTGTCGCGCGATACCGCAAAGAGGAAACAAAGACGCGCCGGCACCGCCGCCGTTCGCTACCTCAGCTTTTCAGCTGAACAGCGGAAACGGCTCAGTGCGGCTTCGGTGGAGGGCTGGTAGGCGCGGCCCTTGTCGGGAGCACGTAAAGCCACGATGCCGCGCGCACTGTTCACACTTTGCGGCTTTTCCGAAGTGTCCGCGATCCCCAGAGCCTCGGGCGTCAAGCCCATGAAGCGATCATTAGCCGGCATGATCCTAATGCGAAGGTAAGTGCTCCGCACATCAACACCTGTCGCTGCATAGATGTTATCGCCTTCAGGCGTATGAAGAGCAAGCGACCAGCCCGGACCAGGTAGCAGAGCTGAAACAAGCACCGGTGCATCTGTGGTGTCGTAGCGGCACATCGCATAGCGCACATCGGGTGTCATGAAGGGAATGGGCTGCGTTTGAGGGGTCACTGGCGGAAACACCACCACCTCATTTGGCGGCAGCAATGGTGTCAGTCTGTCGTAAGCTGATCGCATCATCAGCATGGGTGCGGCGAGCGTTGCGCACACATGCAGAATGCCGATCGCGCATACCGCCGCCAGCGCCAGGCGCAGATTGATGCGAAGCCCTCGGATCCACTTCAGAATGGGGTCCAAACTTTTCAGCGTCGGTAGGTTCATCGACAGGTCACCTGATCAATCGATGGCAAAGCGATCTCCTCGGCCTCCGCAACGCTATCCCCTTCGATAACGGCGTCTGGCTCCAACAGTGTCATGGAAACCCTAAGTCCTCCCGCACCTGCCGTCGGCAACCAATTGCCGGGGCGGGCGTCCCGAGCCAGCGTCACTTTGAAGGATCCATCCTGCGAGACCGCGACGGTATCGCTCGTGAAAGAGTATCTGTTAGCTGGATTGGTGATCAGCTCACCACGGTCGTCGAGAACGGTAATGCTCCACCATCGGGCATCAAGCTGCTCGCCCTTGATCTCATAGACGCAAGATGAATGAAGCCGCATGCCCTTGCTGTCTCGGCTTGCCCGATAGGTCTGCGCGACTTCCGATGTGAGATTGAGCGTGCCGGATCTCGAAAAGTGAGCTCGAGTATAGGGGTCGGCATCACTGCGCCCAGCATGAGTCCAAGTCTGCCAAGGCCCAACGCTACGTGTCGTCAAGGCGCTGCCAACGCTCACCATATAGTAGCTGGTACCAATGCCCCCGATCAGCACCAGGCCAATGAAGATCGCCCAGTCGGAGACCTTCATGATGACCGTCTGCAGTCTCTTCTTTGCTTTATGCAGGACGAAGTACATATGCGCTTTCTGCCCTGGTTGACGTGGCGAATTGGTGTCCGCATCGAGCCGTTTGCACGCGTTGGACTAGGTTGCGCGTCATCGTGCGAGCCTCCCCTGGCCCCGAGAGCCGGTACCCTGCCGAAGGCCAGCTCTCCGATCCGGCTTTTCGCTCGTTGTGGCCGGTTTTGGCGCCAAATCCGTAGCTGGCTCCTTGCCATTTGCTTTGCGCAACGTCGCTGCAAGTTTGCGCAAGGCGTTGCGCGTTTTGTCCGGCAGCAGGCTCGCCGAGGCAGCGCGCTGAGTGGAACCTTCCACGAAGTTCGGCTCCATTCGGCGCAGGTAAGCCAGGCGCTCTGTCTCGGCAATCTGCGTTGGGTGCGGCGACAATCCAGGGATCGTCGGGATGTTCATATCGGTGTGAGCGACCGAATTATAGGCCTGCCAAGTTTGTGCGGGCAGGCTGCCACCTGTGACCCGCCCTGTGGGCCGGAAATCGTCGTTGCCGAGCCAAACGCCGGTGACGTACTTGCCGGTGAAGCCCATGAACCAGGCATCGCGATAACTGGAACTCGTGCCGGTCTTGCCAACGGAATGCGTGAAATCAAGCTGCGCGCGGCGACCGGTTCCCGCATGCGTCACTTGGTAGAGCATCTTATTGAGGTCGCGAGCAACGCGGCGCGGGACCACCTGAGGTGCCGGCTCCTCATCGCGTTCCCGCGAATAAATGAGGTCACCGCGAGCATTTACAATTTCAAGGACGCCGTAGGGTTTTGCGAGCTTGCCGTCGTTTGCAAAGGTTGCGTAACCGCCGGTGTGTTCCAGGACGGTCACGCCACCGTCGCCGAGCGCCATCGAACACGTCTTGCGGATTCCGTTAACGCCGAGGCGCTTCACCATTTCCAGCACCTTGTCGCGCCCCAGCGACAAAGACAGCTCAACCGCGGTGGTGTTGTAGGACTTGGCAAGCGCATACTGCAGCGGCACACGCCGCCCGCTACCGTAACTTCCATTGTAGTTCTTGGGCGACCAGCGACCGCAGCTGCGTGATCGGTCCCGCACCGTTGTGTTCGGACGCATGCCCGATTCCAGCGCCACCGCGTAAACGTAAGGTTTGAAAGAAGACCCCGGTTGCCGGCGTGCCGAAGTGGCACGGTTGAACTGGCTGCGGCCATAGTCCGTCCCACCGACAATTGCACGCACGGCTCCATCGCGCTCCATCGAGACGAGCGCCCCGGCCCGTGTGCGTTTGTAACGCCCCTGAGTTTTGATGGTTGAGACCAGCGCCTCTTCGGCTGCGCGTTGCAACTTCAAGTCCACGGTCGTGCGGGCGGTGAGAATATACTCGCCCTTGCCCCGCGCTAGGCGCTGAACTTCCTCAAACGCCCAATCAAGAAACCAATCTGGGCTGTCGGGGTCCGTTTGCTCGATGATGCGGGCTGGAAAAAGCCGGGCGTTGTGAACCTGTCCAGCGGTGTAGAAGCCCGCCTCCACGAGATTCGACAGGACCTCATTCGTACGGGCGCGCGATGCGGCGAGATCGACGTGTGGCGCGTATTTCGTTGGCGCCTTGAAAAGCCCGGCCATCAGTGCCGATTCAGCCAGACTGAGGTCTTTGACCGACTTTCCGAAGTAGAATTGTGACGCCGCCTCCACTCCGAAGGCACCTCCGCCCATGTAGGCCCGGTCAAGATACATCCGCAATATCTCCCGCTTCGAGTGGCG
>JARFQY010000306.1 GCA_029287535.1 Filomicrobium sp.
CGCCGTTGTCGAGCCAGCCGGATTCTCGTTGGTCGACGTTATAGAGCTTCAACCGTATCACTACGGCGTGGTCTTTCGCATATGCCCAGAAACCATCACCTCCCGATTAGCCTCTAAAGGGCACGCGAACTCCAAAGAGGGCAGTGTCACTGTCGATACTCAATAATTCGGAGCATCGCGTCGCTTTCTGTGCTCCTCTTCATCTATTTTTCCACTGGCGAATGGCCTGCCCCCAATCTCGGTGCCAGTGTCTAAGTTAGAATCCGGCCGCCATTGGCCAGCATATGGACTGGCCGGAGCGAAGCGTAGGTCAGTTCAGATGCTGGAGGCAAGATAGCTTCCGGCGCTGGGGGGGCATGGGCGTAAATCTCGGGGTCGGATTCGAACTTTTCCTTACAGCGTACGGAGCAGAAGTAGACTTTATGGCCGTTATGGTGCGCGACGTGTTCGGCTGTCACCACATTGACGTGCATCCCGCAAACAGGATCGGTTGCCTTTGCGTCGTGTGCTGGGTGCACGTTAGCACGATCGTACGTTGGCGCTTGGTCATCGCCATGCGCATCGTGCAGGCATTCCGTTTTCGACATTTTCTCACCTCAGGCCCATAACGGCTTATCTCGTACGGCTTCCGGTAGGTGGAATGTCAAGCTCACATTATAAGTTGATTCCATACCGGGTTTTCCATCTGAGCGCTTAAACGCGTTGATACCAGTTCAATATTGGCCAATGCGTGTTGACCTTCCAGCAAGTGGAAGCGGTAGTCAGAATTCAACACGCAGTGATGCCTGAATTCCAGTTGCTGGAAGCCTCAGATCTGAACTGGTCTTTTGACGAATGTGGAAAGGAGACGAATGTTCCGCATTTTGATGCGGTCAAGCGAACGCGACGATTGTGATCAATGACAGCGCGCCAGACGGAGAGCAAAGTTGGTCACTACGGATTGAACGGCAACCGTTCTGAAGCGCTTGGGTGGCCCCGTTTTGATGAGATGGATGTCCCTGGTGTTTGCCGTGAAGCTTCTTGCCGTCCTAGGAGCCCATCCAATACGCGCCTGGCCACTGCAGTGCATGGTGGCCACGATGCCGGAACTTGGTCCGATAGCGAACACGATCGCTACGCTTGTCACCCGGATCCCAATGGCTGTATTATTCTGGATTGTAGTCGAGAAACCATCATTAGGATTTCGTCATGTAGTCATGGGCTGGCTTGATGACCAGATGGATCGTGGCGTTGTAGTGCATCAACTCAAACCGAGAGACCCGCGCGCCGTGACAGTGGCAGGTCGGGCAAGACGGATTGGGCGCCAGCGCCGATACCGCCGCTGATCGGGTTATGCCAACACGGCACGAATTGGGTTAGTCCAGAACTTCTGTTGACTGAACGATAAGCTTTCATGCCCAACCATACTAAGAGATTTTTCGCTTGACCTTCTACTTGGTGGAAGCTGCATAAGGTTATCGTGGCTCCCGGTCACGAACAGTTCTAGAGGCACACAACGCATGCCCCGTCCGGTGCGCAACATTCTGTCAATCGCTCTTGCCCTCGTCGTTATCGCGACGGGCGGGCTACAGTCTGCACGGGCCGTGTTCAAGAGTACGGTTACCGTTGTTCATGCTAGCCACGGCATGAACGCAGAGCATCACACCGCGCCTCCCCCTCATGCCCATCATGATCACGCCGCAGTCTTACCGGTAAACCCGACCGAGTGTCTGATTGTCTGCCTGAAGGCGTTGCCAGATCACTATCTAAAGGGTCAAGAGTTCCGGGTACCGTCCTGCGAAGATGCGACCAGTTACCCATACCCTGACAAAGTCGCTCCGAATTGGTTGACTTTGAACCTACTGCAGTCCCTGCATCTTGCTGCACGAGGTCCGCCTTGTAAGGTTTGGATTCCTAACTTGAGTGGTGCGCAACAGGTTTTCCTGCGCACCCATCGCCTCCGTATTTGATCCATCCTCCAGCTGACGCCTGAGATCTCGCGTCAGCCCCGCATACCGTGCGCGCACTTCTGCGAGCCGGTCGTACTGCGCTGCATTTCTCTCGCAGGCTGGAGGATCAAAGCCATGAATATCGGCGATGCATCGGAAAAGACCGGACTTCCGGCGAAGACAATCCGCTACTACGAGGACATCGGACTTGTCGTAGCCGACCGACAGCCGAACGGTTATCGCGACTATTCTGCCGAACACATCGAACGGCTGTCGTTCCTCAAACGAGCGCGAGACTTCGGGTTCCCGATCGAGGACTGCCGGAAGCTTCTCGGCCTTTACAGCGACGAGCAACGGCACACGAGCGAGGTGAAAGCCCTCGCGGCACATCATCTCGAAGAATTGCAGCTCAAGGCACAAGAGGTTCAAGGTCTCGCAGAGACACTGCAGAAGCTCGTCGATGCCTGTTCCGGGCAGGACGATGACGACTGCCCGATCATTGCAGAACTCGCAGCCAAACCCGCGAATAAGAACGCCTAACGCGATCCTGTGGGCATTAAAATAAGACATCGCCCAATTGAACAAAGAACTGCACGGCTTTTCTCGCCGTAGCCATGACGATCATGAGGTCAACCACGATGTGCAACAAAACGTGTAAGCACACAGCACCGAGAATGAACCGCCCGATCAGCCAGCTGCCATTAGTCTTGATGCTGTCTACAGCGCTCGTGGCCGGGCCCGTCTCACCTCTCAAATTCTTCTCAGGCCTTGAGCCGGACGGAGCCTCGTCGCTGAAAAGCGGGTTGGCCGAGTTGCTTGTTCCCTCCGCTGTCGCTGCGGATACAAAGGATGATGGCGCGGTCAAATGGACCTGCCCGATGCATCCCCACTATATCGCCGACTCCTTTGGAACGTGCCCGATTTGCGGGATGGACCTTGTGAAGCTGGAAACCGGCGGGGACAAGACTGGCGCTGCGGCCAGCGGGCAGCGTACGGCCATCACGGTGGCCCCCGAGACGCTCCAGACCATGGGCGTGCGTATCGCAAAGGCTGAGGAAACGCGATTCGGGCGCATCATTCGCAGCTTCGGCCTTGTGGCTGAAAACGAGCGCATGCAGACGGAAATGACGGCTAGAACAGAGGCCTGGATTGAAGAATTGAGAATTCGCGCCGTAGGTGATGAGGTGAAGAAAGGTGACCTTCTCTTCACGATGTACGCGCCCGAGTTCATCGTAACGCAGCGCGATTATCTCGACAGATTCAAAACGCGAAACCCGAAACGGATCCAGTCGATCAAGACGCGCCTGCGTGCCTTCGGGATGCAAGACAGCGTGATCAGGCGACTGGAGAAAACACGCGAGGTTATGGAGTTCGTTCCGTTCTACGCACTGATCGACGGAACGGTCGCCATGATCGAGTTGCGCCCAGGCAGCTATGTCAAACGCGGCACGATGCTGACGCGGATCCAGAACTATGACCAGGTCTGGCTCATGGTGTCGGTCGCGGAAAAGGACCTGAGCTTCATCAAGCCCGGTACGCCGGCTCGGGTCACATTCCCCAACATCCCAGGTCGCGAATCCTTCGCCAAGGTTGAATACGTTTATCCGACCGTGGACCAGGATACGCGAACAGGGCAAGTGCGTCTGGTCCTAGATAATAAGGATGGACAGCTGCGACCCGGAGCCTACGCCGATGTCGCATTCGAAGTTGGCACCGAGCAAAGGCTCGCCGTTCCCTCTGAGGCCATCCTGAAGAGCGGTGGCGGCCGGCATGTGATTGCATCTCTTGGCAAGGGACGATTTGAGCCACGAGCGGTCAAGACGGGACTAAGCACAGGCCGCTGGACAGAAGTTACTGGTGAAATAGCGCCTGGCGAGGACATCGTTGTCTCGGGGCAATTTCTCCTCGATTCAGAAAGCGCCTTGCGCGAGAGCTTCAGGAAACTTGAACGGCTGCAACTGCCACTTGCCCTGTTGAAACTCGATGACCGGCAATTCGCGATGATCGACCATATGGTCGATGCGGCCCTCTACCTGCACGAGGCGCTGGTCGACGGATACGAAGTCGAACCCAAATTCCTCGATCCGGCCATTGAAATAAAAACGCTTCTCTGGCCGCAGTTTCAGCATTCGAAACTGGCGTTCGTGATGGAAGACGCCGTCAAGGCTCTGGAAAAGGCCAAAATTGCCGAGGCCGAAAGCGAGATCCAGGCGGCGCTCGCGGACCTCGTCCTCGCCCTTGAGCCGTGGATGCGTGACGGCGCGCCTCAGCATTACGCCGACAAGAAAGTCGAGATGTATGCCGACCAGGACAGTGGTCGCAAATGGGTGCAGTTAGCCGGACGCCCGGTCAATCCTTACGGACGTGGGAACTCGAAGAGTTTACCCTGGCCAAAGCCTAACCCAAACGCTCAAGAGGCGGTCGCCCAGTCGAAACAGGATGACGGAGCCGAGACGGCTCGTCGCGCGATGCCGGGACATAACCACTAGCGGCGCCATTGGGATCACAAGGAAAACTTGGACATGTCTGCACACGATCTTGGCGCTGATCCTACCCAATCTAGCGTCGCCAAAGTCATCGATTGGTCTGTTAAGAACCAATTGCTTGTTTTGATCGGCGCATTGGCGCTTGTCGTGATGGGGTGGTTGGCGCTTCAGAAAACACCTCTTGATGCCATTCCCGACTTGACCGACACGCAGGTGATTATCCGAACTGAGTTCCCTGGCCAATCACCGCAGATCGTCGAGGATCTTGTTACTTACCCGCTGTCGACTCGTCTGCTGGGTTTGCCGAAGACAAAGGACGTCCGCGGCTTTTCCCTGTTTGGAACGAGCTTCGTCTACGTGATCTTCGAAGATGATGTGGACCAGTACTGGGCTCGCTCGCGGGTCATCGAAGCTTTGTCGGCTGCCACGAGTTCACTACCGGCCAATGCGACGCCCGAGATAGGGCCAGATGCAACAGGAGTTGGTTGGGTATTTCAGTATGCACTTGTCGATCGCTCAGGGCGGAGGGATCTCGCTCAGCTGAGAACCTTGCAGGATTGGTTCCTGAAATTCGAACTTGCGACCGTCCCCGGCGTCTCAGAGGTCGCCTCGGTTGGAGGCTTTGTCAAAGAATATCAGGTGCTCGTCGATCCGAACCGACTGCGCGCCTATAACATCCCGCTATCGCGCATCCATGAGGCGGTACAAGCGGCGTCGAGTGAGGTTGGCGGGCGCGTTATCGAGCAGGCCGAAACGGAGCTCATCATCCGCTCGACGGGCTACGTGCAGAAGCTGCAGGACTTGAAGGATGTCGTTGTCTATTCGAGCGGCGGCACACCTGTGCAGCTTTCCGATATAGCAAACGTCATCGAAGGGCCTCAGCTGCGTCGCGGCGCGACTGAGTTGAACGGTCAGGGTGAAGTTGTCAGCGGCATCATCGTCATGCGGTCTGGCGAGAACGCGCTCACCGTGATCGACGCAGTTAAAGAGAAGATCAATTCTCTTCAGAAAGGGCTGCCGGATGGTGTCGAAATCGTCACGGTCTACGACCGCGCGCCACTTATCCAGGGCGCAGTGAACTACCTGACGAAAAAGCTCATCCAGGAGGGCATTGTCGTCGCGATTGTCACGTTCATCTTCCTGCTTCATGTGCGCTCAGCGTTTGTTGCGATTATCACTTTACCTCTCGGCGTCCTTGCTGCCTTCATTGTTATGGGCGAGCAGGGCATCACGGCCAATATCATGTCGCTCGGTGGGATCGCTATCGCGATCGGGGCGATGGTCGATGCCTCGATTGTGATGGTCGAGAACGCACACCGAAAACTCTCAATGATGCCGCCTGAGGCAACGCCTGCAGAACGCAGGGATGCCGTGCTTGTGGCCGCTAAGGAGGTTGGGCCAGGGCTCTTTTTCTCGCTCCTGATCATCACGGTGTCATTCCTGCCAGTCTTTGCGCTCACCGGACAAAGCTATCGCTTGTTTGCACCACTCGCGTTCACTAAGACATACGCTATGGCGTTCGCATCGATCCTGTCGGTTACGCTCGTCCCCGTCCTGATGGTGTGGCTCGTCAGGGGCAAAGTGCTTAAAGAGATGCAGAACCCGATCAACTGGGTGTTTGTGGCCGCCTACCGCCCGCTGCTTTGGCTGTCTCTAAAGGCCCGCTGGATCGTCATACTGCTCACCTTCGGCGCGCTGGCCTCGGTCATCGTCCCCGTGACACGCACCGGCGCGGAGTTCATGCCCGCTTTGTATGAGGGTGAACTCCTTTACATGCCGACGACGCTTCCCGGTGTTTCGATCACCAAGGCAAAAGAAATCCTGGCCCAGACCAACCGGCTCATCAAGACAGTGCCGGAAGTCGAGCGCGTGTTCGGCAAGCTTGGGCGCGCGGACACCGCGACCGACCCGGCTCCGATCTCAATGATCGAGACCTGGATCAAGCTAAAGCCCAAGGAAGAGTGGCGCGAAGGCCTGACGGCTAAGGAGCTCATCGCAGAACTCGACCAACGCACCAAAATCCCCGGTCTCGTCAATTCCTGGGGCTACCCCATCAAGATCCGGATGGACATGATCTCCACCGGGATCCGCACGCCCATTGGCATTAAGATCTCAGGTGATGATCTCAAGACCATCGAACGTGTCGCATTGGCTGTGGAGGGCGCCGTGAAGGATGTTCCTGGTACGCGCTCGGCCTTCGCCGACCGCGTGCAGGGTGGCAAGTACATTGAGATTCGACCCGATCGGCGCGAACTCGCGCGAAGGAATATTGACCTCGCCGTCTTCCAGCGGGTCATCCAAACCGCACTCGGCGGCATGAAGGTTGCCGAGAGCGTGCAGGGTCGCGAACGCTACGACATCATCCTGCGCTACGACCGCCCATTCCGGGAGAACACAGACCAGCTCTCGGAGATCCTCGTGCCGACTCCACGTGGCCAGCATATCCCTCTGGCGGAACTCGCTGACATCGTCCTGGTCGACGGCCCGCCCTTAATCCGGTCGGAAAACGCTCGATTGACGGGATGGGTGTTCGTCGACATCGCGGATCGAGATATCGGCAGTTTTGTTGCTGAAGCCCAGGAAACCATCTCAAGAACCGTTGATCTGCCGCCGGGCTATTCGATCGCCTGGTCGGGTCAGTTCGAGCAGATGCAGGAGGCAAGCGAGCGGCTGGCAATCGCGATCCCGACCGCCGTGCTGATCATCTTTGTCCTTCTGATGCTGCATTTCGGCAAACTCGACCGCACGATCATGATCATGACCTCGCTGCCGTTCGGACTGATCGGTGGATTATGGGCGGTCTACCTCGCCGGCTACAACATGTCGGTGGCGGTCGCCGTCGGATTCATCGCGCTTGGCGGTATCGCGGTCGAAACAGCCGTGGTGATGCTGCTCTACATCGACCTTCAGGTCCGAGAGCATCCGCCAAAGACATTCCGAGAGTTGGAGGAAGCCATCGTTGCCGGTGCGGTTCTACGCGTCCGACCAAAGCTCATGACGGTCCTAGTGATCGTTGCGGCCCTGGCTCCGATCTTCCTTACGGAAGGATTGGGCTCCGACGTTATGAGGCGGATTGCGTTGCCAATGATTGGAGGGATGGCCTCAACCACAATTCTGACGCTGATCGTTATTCCCGTCATCTATCTCATTTGGGAGGGTCGCCATTACCGGGGGCGCAAAACGGCAGAGCCAATGTCTGACGGGACCATTGTCCCTGCGCCGGCGGAATAAACGGAACAGATCAACGATTTCTGGAAATGAGCAGAAGGAAACAAAACACATGAATGGGAAAAAAATCGGCGGATGGTTGCGGCAATTGAAAATCGGCGCGCTACCACTTTTGATCGCGATGGCAGGTAGCGATGCTATCGCACATTCGGAAATGAATAAGAGTACCCCAGCAGATGGAGCGACCGTCGCGGTAGGCCTGAACCAGATTGAATTAAAGTTTACCGACGATCTCCGTCTCACGCTGGCTAAGATTTCCCGCAAGTCCGAACAAGACTCAGGCGGCATTGCAGTTACGCGCATCCCGAGAGCATTCACATCACACGTCACTTTATCCGTGCCACCTCTCAAGGCCGGGGATTACAAGGTGACCTGGACCGGCGTGGGGCGGGACGGTCACGTCATGAGCGGCGCGTTTACTTTTGCTGTCTCTGCAGACTAGGGTTCAGCATCGATGAGCCTCGACACTGATATGCTGACAGCGGTCCTCCGTGTCTTCGTCTATCTCGGAACAATCCTGGCTGCCGGGAGTGTGCTGTTCGCACACACGTTTCCGCATGCCGCTCGCCAAGTTAAGCCCGTTATCGTGCGCCAGGTCCAGCTTGGAGCCGCAATCATACTGCTCATTGAATCGGTGAGGTATGTCTTTTTCCAATTGGCCATCTCCGGTGGAGACTGGAACCTCGCTTTCAGCCCGGACATGCGCTGGATGGCCTTCGAGATGCCAAACGGCCAGGCCGCACTTCTCCGGATTGTCGGGGTCCTGCTGGTCCTTCTCGCAGCAGTCAAAACAAACGCGATTGCCGCACTCGGCGCAGTATTGGCCATGACGTCTTATGCCTTGGAAGGACATACGGCCGGCACAAGTCAGCCACTGTGGGTTTCGGCGGTGTTGTTGGCCCATATTGCATCGGTGCACTGGTGGATCGGCGGGCTTTGGCCGCTTGCCGCTGTAACCGTGAATGCCAGCACCCTTGATACGTCTGACACCGTTGACCTCTTTGGCCGCCTTGCCGTGCCCGTCGTGGCCATTGTGATCATCGCAGGCGCGGCTGTGTTCGGGTCACTGGTTGGATGGCGGGTTGAGCCAACTGACGCGTATCAGCGGCTTATCTTCGCAAAATTGACTGGTGTTGCGATCATTCTGTCTCTGGCCGCCTATAACAAGCTCAGTCTGACACGAATGATCGAAGAAAGGCCAATAGTAGCCACGGCAAGACTCCGGCAATCGATACGATTGGAATGGATGTTTGCTTTCCTCGTCTTGGTTCTAACGGGATTTGTCACCACAACAACGCCCGGAATGAGCCAATAACGTCCCATCTTTTGATGGGAGCATCGCTGAACTATCTCACAACAATGGGAGATGACAAATGAGAACTCCACTAACAAGTGTCCTGATTTTATCTGCAGGATTCGCAACTGCCACATTGGCGGACGATAAAGCCATGGATCATGGAAAAATGATGGACCACGGTAAGATGGCCGACGAAAAGATGATGGAACATTCCAAAATGGACCATGGTGCCATGCCCAAGGCCAACGAAGCGAGCGGCGTCGGCGTGATCAATTCGGTTGATGCCGAAAAGGGCATGATCAACATCACTCATGAACCCATGCCAGAATTGGGCTGGCCAACGATGACCATGGACCTTCCCGTCACCAAGCGTGTCGACCTCGGTAGCGTGAAGGCCGGTGACAAGGTTGACTTTTCCCTCAAGCTTGGTCGGGACAAGAAATATCGCGTGATTGAAATAGAAGCTGCGAAGTGAATTTCGGCCGAGTAATTGCAACGTCTGTTTGCAGGTGGCTTGCCTATCAGTTTGGAGTGCTTGAATACGTAAAGGCGGTCAGGCTTTGGCTAGAAAGCCTGCAACCACCACCTGCAGGCATGTTGCAGTCGATGATTGAAGCAGTGAGTAATTGTTGAACATGAGCATGCCACCCAGCAGTCCAGCTCTGTCGGAGCTGCACCGCCTGTGGCATGCTTTACAGCATTCGGCGCTTGAACAAGAAAACGTCGGCTTAAAGTCCGCTAAGTGGAGAGGCCGTGTGATAACGCGCGATGATGCCCGTTGACCGCCTTTAGGAGGCTGAGTGAAGCGTTCTCGGGTCAATTTGCGGACAATCTTTGTCCAGAGGCGCCTGTGGCGCCCAGCGGGCCAATCTTTGAAGCGTGGCCGCGTAGGACGCCAACAAGGCTTGGAGCGCCTCGATCAGTCCTGGCACACCGAGGATCGCGATCACCCGCTTCATGTTATAGGCAAGCACGTGCAGCGCCATTTCAGTGGCGACGTGCTTTAGGGTCTTCATTTTGAAGTGTGTGGCCCCCCTCCAGGCTTTGATGGTGCCGAAGGGATGTTCAACCGTTTCGCGGCGCAGCGACATCTTGGTGGGATTGTCTTCCAGCCGTCGTTGGACCCGTTCCAGAATGTCTTCACGCTCCCATCGCGAGAGGCGGCGCTCTTTTGCAGGGGTGCAATGGGACTTGACCGGACA